>JAHPYZ010000036.1:30961-44264 GCA_019058425.1 Promethearchaeota archaeon
ATAACGATTAAATTTTCATTTTGGTATGTTCTATATACTATATTCTTCAAGCTCTTAAAACTTTTAACAGTACTATTTGTATGAGCTTCTGAAGCTGCGATTTTAATTTTTAAATTTCCTGCAATTTTATCAAATTGTTTAAGTGCTAAATGGTTTTCGAGATGAGGAATGATTATTGTAAGATTCTCTTTGGAATGTAATATAAGATTTTGAATTATTTCATTAATCTTAGTTACACTATTTATGATCCAAACATTAGTAAAGAGTTGTTTATCAATCCTGCTTAACTTTTGTAAGTAATTCTGCATTACATCTTCAATGGGCTTATTTAAATTTGAGATTTCATTAATTGAATGTTGGATAATTGCGTTTAAATTTTCGGTGATATTAGATTCAAGCGCATTCATAGCAGGTGACAACTCCTCTTGATTTTCTTTAAGGAGTTCATGAATTTTATTCATTTTTGTTTCAAAATTAGTCAACATGCCAAGTAAAAGCATTTTGAAATCATTTTGGTATTGAAAAGTCAATTCTATGGTACTTTCCATAGGTTCAATTGTTTTATCAAACTCTTTTTCTATCAATTCATGTAAATTATTAGTAAATTCTCCGACCATATTGTTGAATTTATCCTTAAATGATTCCTCAATAAGAGAAAGGATTTCTGGTTTATGCCGTTTAAATTCCATAGAATTTATATTATCTATGATTTCAGTTTTAAGAGTGTTAACGGTTTTGATTAAATCAGAAAACTTGGTTTGTGTAACACTCTTAATTTGTTGATGGAGATCAGAAACTTTCTTTTTAATATCCTTTAGCTCTTCCATTCCTTCAACAATAT
This sequence comes from Promethearchaeota archaeon, assembly GCA_019058425.1. Lineage (GTDB taxonomy): Archaea > Asgardarchaeota > Lokiarchaeia > Sigyniarchaeales > SOKP01 > Loki-b32. Next base: position 31,803 of record JAHPYZ010000036.1, read on the forward strand.
CTTCAACTTCTTGTTTTTGGATAATAGAATCTTCATCAATATCATTCCGTATTTCTTGAAATGCTTCAACAATACTATCTAACTCAATCGTTTTATTTTCTCGAAAAATGTCATTCACTGTATTTATCATTAACTCCTGAATTGATTCTTTGATATTTTTTAGATTCGCGTTAATATTGTGATAGTAATTTAATATTGGGAGAATTGGGGGTAGAGTTGAATAATGAATGATAGTTTCTTGTTTTTCTGAAGTGAGTTTAGCTAATAAACCAGCATCTATAAGGTCATTTAGACTTTTATTGAATTCTTCAGGACTTGCTTTTGGAACTATTGAAAATAATTCATAAAATGAGAGTGGAAATTTACCTATTGATTTCAGATATATCTCTATCGCGTATTCAGATAGTTGTATTTTTCTTAGAAAGTCATCCATTCATTCTACACCCACTTATTTCACAAAACTTTCACTAATTGATATAAAGATATAAATTATGTTAATTAATAATATTTTTAATTAATAATATTTTTGATACTAATTGAAATATAATAAATTAATGTGATTGCTATGGCTGAAGATATTTTTTTTTACTTGGATTTAACAAAAGAGATTTTGAAAAAAAAAGAAATCATAAAAACAATTAAATATTACGTTGAGGAAAAAAACAAAATAAACAATAAAGCTAATTACTCACTCTTGATATTTCAAGAAGAAGGAAATCCAATCTTTATCAATAATAAGAAAGACTCAGACGTAATTTCAAATTCAATTGAAGAAAATTGGGAGAGCCGACCAAAAGCAAAAAGTTATTTTGAAAATGGGTTGTTCTATATTTTTTCATATATCGCTGAGACTGTGAGAAAAAAGTCTAAGTTTAATAGAATTATAGTAATTACCGATACACCCTCAGATTTATCTGCTGAATATCAAGAAGCCTTATTTAATTTAGTATCGAAAATTAAAAATTTTCCAACTTTTATAGACATCATAAGAGTTTCTAAAGAAGACCAACGGTTTTTTAAAGATGATGTAAAATTGAACGTTTTAGCATCAGATACTAAGGGCGGCATATTTTATATCAAAGATAAAAAAGGATTTACTGATATAATTAAGAAACTAGTTAAAACAAAGCAATTCGTCACTACTTTTACAGATAAATCAGAACTAATTAGGATTTCTAAAGAAGACTATGCTTTTTTCAATTATTTAGCCAAACCCTTGATAAAATCTAGTGAAATGCATCTAGTTTGTCATTTTTGTGAAGAGGAAGTATGCGTTGTCTGTACAGACGTTCATGATATTCCATCAATTTGCGAAGATTGTAATACAGCTTTTCATAATTGTTGCGTGACAAATTATACTATTAATCATAACATAGGTATTCCTAATATCTTTCGATGCCCTTCATGTGATTTATTACTAAAAATAGATGAGGATGAAATTATCGAATTATCTGATGAAGTTGAAGGGGATACAGTGAAAGAATATATGGAAAAAGAAGTCCTGCAAGACTTACCAGAAGAAATCGCTCAAAAACCAGAAGTTGTATTAGAAATTCCTCCAGAACCAAAAGTTGAAGCTTCTATAGAGGTCAGTAAAAGTGTTTCAAAAGGTGAACCCCCTAAAACTATCAGAATTGGAGGATTCTTTGGAAAAGTCTTTACGGTGAAAAAAGTTGGAGATAAAATAGTTTATGAAAGAGCTACTACATCAACAACGAAGATAGAGTCCAAAATTCGAAAGGGAGATGGATTAATACCAAAGGATACAATATCTCTAGATAGTAGCAAACCAACAAAAAAACCGAGTTTTATTATTTGTTCTCAATGTGGAACGCAAAATGGGCCTCAAAGGATCTCATGTTCAAATTGTGGGAGCAGATTGTGAGCAAAATTAGTCAAGAAACTAAATTCTATAATATATCTATAATATTATCTCTTAATAAAAACGAAGAAAATCACAATATTGTTAAAAAAAAAATAACTGGATTTAGTTATATCAATAAAAATAAATAAAACTTCTGATATTATTCTTTTAAAGTTTTACTATCGATGCTAAAAATGTTGCCAAAATCTAAAGCTGTAAATTCTGAAGAATTTATTTTCTACATTGATTTAATTACTGATTTCTTAAAGAAAAAATCCCTTACGAAGGCAATTAATGCTTTTATGAAAGAAAAAGATAAATTCAACGCATTAACTTCTTACGGAGTAGTATTATTTCAAAAGAATGGAAATCCTATAAATATTTATGATTTAAAAGATACAGAAACAGTAGTAGACACAATAGATGAGGCTTGGGAAACTCGAGAAAATGAAAAAAGCTATTTAGAAAATGGATTGTATGAGATTCTTGCTTATATTTTTAGAAAAAGTCGTGAAAAAAGAAAAAATTATCGTGTAATAATAATTTCAGATACTCCGAGCAAGTTATCTGAGGATTATTACAATGCATTATATGATTTATTAATTAAAGCGAAGAAATTTTCAGCTTTTATTGACATCGTCCGAGTTGGAGAGGAAAAATTCTATGAAGATGATGTAAAACTTAGAGTTATTTCTAGTGAAACCCATGGAGGCACCTTTTATTGCCCCAATGAGAAACTTCTTCAAAATATTTTAGGATCCTTAACACAGAACAAAAAGGAATTTAAGATTATTAAAACTGATGAACCTGAACAAATTTTGACTGAAGATCAGATTTTTTATGAACGATTAGCCGTAGATCTCATTAGTCTCTCTCCAGATGATCAAGAAATATGTGATATTTGCGAACAAGAGCTGTGTCCCATTTGTGAGGCACATTCAGATGAGATACACAAATGTTTTAATTGTAATGCTAAATACCATAGTTGTTGTGCTGCAAAATATTCTTTAGCAAAAAATATAGGCTTTAAGCACATTTTCAGATGTATTAACTGCCAAACTCTTTTGAAACTTGATGAAGAATTTGTAAATATGATATATGAAGAAGATCTAGAAGAAGAATTGCCTGAAGAATTGGCTGAGCCTATTATAGAGCCTGAAATAGAAGAGTCTGTAATAGAAGAACCCATAATAGAAGAACCTGAAGAAGAATTCGTAGAAGAAGAACCTATGGAGATTATAGAACAAGAACCAACAGCAGAAACAAAGAAAGTCAAACTTGGAGGATTTTTTGGTCGAGAAATAACAATATCTAAAAAAGGTTCAAAAACGGATGTAGCAGCAGATATTCCTGAAGCTGTCCAAGCACCTGATGAGCAAATATCCATAACTGCTTTAAAACCACCAAGAAGAAGGGGTAAATCAACATTACGTTTATGTAAAATTTGTGGCGCAACAATAACTTCTGGATCAAATTGTCCTACATGCGGAGCTAAAATTGAGTAATCTCTTTATAATTTTAAATTTTCAACCAGAATTACTCCAGAGACGTTCGTTTCTTTAACAGCAGTAAAATGTTTCTTCATTAGTTTTGCATAATGTTTTAATAGAAGTAAGATTTGATCAATTTTTTCTTTATGGAAATCCAACATGCTGATATTACATTCTTTCTCCGATTTTTGATTTAAAAAATGAATGTCATACCTACAAAATGGTTTAAAGTCGAGCATTCTCATTCTAATTTCAATTTCCTCTATCTCAGACCATTTAATTGTAAAAAGAGGGACGTTAGGTAATAACAATTGGATATCCTCAGTTGATATTGAGAATTTTCTAATCTTTCCTGGATTTTTTGTTACAATATAAGAATAGTATATTAGAAATACTCCAATTACGATTAGACTTAAATACATGCTAGTGTAAGAATTAGGCAATAAAATCATTGAAACTACATTTATAAAAGCTACGATAAAGATTATGATCCAAACAACTGAACAAGGTATTGAAACCTTATTGAATTTCTCTCCAGTAAAATCGATTATTTCATCATAATTGGGCTCCATAGTTATAAACTTAAATTAATTAATTTTACATATAAACTTTAACTATGGAATAAATATCAGTTTTGATATTGGAAAAATTTGGAATAACCTTAAAATTTTATTGGTTTAATTGTTAATAAAAATTACATAATAGTTCTTATTGATTTAGATGTTTTTAAAAGACGAATTAAGTATATTTCAAAAAAATAGGCCAAAATCAAGAAATATTTGGCAAAAAGCTCTTGAATTTCTACCGGGAGGGATTTCTCATAATATTCGTACATTTGGGCTCCCAATTATTGGAGCCTTCCCCGTTTTCATTAATTCCGCTCTTGGCCCTTATCTTACAGATATTGATGGTATAGAGTATATAGATTGTTGGAATGGTCACTTTGCAATGATACTTGGTCATAATCCTCCAGAAGTCCAAGAAGTTATTAAAAAGTATCTGAACTATGGATGGCATTTTGGTACAAATACAGAATATCAAGTTGAGTTAGCAGAACGTGTTGTAAAAAGAAATCCTGGAATTGAAAAAATAAGGTTTTGTACAAGTGGAACAGAAGCTACAATGTATGCTACTAGACTTGCACGAGCATTTACTAACAAAAGACTTGTAGCTAAAGCTGGATTAGGATGGCATGGAGCTAATGATACACTTTATTATGCTGTAGGAAGTCTAAACAGTGATAATTATTCTCCTGGGCTAAAAACTCCAAAGGAAGCAGGAATCTTAACTTTTGAAATCAATGATGATAAGATATTTGATTTAATTAAGAATAATAAAGATGATTTAGCTGCTATAATTTTAGAACCCGTTTTAGGAGGTGGAGGGGGATTTCAAGTTGAACAAGATTTTTTAAGGAGATTACGAGAAGAGACTGAGAAGCATAATATATTATTGATATTTGATGAAGTTATTACTGGATACCGTTTCACCAATGCTTTGTTTCAAACCGATATTAATATTATACCAGATTTAACAACGATGGGAAAAATTATTGGTGGAGGTATGCCAATAGGAGCCATAGGTGGAAAAAAAGAGATAATTGAGCGTTCTAGTCCTGAAGTAGAGAATCAAGTATTAATAGGAGGAGGAACTTTTTCTGGATATCCATTAAGTATGATAGCAGGATTAAAAACTATAGAGATATTAGATCAATCTCAAAAAGAATATTCTCGAATAAATAAAGAAGGAAACACTTTGTTATTTAATCTTAATCAGTATTTTAGTGAAGAAAAGTTACCCCTTATTGCAAGAGGTTATAAATCAGTAATTATGCTTCACGCACTCTCAAAATGGATTGAGAATCCTTCATTAAGAGAGATAATTGAATTCAAGGATAAGAAACGAGAGGCTCTCCTTCAATTATCACTATTCAATCGGAATATTTCAGGTTTACATGGTTTAGGTTCAATTTCAATGGCCCATACTCAGGAACATCTAGAAAAAATTCAGGAAGTTGTAGAAGAGATTGCGTTTCCAGTTTCTCAATCGCGATTTAATTAAAATTTTCACAAAAAATAAAGGAAAAGTACAATTTTGGAATAATATCTTTTATAAAATAAATAGGAAAGTGAGTTTTTTTGGGTAAAGAATTTAATGTTATACAAGTTGGATTGGGACCTATGGGGAAATTAATAACAAATCTCCTAATTAAGCGTAAAAACATTAATTTAAGAGGAGCTATTGATATTAATCCAGTGGTAGTAGGTCAGAATTTAAGTGAATTTCTTGATATAAAGGATAAATCTGAAATTATTATTCACTCTAATTTAGAAAAGGTGCTCACTAAAGAAAAAGTTGATGTTATAGTTATTGCTACATCATCTTCATTGGATAAAGTTGCTCCATTAATCAAGCACGCCGTTAAATCTGGAAGTAATATCATTTCTATTTGTGAGGAATTATCTTATCCTTTCGAATATTACCCTCAACTCTCTAGCGAATTAGATGATTTAGCAAAATCACATAATGTATCTATTGTTGGAACTGGGATTAATCCAGGGTATCTTATGGATTTATTGCCAATTGTCATTTCAGCTCCCTGTCAAGAAGTAAAATCAATTAGAGTAACGAGAATGATGAATTCAGCAAAAAGAAGGGAGTCATTCCAACGTAAAATCGGCACTGGGTTGACAATTGAAGAATTTCATCAAAAAATTAGTAATAAGGAAATAACGGGTCATGTAGGCTTAACACAATCCATTCAAATGATTGTAGCCGCTCTAGGTCTAGAATACGATGAAATTTCCGAATTCCCTCCAAAAGAAATAATTTCAGAAAAAGAATTTACTACATCTTATGGTGAAATAGTTCCAAAGGGATATGTTTGTGGTTTACAAAGTAAAGCTATAGCAAAATACAGAGATATGGACATAATTTTTCTAGATTTTGTAGCTTATGCTGGAGAACATGAAGAATTTGATAGTGTAGGAATAGAAGGTATTCCTAACATACATCAAAAAATTATTGGTGGAATTCACGGTGATATTGGAACTGCTGCTATGGTTGTTAATTTGATTCCTAGAATAATGGAAGCAAAAATAGGGCTATTAACAATGAAAGATCTTCCTGTTCCTTGTTATACTGGACATATATGGAAAAATCGGTCTTAAGATAACTTTTTTTATTTATTAGTGACGCTACTTTTTCTAAAATCTAAAGTTGAATCAAAAATATTAGAAAAAAAAATAAGTTAAACAAAATTACTAATCGGAAAGTATAAAATGATTGCGAAGATTGCTGACATAGGAAAGGTTAATAACCAAATCGCAACTATTTTCCATAATCCTTTTTTCATTGGAGTATTACTCGCTTTTGATAAACCTACCAATGATGCTACAAGTAAGTGCGAACCAGAAAGAGGAATTTTTTGAATAGTTCCAAGAAGCATGACAGTTGCAGTTGGCACTTGTACTGCGAATGCTGTACTTGGGCGAAGTTCAGTCATTTTACCTAAACTTTTAATTACAATTCTACCTAAGACCACTATTCCTGCTGCTAAACTAATACCAGTAATGGCGAGTAGCGCAGTTATATTTATATTATCCCCGACGCCTACAACTATTCCTACTGCGTTAGAACAATCATTTCCTGCTCTTGAGAACGCAGTAACGCATATTACAATTAAAATTATATAGGTATAGATCTTCTCTGTTCTTTCATAGTCTTGAAAGCCGTTTAAACGTTTAAATTTATACTTATATAGTATTTTAGCAACGAAGTAAGTTCCAAAAAATCCTACTATTGGAGACATTAACCACCAAATACTCATTCCTAATATTGTATTCCAATTTACACCGCCCACATTTCCTAACATCATTCCCAAACCAATAATTCCCCCTATTGTAGAATGAGTTGAGGAAATTGGAAGTCCTAAAGCGCTAGATAATATTAACCAAATAGCTGTTGAGATTAAAATTGTCATAACAACAGCATTCTGACTAATACCAGTTGTTCCATAGTCTATTAATAGGATTTTATCACCTACTGATTTTGCAACTCCTTCTCCTAAAAAAATAGCACCTGTAATAGCAAAAAGCGTTGCTAAAATTAAGATATGTTTCATATTAAGAATTCTTGATCCGTAAAGTGGAGCCATAGTTTCGTCATTTCCACCAATCCCTATCGCGATTACGATGGAAACTATTAAAAATAACATTATTATCATAGAAGGATCCATTGTTATCTTTCTCCGTTTTTTAATTTACTTTTTGATTATTTACTTGGATATTTTACGATTAGACTTCTTAGGAAATCACTTATTTCTTCAGCTCTCTTTATCATATCAAAGATTTTAATGCAAATTTTTGATGTTAGATACACTTGAAGAGATCTCGCTTTAGACTTTTGATATATTATGTCTAATATGTTATACTTAGCTTCACGAGCACTTCTTTTAAGTTTTTCAATCTCAAATGACTTATCATAAGCAGTTTTAAAATCAGTCTCCATTAATGTTATCATTTCGATAAGCAATTCTATAGTTTTGTCATATATATCATTGAGAATTTGCATCTTCTCTTTAATATCATCGTATAACTCAAAAGGAAAAACTTTCAACCCACGAGCTAGTTCTTCTGAGTCATCTGAAACAATATCTAAATATTTAATTAATCGATATCGATCTTCTACCAAGAAAGGAAGCGCTCTCTTATCTTGATAAAGTATATTTATATATTCTTCTTTTGCATTATCTGCTATATGCTCACATTCTATTACATTATCTAATTTTGTTTTATCCAATTTCCCCTTAATAAGATCGTTAATACTTTCATGAAGCAAATCCGAGCCTCTTAAAACTTCTGAATGAAATTTGTTTGCTGCATCTAATAAATTCTTTTTTTTATCTTGTTTTAATTTCATTAAGTTCACATCAAGCTGTAATTCTTAATTGATACTTCGTAATGATCAAATGTATTGTTTGTTAATTAAAAAAAATTCCCTTTTTTTGTTGATTGATGATTGGAAGTAGGAATTAATTTAAGATGGAAAAAAGATTTTAATTAATTGAATTTTTTACTTTACAAAATTAAAGTTGGAAACTTTTTTGCCATTTCTTGAAATAAAATTAGAGGATATAAGATTTAATCCTAAGGTGCAAACTTATTGTGTCACTCCTAATTTTAAATGCCCTAATTATGGACATTCCTGGGCTTGTCCACCTGAAGCTCCATATTTAGAAAAGAAAGTCTCAAAATATCAAAGATTTATCCTTGTTTATATTAAATATGATTTGAGTAAATATATCAAACAAATGATAGTAAAGCATCCTAAAAGGAGTGAAGAAAGTATACGAAACGCATTCTTCATGAAAAATATCTTACGCGATAAGCTAGAACAAGAAATCTTAAATTTCATTAACGAAATGCAAAACTCCTATAAAGAAAAACTTATCTTATGGGATGGCTTTTGCAGGATATGCTCCAATGAAAAAGACAGAGGATGTACTTATGATGAAGGTAATCCTTGTCGATATCCAAATAAAAAGAGGTATTCAATGGAAGCAGTTGGGATTGAAGTAACCCAAACTGTTAAGAATTTAAATTTCGATATAGAATGGCCACCCAACGACTTTGTATATCGTTTTGGTTTATTATGCTTTAAATAATAAAAAATTGAGATTAGAAGAAAATTAAAAATTTATATCTTCTATTACAATAGTCTCCCTTCTATCTGGGCCAATAGAAACCATAGCAATGTTTATTTTAAGTTCGTCTTCAATTGCTCGAATATATATCTTCATTGTTTCTGGAAGAGCATCATAACCTTTTTTAGCAATATCTAACCATTCCTCTCTAGTTTTTTTTTCCCAACCATCAAAACTCTTATAAATTGGTTCACAATTTTCAATCGTTTCTGATTGGATTGGCCAACTTTCTAATGTTTTCCCTTCTAACTCATAGCCGGTACACATCTTAATTGGATTTATCCCTTCTAAAGCATCTAATAGAGTGATAACAATCTTATCGACACCATTTATCATAATACCATATTTAATATTAAAAAGGTCTATCCATCCTACTCTACGAGGTCTTCCAGTTACTGTTCCATATTCATGGCCCTGTTCTCTTATTTTATCAGCAGTTTCATCAAATAATTCCGTTGGAAATTTTCCCTCTCCAACACGAGAAGTATATGCTTTTACTATACCGACTATTTTATCAATATTTTTTGGGGGGATTCCAGTCCCTGACGATATACCTAATGCATTTGCATTAGAAGATGTTCCAAAAGGATAGAAACCATGGTCTAAACCCAGTAAACTGCCTTGAGCTGCTTCAAGAAGAATATGTTTTCCGTCATCAACAGCTTTATTCAAATAAAACGCTGTATCAATTACATAAGGCTTTAGTTGTTCCCCATATTTTTTATATTCTTCATAAATGGTTTCAAAATTAACATTCCAACTCGGGTCGTAAATATTTATGAGTTCTTTTTTAATTTTAAAAAGTTTTTCTAATTTTGGCTTTAAAATCTCTGGATTTACTAAATCAAAGATTCTTATACCCCATCTAGCTGCTTTATCAGAATAAGTAGGACCAATACCTCTTTTTGTGGTTCCTGCTGCATAATTTCCTTTTGTTTTTTCTTCTAATCCATCTAAAATACGGTGAAATGGAAAAATTACATGAGCGGTGGAACTCAGTTTTAAATTAATTTGCTTATTTAAATTCTTTAGATTTTCAATCTCTTCAAGTAATACCTTTGGATCGACTACACAACCATTTGCTATCACACATTCTTTTTCTAGGGGAGCACCAGATGGCATTAATTTGAATTTATATTTAATCCCATTTGCAACAATTGTATGCCCTGCGTTATTTCCTCCATTATACCTTACAACAATATCCGATTTTTGGGCTATATAATCAACAAATTTACCCTTTCCCTCGTCACCCCACGATAAACCTATAACAGCGATTGTATTATTCATCATCATCTTCTATTTGACATTTTTTTCCATTTACTTCCATAAAAATGATCCAATAAACTGTATTATATACAGTTTAAAAAATTTTTGGTAGGCGAGAACGTAATTAAAATAGATAAGGAATGATTTTTATATACGAATTTTCTTGTAAGTCATAAACCTATTTTATTAAATAGTTAATATTAAATTAGCGGTTTTTTAAAATCAGCTAAAATCTCTTTCACTTAGGATATAGGAACAATGCTAAAAAAAAATGTACTCTTTGATCTTGCTCACAATGAAATGCTAAATATCGACGATGAGGAATTTAAGGATTTCTCGAATCTTTTAAAGCAATTAGATCTTAAGATTAAAAAGAATGAGAATGGAAAAATATCAAAACAAACCTTAGAAAATATTGATCTTATTGTTATCGGTAATCCAATTGATGATTTCTTTTCAAGTTTAGAAATAAAACACATTGTTGATCATGTTAGAAGTGGAGGAGGATTAATCATTTTAAGTGAGTACGGTTCAGACTATCTCCAAAAAACGAATTTAAATGATCTCGCTGGAAAATTTGGCATATTTTTCGAGAAAAACTTGATTAAAGAAAAAAATAAGTCAAATCAAAACTGTACAAGTATTTTACACATACAAGATTTTTTAAAACATCAAATGACAAAAAATTTAAGAGAAATGATAATTGGTGGTGCTTGTTCTTTAAATTTGAGTAAAGAAGCAAAAATACTATTACAGTCAAATGAAAATTCTGTTTGGTCTGAGGTTTATAATAATACAGCTGAAGAATGGACAAAACAAGAAGAGAAAAAACACATTCTCGCAGCATATACTGAATTTGGTCAAGGAAAGGTCGTAGCAATTGGTGATGTTGATCTATTTACTTCAAATTCTAGAATCGGCATAAATTCTATGGATAATAGAAAATTTCTACAAAATATTATCAATTGGCTAATAAATCCAGTTAAAGAATCAAAGGTGATCTCGTTTGTACTTAATCAAATTGGTGATTTTCAATATGAAATTAGAGAGACTAACAAAGTATTGAATAATATTATTGAAACATTGACTATTTTAGAAAAAAGGATTACTTATTTAGAGAAATCTTCAAAAGAATACTTGAGTTCTTCAGATCAAGAAGAGAGTTTTGAAACTTAATAACACTGAGAAAAATTATGATTACTATAAACAGTATATATTTTTTCTTATGGTAAAATTACTAGCTATTCAAAGAATATTAAAAATATTAATTAAAATAAAAATAAAATTTAATTTTTAGATTCAATTTCTACTTCAATTAAATTGTAATCTCTTGTTCCTAAACCAATTTCCTCGGCTAATTGTAATTGTAATTCCCAATGTCTTGATTCTTTTCCGCTAAAATCCATTTCTCCATTTTCTTGATCAAAACGAGGAGTATGTGAAAACCACTCATGAGGTCCTTGGGTTGGAATACCCTCTACTTCACTTAGAACAGAATTAGGAGATATTGAAGATTTATGTATAAGATCTACAGTTGCTTGATCCAAAGCAACTGGATCTAAAGATGCTAAAACTCCAATGTCCGGAACAAACGGGATATCTGAACCTCCAGTACAGTCACACTGGTATGTGATATCTATTGCATAATTTATATAGAAGATTTTATCTTTTCCAAAATAATCAACTACTCCTTTGGCATTATCAACCATTTGGGTAGCAAAAACATCACGAGGGACACTACCAATATTAATTACTTTATCTTTACATACTGAAGCACACATATAACAATATCTACATTCATTTTCATTAAATACTAGCTTGTTATTTTTATCTTTTGATAAAGCATTTGTAGGGCATATATTAATGCAATTTTTACATTCTGGATTACAATTATCAAAAACAAATTCAAAAGTTTTCCCTGTGTGTGCTTCTACTTTGCCACCTTTACTCACACACCCAATGCCAAGATTCTTTATTGATCCTCCAAACCCTCCTCCTGCATGGCCCTTAAAATGCGTAGCAATTATCATATAATCGAATTCTCTTAGACGACCTGCCACTAAAACTTCATCAAATATCTTTCCATCAATTTTTTGAATTTCTATATCGGCTCCAACTTTTCCGTCTAACATCAGTAT
>JAHPYZ010000037.1 GCA_019058425.1 Promethearchaeota archaeon
GTTTTAAGAAGGATTTAAGCCTTGAAGAACAAGAAAATATCTCAAGGACAATTGAAATAATAATAGAATATTCAATGAAAAGCTCAGAAAGTACAGATTAATAATTTAAAGCTTCTGCATGATTTCCATAATAATTTCAATAATCTGATGAGCTACTTTTTGGATAGTATCTGTGAGATTGAATTCAAAAAAAGGAAGGTCTTCATGCTCACTCCGCTCCTCTAACGAGAATTCATCTTCTTTATACAAATTCAACTCTGAAAATCCTTCAAGACTCTCTGGGACTATTCCTATCATGAAAACATTTAAATCATGTAATTTTTCAATTAATAAATCAACAACTATATGGATTGGAATGGTATGTGATGATATTGGAACAGATTCTTTAATATGTTCTCGTTCAATTAAAGCGACCGTCCCAGGAGGTTTATTTAAAGTACATGTATCTAATAGAACAAGATGAGATGGTTGAAATTGTACAATATCATCAATTCTACTCATCGGATCGATACCAGCGTTAATGAATAAAAATTTTTCATTTGAATACTTCAACAACTCACTAATAATATAGGGTCCAACACCATCATCACTTAATTTTTCTTCTCCAATCCCTAAAAAAACCAATTTTCGAACACTATCTAGCTTTTTTAATAGTGTAATTTGTAATTCCTTCATTTATGTCAAGTTTTTTATTGGATAATTTAATATTATGGGTCTTTTTTTGTGTATGATATTGAAACGACTTATACAATTTAAGAAAAACTAATATACTTGTAGATTAATATTTTAATATTTAAAGAATATTTAGTAAAACTTCTTCTGAGATGACGAAATTTGGATAGAATAAATAATGGTGATATCTTTTCAAATAAAGAATTCCAAAAGATAATAAATAATCTAGATATCGTTTATTTCAGAGGAGAATTAAAAGGTAAATTATTGTTTCATAATTCTTCTCTAAATAGAATTCTTGGAATAGATAAGTCAATTGATTTAACTGGATCTCCAGCATCTCAGTTTTTCTCTGATACTAAAGCACAGAGTAAATACTATAAAGAATTAGAGAAAAATGGATATGTTAAAGACTTCCCTGTGAGAATTACTAAACATGACGGTTCTACAATTTATTTGCAGATTGACTCACATCTAATTCGAGAAAGAGATGGAAAGACGTTGCTGGTAGAAGGAACCGCAATGGATATTACTGAGAAATATTTACTTGAACAAAATTTAATGGAAGCAGAGAGAAAATTCAAATTAATAACTGACAACACAAAAGATTTAATTGCAATTCTGAATCAGAATTTTGTACATGAATTCATTAATAAGAATGCTTATTTAAATGAACTAGGATATACCGAGGATGAGGTCCTTAAAAAACGACCAAGAGATTTTGCTCATCCAGATGATCTTAAATTTATCTCTAAGGCTACTAAAAAAGGAATGCTCGAAGGAGAAATGCTAGATGAATATAGAATTAGACATAAGAATGGACACTACATTTGGGTAGAGACAAAAGGTACTTTCTTGAAAGAGAATAGTATACCTAAAGGAGCTATATTTATTTCAAGAAATATTACAGAGAAGAAAGAAGCTGAACAGAGGTTAAAAGAATCAGAAGAAAAATATAGAAATTTAGTTGAAGATGCACAAGAGGGAGTATGGGCTTTAGACGAGAATGAAAACACAATTTTTGTTAATCCAAGAATATGTGAGATGCTTGGTTATAATAGATATGAAATGATTGGTAAAAATCTCCATTCTTTCATTCCTGATTCAATGGAAACATTGATAGAAGGAAATCGTAATAAAAGAGAAAAGGGTATTAAAGAGACTTATGAGGTTCAGTTAGTGAAAAAAGACGGATCATTGATGTATTCTGAAGTGAGAGCAGCTCCAATTATGAATGAAGATCACCAATATAAAGGTTCTTTTGCATACATAACCGATATTACTAGTAGAAAAATAGCAGAACAACTATTAAAAGAATCTGAAGATAAATATCGTACTTTATTTGAATCTAGCACCGATGGGATTTATTCAACAGATATGGAAGGTAAATTTATCGAAGTTAATGAGGCTTTTCTTAAAATGCTTCGATATTCAAAGAATGAACTATTAGCAAAGAATAACCGCCAAATTACGCCATCGAATTGGCATGAGAAAGAGGATGAAGTCACATTCACTCAATTATCAGAAGATGAAAGTAAAATTTATGAAAAGGAACTTATTAGAAAAGATGGTTCAATTATTCCAATTAGTGTTAGGTTCTGGATTATACATGATGATCAAGGTGATCCTTATAGAATATGGGCAATAGTACGAGATATAACGGAAACAAAACAAATGGAACAAAAGCAAAAAGAATTAAACACGATAAAGTCTGAATTTTTGCGTAGAGCTTCTCATGAATTAAAAACTCCATTAATTTCAATCAAAGGTTTTGCAGATCTAATATTAACAATGTACTCAGAAGAGTTAAGTCCTAAGATTATTAAAAATTTAGAAGAAATTGATAAAGGTTGTGAACGATTGCAAGCAATAATTAATAACCTTTTACACACTTCCAAATTGGAATCCCCAGATCTGAAACCTAAACTCGAAAGAGAAGATTTATCTTTTTTAATTAATTTCTGTTTAGAAGAATTACATCCTTTATCCGCGAAAAGGAGTCATTCAATAAATACGGAAATTCACGATTCAATAATTACTAAATTTGAAAAAGAAGAAATTCATGATGTGATTTCAAACTTACTAACAAATGCTATTAAATACTCACCCCCAGGTAAATGGATAGAGATAAGAACAGAGTTAACTAAAAATTTTGTAATTGTATCAATTAAGGATAATGGGATAGGTTTCACTGAAGAAGAAAAAGAGAAAATCTTTCAACAATTTGGTAAAATTGAACGTTATGGCCAAGGTCTTGACTTAGGAATCGACGGAACAGGTTTGGGGTTATATATCTCAAAAAAAATTGTAGAATCCCATGGGGGGAAAATTTGGATGGAATCTGAAGGTAGGAATAAAGGGAGTACATTTTATTTCTCACTCCCCCTTTTAAATGATTAATTTTTAACATTGTTCACTAAATAGTTTAGAAATCATTTTTATTATATTCATTATTTTTAAATTAATAAAAAGTATAATTGAGAAAAGTAGAGGGATAAATTCATTAATTATAATTTATTCATAATATATGTTATATGACAGAAGATTTACCCGAAAAAACTGAGAAAGTTCAATTAGAGGGAATAATTGAAGAAGATAAAGTAATTATTACTGATAAAAAGGGTATTGAAGAATTTTATCGCACATCTTATATTGGGACTATTGAAAAAAATAGTAATGGTCAAGAAATTTTATCAATTGGTCCTATTGAAGCCCTACTTCTATGCGAAAGAAGTAGAATTTTATTGTGGGAAAGTAACGATAAAAATAAGATGTTGTATGACTTTGAAAATATCCTTACATATTTTACTCAATTTGATGAAAGATTATGGCATAAGTATATAATTTACAGCGATCTAAGAAAAAGGGGTTATATTGTACGAGCAGGTTATGGAAATGGAATTGATTTTCGAGTTTATAAGCGTGGTGCTGATTTTGAAAAGGACTCAGCAAAGTTCTTAATATTTCCAGTATTTGAAGGGGATCCAATTGAGTTGAGAGACTTGGACAAGATGTCCAGAGTTGCTATGAGCTCTCGGAAAGATTTGATTGTTGCCACAGTTGACCGTTTATCAAAACCTATTTATTATAGTGTAAGAAAGTTCCAAATTTTAAATAAGGAAGAGGAAGACAGGGAAGAGAGAAAGGATGGATAAATTTGTTTGTGATACATCTGTGATCTTTAACGGACAGATTCTTACTCTTATAGAGGATGGAGAGTTAGGAGAAAAACCAGAAATTTTTATTTCTAATATTGTTGTTGCTGAAGTAGAGTATCGAACGAATGTTCACAAAGAAATTGGATATTTTGGCTTAAGAGTTCTCAAAGAATTAAGAAATCTACATGATAAAGGTGAAATATCATTACATATTGTAGGTAAACGTCCTTCTAGAGAAGAAATTAAAATGGCACCAGGAGGAGAATTGGATGCTTTAATTCGAGAGTATGCGAAAGAGAATAATGCGATTTTAATAACAGCAGATAGAATTCAAGGAGATGTTGGAGAATTTGAAGGATTAGAAGTACTTTTTGCATGGGAAAAAAAATCAAAGGAGGAACTCTTACCTATCTCATTGAAGATATTAGAATATTTTGATGATGAAACAATGAGTGTCCATCTTAAACAAAACATACCCCCTTACGCTAAAAAAGGTTCTCCCGGAAATTGGCGATTACTAAAAATCAATAATGAACCAATATCAAATAAGTTAATAGAAGATATAGCAATGGAGATTGCTGAAGTGACTCGAGAAGATCAGCATTCATTTATCGAGATTGAAAAAGAAGGTGCTGTTGTGGCTCAAATGAGGGAATTTAGAATAGTAATCACTCGTCCTCCTTTTTCAAAGGATATAGAAATTACTGCAGTACGACCTCTAGTAAGTTTGGAACTATCTGATTATTCCATTGATAGCAGACTACAGAATAGATTGGAAAAAGCGGAAGGAATTCTTGTAGCAGGCTCACCAGGAGCAGGAAAATCAACATTTTCGGCAGCGTTAGCAAATTACTATTTAAGACAAGAAAAAGTAGTAAAAACACTTGAAAGTGTTAGAGATTTACAAGTGGAACCAGAAATAACTCAATATACTAAATTAGAAGGCAATCTTGAGAATTCTGCTGATATTCTATTATTAGTGAGACCAGATTTTACCATTTTCGATGAAGTTAGAACCACTAAAGATTTCCAAATTTATTCAGATTTTCGCTTATCTGGAGTAGGGATGGTTGGTGTAGTTCATTCAGCTTCAGCAATAGATGCAATTCAAAGATTTATCGGTCGAATAGAGCTTGGAATGCTTTCATCTATTATTGACACTATAATTTTCATCGAAGGCGGAGATATTTCAACAGTTTTTGTATTAAAGATGACTGTTAAAGTTCCTTATGGTTTCAGAGATAAAGATCTAGCTAGACCTGTGGTAGAGGTAAGAAATTTTGGGAATGATCGGCTAGAGTTCGAGATTTACAATTTTGGAAACGATGTTGTCGTAAATCCTATTAGCTCAAAATATCCTTCAAGAGGAAGAGGAATTCCCTCAAGTCGAATGAAAAAAGATAATAGAATTGATTTGGATATAGCGGTAAAAAAGCAAAAAATATTCATTAGAGCTAATCCAGAATATGCGAGCCAAAATATTATAATTTATTCTGATAATCAACAGATTTTTACGGGTTCTCTAAGCCGAAATGCTGATATTTCTCTTTCTTTATCAAACAAAGAGGCAAAAAGGATATTAAAAGAATTCAATAATCATAGAGAAATTTATGCACTAACAAAATAATTCTATTTTAATGAAATTAGAATTCAATCATCCCTGACTTCTTTAATAATATTAAACTATCTAAAGTCCATACAGGTCTCCACCAAGGCAAATCTTGATAAACTATTTTAAGACCACCATCGTCTTGAAGACCATTAAAAAAAATATCTACTTCATTTTCGATAATTTTTCTATCTAAGTTATTAAGGGCGTGGTACCAATGTCGACCAAATAATAGATAATGGTCTTTATTATTCTCAAGAATACTAGGGATTTGAGTGATAACTTCTTTTAGCATCTTTTTTTCCTCCTTAGTTTCCCCTAAGTATTTTAGATACATAAAATAGGGATAATTGTATAAGGCAAAATCTTCTGGTAAAGAGTAGTTTGTAAAAAAATCCTTCACTTTCTTAAAAAAAACATTATCTTGCATCCCCCACTTTTTAATAAAACCTGATAGAGCAAATATTCTTAGATCATCAGGACGATCCCACCATTTTTGAAATGGATAATTATACATATTCTTTGGAGGATGTTGAATATACCCTTCATCATTTTGTTCTTTAATAATCCAGTTAAATAATTGTTCCACCATTTCATTATCCGTATCATCAAGGAGATCAAAATAGTACATTGCTGTTTCAGCCCCAATAGCACTACTGACTGGACATAATAGATCTGGTTCAATTCCATTACCAAACCCCCCATCTAGATTCTGATATGCCATTAAAGTCTTAATAACCGCATCCTTACTTCCATTTTCAAAAAAAAATGAAAATAATTTTCTTTCAAGCAGCCGTCCATTTTTAAAAATAAATTCTTTTATCTTTTTAAACTGATTTTCATCAATACTTCTCATAAAAAAGACCTTATTATGCTAAATAAAAAAATTATAACAGAGTAATGAATGATTAATTTTTATTAACAATTTTTTTTACCTTTTCCATTATTGGAGGGAGTACATCTTCAATTAAATTATCAAATCTAATATCTGCTATATCATCATAAGGAGTTTCACCTTTATTCAATAAGATTAATTTACCACCATATTGTTTTGCATAACCAGGCATATTAGCTGCAGGTGTAACTACTAAAGACGATCCAATTACAAAAAACACATCAGAATTTTGAGAACGCAATACTGATTCTTCAAGTTCATCATAAGGTAATGGATCGCCAAAATTTACGATACTTGAAATAATTCTTCCTTCACAGAATGGACATGTTGGTTGATCATCTCTAAAAGGGTGAGTTCTATATCCAGGTCCCCACCTGCTTTTGTCCCACCCAGCTTCTTCGAATAACATCTTTTTATTACATGACAGGCACTTCATGAAATACATATTTCCATGGAGCTCGGCTAGAATATCAAAAGGGATCCCTGATTTGGCATGTAATCCATCTACATTCTGAGAAATTAAATAGTTTAACTTACCCATTTCCATGAGTTCTAATATAGCATAATGGTTAGGATTTGGTTGTACTTGATCCCAAGGAGGGCTTTTTGGAGGAGGAAGACCTTTATCACGGCGCGTCCAAACACCATCTGGTCCTCTGTAATCAGGTAATCCGCTCCCAGTGGAGATTCCTGCACCTGTAAAGATTACCAATCGTTCTGATTCAGCTATCCATTTTGCTGCTAAATCAATTTTTTCTTCTAAATCCATAAAAAACATAAAAAATATAGACTTTAAAAAGATTTTTGTAATACTTATTCGATATTACTTAAATTGACCCCTTTAGTTTCCTTTAAGAACAAGAAGACCATTATAAAAACTGCAATAAAAAGTAAACTAAAGATCAAAAAAGACACTGCTAATCCTTGACTGAAAGTAATTATACTACTTAATATCAGTCCGACTGTAATCCCCACTGAACTTGTTAAAGTTTTTAATCCCGCGCCAGTCCCTCTAGTTTGAGTAGGGATTATCTCTAAAGCTATAATACTTATTAAAATCCTTAAGCCCCAATATGACAAATTAGCTAAACCCGCTCCAATCATCACCATTGTTAAAGCTCCTTCAGATAGATTAACTCCAAGGACAATAATTAAAATAGAAAGAGGAAACATAATTGAGAAAATATAACATAATGGTTTTCTTCCAATTTTATCAGCAGTAACCCCTGTTATAAAGTAACCTATTATTGAAGCAATTCCCATTATCCATACTATATTATCGACATCATCTGATGTAAAACTATTAGATAAAAAGTCTTCTCCAACTAGAATAAATATATTATTTAATCCCACAATCAAACTAATAATTAAAATTATTAGAAATTCTTTTCTTCTACCAGATTTAAATATTATCTGTATATTTTCTTTGAAATTATTTTTTCTATCAATTAATAAAGACTCATCTTTTTTTATTTCCAAGTATTTTGAGGTTTCTTTAAAAGTAAAGAAGATTATAAAGCTTAAGGGAATTCCTAAGAAGATCGAAAAATATGTCATAACCCTCCAATTAATTAGAGAAGCAATATCATGAAATACAGGAATCAATAACGCCCCAACTACGCCTCCAATAAGAACAAAGTTAGTATAAAAGGCTCTTTTATCGGAAGGGCTCTCTTCATTAATATATATTACCCAAATATCAGAGTTAAAGAAGAAGTATAATAAAAACAGAAATATTGTATAAGTAATTATGTTAGTTGAGAAATTAATGAGTAAGGAGGAAATTCCCATACCAAAAACTGTAAATACTAGAAGAAATTTCCTTCCTATTCTATCAGCAAAATACTGATTCAAAAATACAAAATACATTCCCAATGTTCCAATCGCAACAAAAATTTGAAATAATGAAATTGCAGCATCTCCAGATAAGTGGGGAAAAAATTCTGCAGAAATATCAGAGACTACAACATTAAGATTATTCGTTGTGTAAGTATCAAGTATTTCAACAAAAATTAGGATGAATATCATATACCTAAAGTATGGCAAAAACTTTCGTTGTCCTTTTTCATTATCTTTCATGTTTATATATTTCTACTGTGAAGCATTAAAATCTTTTTATTTTGATACTAAAAATAGGAGTATTTTAAGTATTTTATTTTAGAGGAAAAAACGATTGTCTTCTCTTGATCTCTAAAAACTTTATAAGGATTTCGAAATTTCTTTCTAGGTTATAATATTTTATCATTTCAAGAGGCTCATCGGAATCGTTAAGATTTGCTAAGCTATGTGAATCGCATCCGATTGCAACAGGAATTTCATATTCTTTAAGCTTATCAAAAAATTGTTTATATCGGGTAGAATAAAAAGAGGGGTAGCTTGAGTTAAATTCAAAATAGATGTTATATTTTTTGAGGAAAATCATTAAATTATCAAGATTTCCCATAATGAAATAAGATGGATCAAAATGGGCTAATCCCAAAATAGGAATATTATCTAACTCTGACAGCTTCCAATAATTAATTAAATTTTCAATAAAAGCAATTGATTCAGGGCTTTGTAGATACTCAAACAAAATCAAATCAAATTTATCGATTTGAAGATATTTTTTTATAAATCCCTCAGAACTATCAAGATCTACTTCTAAACCTTTTAAAAGAGTTAATTGAGAATTGAGTACTGATAGATACTCCTGGTAACTTGAAATTTCTTCTAGGTAAGTTGATATGACATCAAGATTCTTCAGAGTAGATACCCATGCTTTCCAAGAATTAGTAAAATGATCTGTTATAGCAATGTAATTAAATTCTAATTTAATTGCTTTTTCTACTATTCGTTTGATTGATTGTTTTCCATCAGAATAGTTTGAATGAATATGGAGATTTATTTTTGGAAAAAGCATTTTCTAAATTGACATCTTCTATTATAAAAGGAACAATAAAATCTTTTAAATACCTAATGTTTTTGTTTCCTTATTTATATACAGACTGAAGGGTCCACTAAAAAGTAAAATCGTACCAAGAAATATCAAAAAAGCTAGAAATAGATATTCTCCAGTTGCTTGACTTATATGATTATTACCAAAAGTAATACTCTCGATTGAAATTATCTCAAATACAAATAAGGAGACTATAGCAAAAATAAAAATTGCAGAAATTATTTGAATAACACCTATTATGATATTCATATAGTAAATAGATTTTGCCTTTGTTTTCTTGAGCTCAATAATTCGACCAATTCCAATATCTATAGCTACTTCATCCTTATTAATCCTTTTTATAAAAAAATATACTAATTCTTTTAGTGGAATAACATCAAAGAAAATAGTCCCAATGATAAAAACACAAATAACAATCAAAATTCGTAATAAAATAAATGTAAAAATAGCAGGAATTCCTGGTATTGGTGAGGTGAGAACACTTAAATTGTTTAATACCCAGATAAAAAGTCCAACTAAAATTAAAGCAAAAGATTTTAATCCCGCGAGTGTTAATATCATTGAATGACGGTCTGCAATTGTGAGTAAATAATATGCTACTCCAATACTTAAAATAATTAATCCTAAGAAGATAGCTCTAGGTTGTAAGAATAAAGCGAGAATAATACAGATTGACATAACTACATATGGTAAATAAGGATAAAATGGTGCTTTAAAAGGTCTATCGAGTTCTTTTCGCTTACGTCGTAAATTAACTGCTGCAAAATTTATAAATGCTAATCCTATGAAATAAATAAAAGTTGTAATTTCAGCAGTAAAACCAATATTTGCAAACATTAAAGCTAATATAGTAAATGAAATTGTAATTAAAATCGTTATGATAAGAATATAAGGGGATACCTTAGTTTTTTTGTTTACTTTTAAAAGTTTCTGTGATACATAATGATCCCTAGCGAGAGCAGTAAAGACAGCTATTGCAGAACCTAATGCTGCATTCATTGCAATCAATGTTGAAATTATTGCTGCGAGTCCCATTAATAAATATCCCGGAAAACTCATTATATCACTTAATATTAAAGCTAATAAAATAGAGTTTTCTCCTAACTCTGATTGTTGATTTCCAAGATTAATCAGTACAGTAAAAGTGGTTAATAGATATATACTCAAAGTTATGACAATTGCGATAATATTTATTTTAGGAACATTTCTAGAGGGATTTTTTAGGTCTACATTTAAGTATGCTAAGTTTGAGGTAATACTTGTAAAAAATATGAAAGTTGATGCAAAAACAAAAATAATATTAAAGAAACGTAAATCTGAATTTAAAAAACTGGGATTATAACTTGATAAATTAAGGTTTGGTGCAATAATTAATCCTGCAAATATAAATATACCAAAAATTACTAATTGAATTATTGTTAAAGTTATTAAGGTTCTTAGTGCTAATTTTTGCGTTCTAAATACAACAATTGCAATGAACAATATTGATACAATCGCAATTAAAAGAATAAATGGTGTGTAAAATGGCAAATTAAAAAACTCTTGAATAACAATTGCTAAAGCTTGAGCTGAAAATGAGAAGGATGCAATATTCGCAATCCATAAAAAAAAACCAATTATAAAAGCAAGAAATCCTCCTAATGCTTCTTTACTAAAGTTATATGCACCACCAGAAATTGGCAAACTTGTTGATAATTCACTATAATTAAGAGCAGTAAAAAAATATCAAAATTCCTCCAAGAGATAAACTAATTAATACACCTGCCCCCGCGTCATGTATTGCTGAACCTAAAAGTATAAATATTGAGCCTCCAATTCCACAACCAATCCCATATAGCACAGCTGTCCATAAACCAATTGTTCGTGTAGGAAGAATTTGTTTTTGCTCTTTTTCAGTCAAATTTATCGCACTTAATTAATGTACAAATTAAGAATTTTTATTTTATGATATAGTATAAAAATATTATGATTTCTCTAAATGAAATACACCCGAAACAATCGATAATATAGCACCAATTAATAGGAATACACCCATTATAGAGCTATTTAAATCACCTAAATCAATGACATTATAGAATACGCCCAGAGCCCATATTATGAAAAAGATTCCCAATGCAATTAAGATACCACCAAAAAATTTAGAAGCCCGGTAAATTGCAGATAAAACTTCTAACCTATGAATACGACTTTCTTTATCTCTAATCTCTTTCTCCTGACTTTCTAATTCTACTTTTAATTTTTGTAAAATTGCTCTAGAATCATTAGTACTGCTTTCAATAGCTTCCTTTGCTTTACTTAATTTTTCATGATCAGCTTCTATACGTGTTAATTTTTCTGTTAGTGATTCTAACCGCTTCTCACGCTCAATATATTCTGTATTTGATGTTTCAATATCTTGTTTTAAATCATTTACACGTTTTTCATTGGCTTCTATTAAGTTTTCCTTTGAAATAATTTGTTCAATCAAAGAATTAGCTGTGTCATTGAGTTCTTGTATACGTGATTCAATTTCTATCATTTGTTGTTGTTTATCAGCTAACTGTATTTTATATTTAGCTAGAAGTTCCTCATAAGTCTCTCGTTGCTTCTCCATTTCAGGAAATCCTTCTTTATAATCTTCTAGCTTTGACTCAATATCATTAATTCTTCTTTCTTTTTTGTCAATTTGTTCAGTTAATAACTTTCTTTCTTCCTCTTTCGCTTCAATTTCTGAATTTGAATGTTCTAATTCGATTTTGTTCTTACTAATAGATACTCGTAAGGTTTCATTTTCAGCTCGTTGACTCTTTAATTTCTTTTCTATTGCTTCCGCTTCTTCTCTTTGTTTCTCAAGTAAATCTTCATTCTTTTGAACTTCTTGATTCATTTTAGCAATTTTGGTACGAAGATCATCTTGAGTAGTAACCTTTTCTTTTATTGAATCTGTAAGTACAATTAGATCTACTTGTCTTGTTTCATATTGTTTAACCAATTGTTCATTGTTTTTCAGAAGTTCCATATATTCTTTTTCCAAATTCTCTTTACTTTCTGTTGTAATACTTAGTCTCTCCTCTAAATTACTCATCTCATCAGTTTTCCGATTATATTTTTCCTCAAGTTGTGATATCGTTTGTTCAATGGCGGTTAAGTATTCCTCTTTATCATCTATTTTTTTATTAACAGATTTAAGCTTTTCTTGAGCCTCTTTTACTTCTTCACTAATTTCTTCAATTGCCTTCTTTTCAATCTCCTTTTCCTCTGCGGATTCTCCATTTGTAATAGTTTCTGATATGTCTTCAATACTATTTTCGAATGTTCTTAGTTTTTTATCTATCATATCTCTTGAGTCTTTAGCTTTTGATAAAAATTCCTTATCAACTCTATCAGTTTCCTTTTCCGGCTTAGTTTCCTTTTCTTCTCCTTTAAATTCGTCTGTCATTTTAAAATTATTGGATTATGATAATTAATACCTCATATAGAATTAGAATATGAAAATATAATTAATTTTTGCAAACGCAAAATGTTTGGTTAAACATATCTCGATTTAAATAATCGATCATTATAGATATACACATCAAATAAGTTTCTTAAGTTAAGATACCTATTCAGATATTTAAATGTTGATTTTTTCTGTCATATGATTAGGTAGCTGGATAAATTTAATGAATAAATTTATATATGATTATGTTTTAAATGGTAATTTGGATTTTTTTAAATCTTTTCACTATTAATTATGGGGTTTGTGAGTCTTATGACCGGATTTAACGATATCGGTAATACTTTATCTATGGTTCGCGTTTGAACAAACACTCTTTCCCCTTCTAAATTCAATTTATTTTTTGGGTTTTGCTAATCTATTTCGTTTCTCATCGAAATATAGTACATAGTTTTTTCCTAAAATTTTTTCAAGAAGTGGGTGAAATTCAGGATTTTTAGTTTTTAGCCATCTCATTGCATGCTTCATAGTCCAGATTAATCTTTTATTTTCTTTACTTAATCCAATTTCATTAGAAATTCCATCGTGAACTTCAATTTGTGCATTTTTAATCCAAGATTCCATCAATTCCAAGATTTTTTCTGGCATATATTTTGATAGATCTTTAAGATTATTTCCTACTGATTTTCTTACATATATAGAAGGATCATTTCTTAAAATTGTAAGAATATCTATAATTTTATCATTTTTAGCAGGATCTCTAAGCCATTTTATATAAGTGTGAGGCCTTAGGCTTTCAGAAACAAGTCTTCTGAGATTTTGATTGCTGTTATTAGTCCAGTTGGATAATAATTCAAGCGTTCTGATTGGTTTTTTTTTTAAACCTGCTAATATTGCTTCCAAAATTGTCTCTCTAACTATCCAATTGCCATGACAAGCATAAAGTTGTATCAATGGAACCATTTTTTCAAATTCTTCAGGATATGCTAAAATGTATTCTGCAATAATATGGAGAGCATAAAGCTCAAGAATATTACTCTCAGTACTTTCTCCATAATTAAATGTTTTTTCTACAAGGTCAATAATAAATTCAATACTGGTTCTATTTTTCTCTAGTAAGTAATGAAATACTCCTTTAGCAACATGATTAGAGATAAATTTAATTCCTTTACCAATTCGTTCCGTCTCTGGTATCAAATCGTATTCAGTGTTAAGGAAATCATTAATCTGTTCCAATATTTTAGCATTATTGCTCCAAATTTCTATTGTTTTACAAAAATTTAGAGTTCTTCCTTGAATTGACTTAGCTGAACTAATTGACATTTTTATTATTCATTAGCTTTCATAAATTTTATAGCATTTTGGTACGAAGTATTAGTCATCGGTCCAAAATATTCAACTTTAAGTGCTCCTACAGCATTTGCGAAAGTAGCAGCTTTTACTAAATCCCAACCAGCTAAATACCCTATGATAAAAGCACCACCAAAAGAATCTCCTGCTCCTGTAGGATCTCTTTCGATCGCTTTAAATCCTCTTACTTTTTGCCCATCTTGATCATTTGAAGTAAACAATGTACATCCTTCTTTTCCTTGTTTTAATACAATTATTTCAGGTCCCATTTTTATTAATTTTTGGCAAGCCTTTTTTGCACCTTTTACTCCCGCTAACATTTCAGCTTCTTCCCCACTTGGAAGTAAAATTTGGGAGGTATTTAACACTGGAATGCTCATTTCTAAAATGTCTTCAATATCTAACATTTCAGGTCTAAGATTTGGATCAAATGAGATAATTACATCTGGATTAGATTTTTTTGCAATCTTGATTGCTTTATAACATGCCTCTTGAGATTTTTTGCTAATAGAAAGAGCACTTCCCGTAATGTGGAGATTCTTAACATTCTCAAAAAAATTTTTTTTGATATCCTCTGGAGATGTTTCTCCAGCAGCACCTTTAGCAAAAATAAACTTTCGAGAACCATCAGAATTATATTGATTGAAAGCAATTCCCGTTGTAAATTTTTCTGTGATTCTAATTTGTGAAGTATCAACTTCATCATAATTTAACTTTTCAATAACACAAGATCCAAATTCATCATTTCCAATTACTCCAATAAATCCGGATATCAACTTAAAATTCTTTCCCATACGAGCTGTTGTATCAATATAGTTTGCTGGTGCTCCACTTGGGAATGGACCTTTATATACAGCTCCAAGTTCTCCATGAGGTGTATCTTTTTTTTCCCGCATGATTTCGACTAGTAATTCACCAAGAGAAATAATATCAGGACACATAATTACTATTTAATCTTTTTTAAAATTAATTATTTTGAAAAAAGATTTTCCAATAAAAAAAAGTTATCTAAGAAAAATTTATTTTATAAATTTCGCCTTAAATGAATCAATAGTGCTGGATATTTCGTTAATATGAAGTTTTAATTCTTTGGGGTGCAATTTTTTCAAACTATCTAGGCTATCAATTATATTTTTCATTTCATCAATCCATAAATTCATGAGGATCTCTTTCTCTTTGTTTTTGCACGCAAGTTTTATTTCTTCATCAATCCACTCTTTAGCACTTTCGTATATTTGTTTTTTAAGTACGTCCACAGTTATTTTAACTAAATCTTGTTCACTTTTAAGATCCTCTAATATAGGTTTAAGACTATTTTGATACTCCATATTTTCTTCATTGAATTTCTTAATCATATCACCAAGTACCTCTTCTTTAGTATCAAACTCTTCTTTAAAACCATTTAATTTGCTTGAAAAATCTTTGCTTATTCCTTTAATATTCTCTTTAATGGATCCTATTTCATTTTCAAGATTAGCTATATGGTTATTTAATGTAGTCTCAATTATTTTAAATTTTTCGCCTACTTCTGATTCTAGCGTTTTCAGGTTTTCCTCCAACTTCTTATCAAGAGTACTGTGCTTTTCTTTCAATTCAGCCTCAAACATATTGGCTAAATCTTCAATTTTCTTAGTAGTTGTACTTCCATGTTCTTTCATTCTTTGTTCTAATTTGTTGAGTTGTTCAGATAACTTTTTCTCAATTGAATTAACAGTACTCTGTTGAGTTTGATCCATGTTTTTTATTTGATCCAATATTTTTTTTTCTGAATTATTGACTTGTTCACTCACTTTTTGTGAGATCTTTTTAATTTGCTCATTAAATTTCTGATCAAGTTTGTTCACTTGCTCCTTTAGTTTCTGATAATCTTTTACATTAATTTCTTCTGACATTTTATTCATCTATTTCGTAATTTATATATCATTATCCTAATTTCCTGGACAAGAACTCTATTCGTATTGCATAGATTGTTCTTCTTTTACTTTTGATATTATTTTTACTAATTCAAATTCCTCTATATTTAATTTTGATATTAACTCTATACCAGATTCGAAATCTTTCTTAGTAGTTAAAAAAAGATTTTTTAAGTTGTCAATTAATTCTATCACTGATTTAGCATGAGATTTCTGAATATGCTTTATTGTTTTATTAAGTTCTGAAATATTAATTAAAAATTGATCCATAACTTCATTTTTTTGAGCTTCATTTTTTTCTAATTCTTGTCTCAAAAAATCATAATATTTCAATTCTACGATTTCTTTTTCAACAGCGCTTTCTTTTCTAACTTTCGGTTTTATTTTTACTTTTTCTAAGATAGAATCAATATTAGATAAATTCCATAATTGGTCCTTTAATTCTTCTTCATTCTTTCCAATTAATTTTAGAAATGCTGTTGATATATTGCTAGGAACGAGATCTGGATCCATTAACTCTGATTTTCTTAAAAATGTATAGATTAATAATTCAAAACATTGATAAATCCCTTCACCCGTTTTAGCTGAAGCTAGATATATACGATCTCTTTTAGTCATTAACTCTTTTAAAGCTGTTATAAACTTTTTATTGCTAGTTAATAAATCTAACTTATTTCCAACAAAAAGAGATACAGCTTCTTCAGAATATCGATTAATATTTTCTAAAAACTCCTTTTTTAGATTAATGAATGTCTCTTTTGGCTTAGTTAAATCAAAAACTAAAAGAACACAATCAATATTAGTGTATATTCTTGGATTAAAGGGATTAAATGATCTTTGACCTCCAGAATCCCAAACAGTAATACTAATAATTAAATCCTTTTCTTTTATTTTATATTCTTTTTTTGCTGTTTCATTCCCAATTGTTGGTAAGTATTGTTCGGGAAACTCTTTTCTTAAATACGTATTAATAATTGAAGTTTTCCCTACTTGAGCTTCTCCTAATAATACCAATTTTAAATTAATAGTTCTTTCCAACTTAGTTATCGCCTAGAAAAGAGGTATAAAAATTTTAATTAATAAGTTATCGGATTATGAAAAACAATAAAGTATTTTTTAATTTATAAAAACAAAAACGGAACTTATATTTAAATATATTTAGTTAAACAATCTCAAACACATTATAGAAGTGATTATAATTAAGTGTTTTATCAAAAATTCAATTCCTTAAAGGAAATTTCATCTAATTTATTGCTTTTAAAGCGATAAAAAATTTAAATTGTTTTTTAATTTCTCACTATCAATATTATAATATTATTATTGATATTAAAACGAGTTGAAAATGGTATAAGCAAATGGGATTAAAAACAAAGATAACTGAAATGCTTGGAATTAAACATCCAATAATTGCAGCACCTATGGGTCCTTTTTACACTAAGGAATTAACCGTTGCAGTTTCTGAAGCCGGAGGTTTAGGAGTGTTAAGTCACACTAATCTATTCGGGAAAGCTAGTTTAGAAGAAATGAAAAAGGACATGGAATATGTGATCGAACATACAGATAAACCATTTGGGTTTAATGTAAGGACATCTAGACTACAATTGGATGCTCCAGGCCTTTGTCGTGGGATTTCAAGATTTATAATGGATAATCCAAAATTAAAAGAACAATGTATTTACGTAGTAACTAGTGCAGGTTCACCTAAAACATTACCAAAAACCAAATCATTTATAAGATTAAAAGAGAGTGGTTCTAAGATTAAACATTTCCATGTTGCTCCCGCTTTATGGCTTGCTAAAAAATGTATTGACGCGGGAGTTGATGGTGTTGTATTAACGGGATATGAAGGTGGAGGACATCAATCATATGAAAAAATTAGCACGCTAGTTCTCCTTCAACAGGTTAGAAAAGAACATCCTGATCTACCAATTGTAGCATGTGGAGGTTTTGCAAGTGGAGAAGGTTTAGCTTCAGCGTTAGCAATGGGAGCAGGAGCAATTGCAATGGGATCAAGATTTATCGCGTCAAAAGATAGTGAGTTTCATGATAGTTATAAAAACATTGTACCGTCTGCGAAGGCAAGTGATACAATTTATGTAACAGGAGTATTAGGACCGATAAGACTATGGAAAAACAATTATTCTTTACATCATGGAGTTGTTTCAAGTAAGGAAGAAAAAATGGCACAAGAAGCACAAATAACTCCACAGATGGCATTGGAAGACCAAAAATTCTATGAAATGACTTATGAAGGTAATACTTCTGAAGGCGCGGTTCTTTTAGGCCAAAGCATTGGCATGATTAATTCGATAGAAAGTGTACAGGATATTGTTGATAATATTGTTAAAGATGCAGAAAGTAAGCTAAAAGAAGCTTATTCCTATATTATTTAAATATTAAATTATAAAACACTTAAATTATTTTTTTTCTTATTTTTTAATATTTCCAAATTAAATCTTCCTTAAATAAAATGAATTTAAAAAAAAATCCAAAATATGGAGG
The DNA here is from genome assembly GCA_019058425.1 of Promethearchaeota archaeon. Classification (GTDB taxonomy): domain Archaea; phylum Asgardarchaeota; class Lokiarchaeia; order Sigyniarchaeales; family SOKP01; genus Loki-b32. The sequence continues at coordinate 18,450 of JAHPYZ010000037.1, forward strand.
TGGTTGTTATCGGTAATTATGATGATGATGATGATATTGTTTATTGTAAAAATTGCGAAAAGAAATTACTCAAAAAAAACGCAATTTACGTAGGTGGAAAACCTTATTGTAAAAAATGTTATCGTGATGCTGAAGAGTATGAGATTATTGAAGATGATGAAGAAGATGATGACGATGATGATGATGACGATGATGATGATGACGATGATGATGACGACTATGATTAAACTTTTTTTTTTAATTTATGATAAAGTCAAATATGATAAGAAATTCAAACTTTAATTTATGTAATTATCTCCTATTGGAATATAAATACCAGATTGATAAAAATGGAAAGCAATATGCAAGAAATTGAACCATATGATTTTATTGAGTATTTTAAGAGAAATACAGCTCTAATGGTTTCAATGGATAAAAATGGAAAACTTAATGTAATGGCATTAGATTGGAAGACTATTGAAGATTTTGATAATCAACCAGTTATTAGAGCACAGGTGGCTTATAGTAGATACACTTATCAATTATTAAAAGAAGGTGTAAATGAATTTACTGTGAATATACCTCCTGAAAATAATCATAATGCAATCGATATTGCAGGCTCTTACTCGGGACGGAATACAGACAAATTCAAACTAGCTGAATTAAAAGCAATTCCTGGAAAAAGAACAAAAGTACCTATTTTAAAAGATTGTATTTTATGTTATGAATGCCAAATTATTCATGAGAGCAAATCGAATATGAGCAGTCACCATTATTTTTATGGAAAAATCCTAACTGCTTATGCCTCAAATGAAATAATGAAATAATTTTTTCAAATATTATTCTCACAAAAACACGCTGAACTGTTAAAAATCTTTTCACCACATGGACATTGTTCTGGATGATTATATTTCTCACAGATTCTTTGAATTGTTTCACATGAAAAAAGTAAGCTAAATTTTTCACTTTCAACATGAGCTTTTCTTGGATCGAGGGCTAACTCCTTATGTAATAGTAATTCGAGGAGTCTACTATGTCGATTTAATTCTTTTGCTAGTTCAATACCATTTATTGTTAAAAATACTTCATGATATGGTTCATATTTGACTAAATTTCGATGTTTTAATCTTTTAATACAACTACCAAGAGTAGAATGAGGTATATCCAATTCTTTTCTTATTTCACCAATTTTCATTGAGTATGGCGATTTAAATATAAATTTTATTACACGGTAATCTAAATCTAACAAGTTATCAATTCCTCCAGAGTTATTGATTTTTAATGTTCATGTCCTCCAATCGTTAGTATAAATCCCATAATTAAAATACCTAATACAACTAAAATCAATTGCTTAATAATTTCTTTAGTGTCTGTTTTTTCATGTAATTGCGGAGTTAAGTCTGATAATGCTATATAAATAAAACTAGCTGATGAGATTGCTAAAAATATTGGTATAAGAAATTCTAAAATACCAATAATATAATAACTAATTATGGCAGCAGGTATCGTAGATAAACTTGATATTAAATTATAGATAAAAGCTTTTTTTTTTTGCATTCCACCATGAAGCAGTATGCCAAAATCACCAGTCTCCTGAGGAATCTCATGGATTATTATTGTAATACTGACTGCAATACCAATACTAAATTCTGTAAGAAAAGCAGTTGCAATAAGAATTCCATCTGTAAAATTATGAAAGGCATCTCCTACAAGAATTATTGGCATTGACGCATCACTATGAACTTCACAACTATTATTTTGACAATTCCGCCAAATTAAAAATTTTTCTAAGAAAAAGAAAAACAGAATACCTCCTAGTATAAAATACATAATTGTATGAGGTTCACCGGTAGAACTCTCGATTGCTTCAGGAATTAAGCCTAAAAATGAAGCAGTAAGTAATGTTCCTGTTGCAAATGAAATTAAGGCAGAAACTAAAACTTTTTGTATACTTTCTTTAAAGAGAATAAATCCCGAAGCAGCAAATATAGCACCTACACTTCCTAGAGTTGCAAATAATATTATCCAACCTAAAATAGGGTTATCTCACCTTGTAATTTCTTTTTAAAATTTACGAAGTATCGTAATTTATATAAATAAGATGTCATAAGAATATTTAAAATTTACGATTCATCGTAAATTTTTTGATAAGATAGGATCAAGAATTCGCTATAGATTTTATTATATCTTTCTAAAATAAAGTAAAGCAAATCCAACGACTTTGATCTTATTAGAGTATACCGTTGTCTTGTTTATTGGGGATTTATTGCCCCAGAAGATTAATTAATTTTATATTTTCTAAATAATTCAAAAAACTAGTAAAAGAAAATAAAGGCGAATAAATCTTGAAAAATGAAGAATCACAAATCTCAGAACAATCTAAAAGATTATCTCCAAGAATTATATTAACATTATCAATTATAGGCATATTTTCTGCACTTATATGTGTTCTCACAATGGTAATCTCTATTCCAATTCCTGCAACTCAAGGATTTATAAATATTGGTGATGCTGGAGTTATGATTTGTGGTTTATTGTTTGGACCTATAATTGGAGGTTTTTCTGGAGGTATTGGTTCAGCTCTTGCAGATCTTTTTTTAGGATACGTTATATATGCACCGGGAACATTAGTAATAAAAGGTTTAGAGGGTTTTATTGTAGGCATTATTGCTAATCCTAAAAAATATTATAGGAAAGTAAATTATCGAGATATCATTGCTGTTTTGATCGGAGGATTAGTAATGGTATTTGGGTATTTTTTCTATGAGATAATTATTTATGGAATTCCAGCAGCATTATTTGAATTCTTTCTAAATGCTATCTTTCAATTAGGATTAGGGGCAATTATCGCATTACTATTTACTGGAATTGCACGAAAACCTATTATTGATAATCTACCTCAAGTTTTTGATCAATTATAGAAATTTGAATTCTTAAATATTCAAATCGAATAAAATTAAATTTAAAAAAAATTAATTAGAAATTTGAATAGACCATAAATTTGTTTCCTGAACCAAGACTATAAATCTCAAACTTTGTACCACGCTTAGTAGTTGCCATCATCTGAATCATAGGGAAAAGATATATTTGAGATTGGATTTGGGCATCTTTGTCCTTTTCATGTTTTTTATAATCATTTCTCGCAGCTCCTATAGTTTTACTGATATTTTTATTCATATACCCCAACGATGCCTCTGCTTTCGATTCTAATTCCTTAAATTCGCTAAATCTTATCCCTTCTACATCTTCAATCATTTTATGAAGATCATCTCCGATTTCTTTTTCATATCTGGTTTGAGCACTACTATGCAAAATTGGAACTCCAGTTACTACAGTTTTAAAAGGGACTGGAAGAATCTCATATTTATACATATTTTTATGACCTCCACACTCTTTGCATGGTTCGGTTCTATTTCCTGTTCCATAGCATGCCGCACAGGGATAAGAAAAAGGTTTCTTTTCTTTATTTTGTTCTTCTCCAACTAAAACTGTAAATGTTTCCTCTATTTTTCCCGTTCCCTTACAAGTTTTACATTTATCTTCAAGATATCCTTTCCCTCTACAATTCTTGCAAGGAACTGCTTGAATTGATTCAAAAGTAGGTACCTTTTCATCTCCTTTCCAGTTTTCTTTATTTATTTGCCCTGCTCCTTTAAAGGAATAATACTGTTCTCTGCCCACTCTTGGTGCTGTAACTAAATTTTCTTCTTTCCCTTTTGGTGCAGGGCCAAGAGATTTCTTAACAGCGAAATATATAGCGGCTTCTTTCATTGTGTCCTTCACGTATTCTGCTGCACTTATGGCATCTAAAGAAAAAACTGCTCCTTTTGTGCCAAATTGTTTCTCCATCTTTTTACGGTCTGTTCTCGCTGCTTTTTGCTTCCATTTTTCAAAAATATCATCTAGATTTGGTGTTTTTATTCTTACTGACATTATTTTTCACTTTAATAATTGATTTTATTTTTAATTAACTTTATTTAATTGATTTGGAATTATAAAAATATAAAATAGAATACTTTTTATAATTTTTATATAGAAGAAAACATAAAAAAAAACCAATAAAAGAGTAATTTTTATGTCTGCTGAAGAGCGTACAAATGTAGAATACTTCCTTGAGTGGATTAAGAATCAAGGTCTTTCGCAATGGTTGGAGCATTTCATAAATCAGGGCGATGAAGCAAAACTAAGACAAATAAAAGAAGTCTATGATAAAATTAAACAAGTGTTCGGTTTTTAATCTTTAATTTCTTTTTTATTATCAAACTTCTTGATTTAATCTTAGCTAATTTTAGGCGTTTCTGAAAATATAATAAAATTGAATTGTTAGTTTTCATTCTATTTAAATATAATTTATTAATGGTTTCAAATTGAGTACCCCTTCAAGATCATATTTCATTGTTTTAGATAGAAATCGTGACCATAGAAAAGAACTACTTTTCGATGTAAATTTCTTTTACCTTAAATCATTTAAGAAGAAAAAATTCACATTTTCATATGTAAATAAACCTTTCTTCAAGGGTACAGTTGTGTTTGGATTAGATTTTAAAAACAAAATGAGACCTCTAAATTTCAGCAAAATCGAAATTGATGGAAGTATAAAGCCAATTGATCCTCGATTACTGAGAAAATTTATTATTTCAGAAAAAAACAAATTTATTGCTTTCTCAAGTCAGACTAATCCCCAAGATATTTTGCCAATTAGAGAGATGTTAGGTAATTTTCAATATAATGCAAGTAAAATAATTAATTTAACTATCTGTGATTCATGTTTAGATAAAAAAAAATTCACATTACTAAATGAAAATATGCAAATTAAATCATTAACCAATCAAATAATTTGCTCTGAATGTGCCTATAGTATTTTAGTGAATAGAATTAAACTAACGGGGATGACTTCTAAAGATAAAATTAGTCCAAAATTAAAAAATTTTCTAATGCATATGTTGCTTAAATTTAAGGACGTCAAAAAAGTACTGAGTGCTTTTAATGCAGATTTCAATCCAGTAAAAAACAAAGAGATTACACTTTATGATATCGAAAAAAAAACCACAATTAGTAAGAAATATCTGAATATAAAAATTGAAAATCTTGGAATACCTCCTGAGCTAAAAGATGTACTGAAACATCTCTCTCTCTCGTCTTTACTACCAATTCAAGCAATATCAATTGAAAAAGGTTTGTTAGAAAAACGCTGCAATCAATTAATAATGGCACCTACTTCTGGAGGAAAAACGTTGGTAGGGGAACTAGCAGGTATTTCGAGGGTTTTAATTGATAGAAATGCTAAACTATTATATTTAGTACCAATTGTCGCTTTAGCTAACATAAGAACAGAAGAATTTAGAGAAAAATATAAATCGGTTAAATTAAAAATCATCAAAAAAGTTGGAGAATCATTATTTGAAAAAAAAGAAGAAGTTAAAATTGAACAATTGGCAAATACTCATGTTATTATTGCAACTTATGAAGCGATTGATTATATTCTAAGGAGTGGAAAAAAGGACTTCTTAGGAAGTATTGGTACGATCGTCATTGACGAAATACAAACTTTAATAGATACTGAACGTGGGTTTATTTTAGACGGCTTAATAGCTAGACTTAAAACACAATATGATGCTCAATTCTTATATTTGAGTGCCACTCTTGGAGAACCAGAACTATTAGCTAAAAAATTAAATTGTCAATTAATTAAATATAATAATCGTCCAGTCCCTGTTGAACGCCATTTGATACTATGCTTAAATGAAACCCAAAAGCAAAAAATAATTTCAAAATTAGTAAAGTCTTCTTTTTATGAGAAATCGATATTTGGCTTTAAAGGTCAATCAATAGTTTTTTCAAATACAAGAAAAAAATGTGAATCTATAACATCTTATTTGAAAAATAAAGGTATTAATGTTTCTGCATATCATTCAGGATTAACTAATGAAGAGAGGAAAGTTATTGAGGAGGATTTTCAAGCTCAGAGAATAACAGGTGTAGTGGCAACTGCGGCTTTAGCAGCAGGGGTAGATCTTCCAGCACGACAAGTAATTTTCGAATCTTTAGCAATGGGTATAAATTGGTTATCAGTGGCAGAATTTGAACAGATGTTGGGAAGAGCTGGGAGATTAAAAAAGCATGAAAAGGGTTTAGCATATATACTTGTTGAACCTGGAAAGGTTTATTCTCCTAAAATGAAAAATACTGAAGAGAATATCGCGATTAAATTATTAAATGGAAAAATTAAAGATTACGAGCTTGTCCCAAATGAAAACAAATCTCAAACAGAAATTCTTGCTTTCATTTCTATGTTTAATAAGTGGATTACAAAAGAAAGTATTTATGGTTTCTATAACCATTTAATTAACGATCATTTTGATTTAGAAGCAGTTTTGAAAAAACTAATCGCTTTTAAGCTTATAAAGATAAAAGAAGATTTAACAGTTAAAGCAACTCGTTTAGGAAGAGCTATTACAAATTCCTTTTTAAGCGTTGATGAAAGTTTTGATATTATTAAAAAATTACATGATGAAATGGCAACACCTTTGGAAATTGCTTTAGATTTAGAAGTCCTAAGAAATGTATATTTGTCTAAAAATGTTGTTGCAGATTTATCAAAAAATGTCAATATGAAGTATTTTTCAAACAATTTATTCAGTGCCAGTGTGTTATCCTTGATGAATGCGGACTATATTAAGAAAAGAAGGACATTTTCACGTGAATTTATTGACTTCATGATGAAATTAACAGGTGATATATTTAATTGTAACTGTAAAGATAATCCATATTGTGATTGTGGGCGATTAAACTTAGAAAAATTAATAATGAATCTACGCATTGAAGAAATGATGACAATTGAAGAGATTTCGAACTATTTAAGAGAAGAGTATAAAATTGTGATATTTAGGGGAGATTTGATACAGTATCTTGAGAACTTGATTTATAGTTTGGAAAGTATAAAAAACATTTCAGAAGGGATTACTAATTTAAATGAAAACTATGTAAAAGAGATTAGAAACATACCAGGCTTAATTGAGAAAATCAAATATTAATTTAATTAATAATTAATTTATGATCAATGAGAAAATTCGCAGTAAGCTCCTTTTACTAAAGTCTTAAAAATATTTGCTTATGAGAGATCAAGGATCAGCGCTGAAATGAGATTTATTAGAAATAGTGTCACCCAAATAGATGCTCCGAAATAAAAACCGATTTCAAATCGTGTATTGTATTGCTGCAAAACATACAAGAAGAACTTAATGTGATTAAAGATTCCAAGTGCAGATCCTGCAGTTCCAATTAATAATCCAAAGATGCTTCTGTTTAATGTCAGTTGAAATAAGCTAAACGTGAGTAAAATCAATCCGAAGAGACCTGTATATATGGAATAAAAAAGACCCATCTGTGTGGTTAATCCATTGTAAGAGACATACGGTGTGAAATATATGCAAAATGCGAGTACAATTAGAATAGCTTCAATTATTCTAATTATTCTCATCCGATTATAGGTTTGTTCTGAGGACTTATTAAAAATTTTTGCAGTGAATATCGGTATTAAGGTTATCATTATTCCTGTAGTTAAGGGGAAATTAATTGCGAATAAAAAAGTGCTTGGTGATAGAGGGAGAACAAACAACACCGGAAAGAGTTCCTGAACGATAAAAATAAGGCAAAGTATTCCAAAAATGCTATAAATGATTTTAAGAGTTTTAGGCTTCATATCTAACAATTGAATTTGTATTATATTACAATGAGGTATAACACAAATAGCATATATAAATCTTCTGTGTGCTAGAAGAATAAATAAAGAGTCTTTTAGTAGTTAATAATTATATTTAGATTTAAATTTATAAAAATTTATAATCAAATATTAGATTATATGTATCTCTACTATATCATTATCTCGTAGTTCATAATCTAAACCGACTTTTTTACGTTTCTGACGTGCTCCTTCTCTTATTATTATAGCGTGATCAAAGGATTCATAAAAACTCCTATGAACTTTTAACGCAACATCTTTAATTGTGGGATTTATATCCATTATTAACGGTTGCTCCGCAACAATTCCACCGCTCATAGTATAAATTCGAATTTTTTTTAAAAATTTCAGGATTATGAATCCAAAATCTTTAGGAAAACTCTCTTTTCGATAACTTGTACCTAGGATTATAGGGAATTTAGCCAAATACTTATTTTTCAAATTTTCAAAAACATCTTGAGTATGAGACAAATCTCCCTTAGTACCTAATAAAATTACTTTCTTATATACAATAGAAGGAGTTAGAGCCTCAATAACATCATCAAGTGTTATTTTTCCATAAATTTTTACAATAGCATTACGAATTCCGTTCTCATTTATAATATCCTTTATTTCTTCTGTTAGTTTATCTAATTCTTTAATCCTTTTTGCCTCTTTGGTTAGGTAGAGTACTTGAATCTTATTAGCTCCTGTTTTTTCAATTGTTAAGGGTGGTGGTAGGATGTTTATTCGAATATCCGCTTTAGAAAGTTCATTTAATAATAATTCTATCTGATCTTCGAAATCTCTAGATAAATCTATGCAAAAACATAATAAATCGGCTGCTCTAAGTTGTGCTATTATTTCTTTTCCATTTCCTACTCCATCAGAAGCACCTTCCATAATCGATGGCATTTCAACTATTTGAAACCTTATTTGTTGATATTGATAAATACCGATTTCAGGTAAAGCAGTATATTTCCCAATTTTCTCTTTTGCAGCTCCGGTTAGTAAATTCAAAAGTGAGGTTTTTCCCACCCCAGGAGTTTGGTAATTACTTATCAAAATTACTTGAATTCCTTCTTTCTTTATTGAAAATGGACTAATAATTTTTTGTGTGCTTTTTTGTTTCTGTTTACGATCATCTAATTCACGTTTCATTTTTGCTAAGCGTGATTTATTAAGTGCAACAATTTTTTCCGTTGCTTTATGTTTAGGGACAAGGGATAAGAATTCCTCTAATTTTTTGATTCTATCCTCTAAGGCACCAGCATCCAAATACTCCTGGTATTTGGCTTTAGCTAAAGGTGGTAAATTTGAGCTCAAAATAAACCCTATTTTATTTATTTAAAATAAAGACCGAAATCTATCTTCTGTTTTAAGTTTTAAGTCGCCCAATGTTTCATTGATTCGATTTTCAAATTGTTTGAAATATTTTGGTTTTTTCGAAAATATATCATTCAGAGGGTAACGATTGAGGAAATAAGATAAAATTTGGTTTAATTGTTCTTTAACTATTGTTGCATCTGTTCCTTTTTCAATTATGGCATAAGACAATAGAGGTTGTTTATTTTCGGTATTTTCATCCGGTAATTGAATCATCTCGCAATAACAGACTAATTTAAAACTTGCAAGGCTGATAACATTTATGTCGTCGCCGAAAACTTCACTGGTGAATGATTCTAAAGCTGTTAAAAATCCTGCACGCAAGTTTGGGTCTAAAACATTATCTGAAGATGAATAATATTTAACTTCAATTATATTTCGCATACCTAAATTAATTCCAACTTCTAGTACAGCCATTTTTAAAAAAGTATTTGTAATCTATTTAAAATAATATTATTGTTCGATTATTTGATTAAATGTTAAAATTATAGTTTATATTTCTATTTTTTTTAAGTTTTAATTAGTATTATTTTTATTGTTTTTTATGGTAAAAACCGTTAATATAGAACTATTTTTAATTTAGTTTTCAGTTGATAAGTTCAAATTATCTAAAATAAGAAGTAAAATGAGAAGTATAACTATTACATTTCAGTTAAATTCAATAGTTTCTTATATGTAATGAAAGAATTATGGAGTAAGAAATGAACTGTGAGTGGACCCACGCCCCCTGGAGAAGGTGTGATTGCACCACATTTATCGAAGACATCGTCGAAATCGACATCACCGCACAATTTACCCTCAACTCTGTTTATTCCAACATCGATTATTACAACGCCTTCCTTTATTCTCTCTTTTGTAATAAATTTTGGTTTTCTAACAGCAACTACTAATAAATCAGCATTTTTAATATAATTGTTAATATCTATTGTCGAAGTGTGACATATCGAGACTGTAGCATTCCGTTTTAACAACATAAAAATAAGTGGTTTGCCTACCAAATTAGATCTATTGATGATCACGGCATCTTTACCTTTAATTCTGATATTATAATGTTCCAAAAGTGCTATAATACCTTTAGGAGTACAAGGTGCTAATTCTTCATTATAGTCATAAAGTTTTCCTTTATTAACTGGATTTAGACCATCTACATCCTTTAATGGTGATATTTTATTCAAAAACTCAAGCGTATACAATTTTAGACTTTCTGGAAGAGGTAATTGTAGTAATATTCCATGAATAGTATGATCATTATTTAACCTATCAATTTTTTCTAATAGTTTTACTTTAGTGATATTCTCTTCTAATTCTATAATTATAGAAGAAATACCAACTTGTGCGGATGTTCTATTTTTAATATTTAGATACACTCTTGAAGCAGGATCTTTTCCAACAAGTATCGTTGCTAATTTTGGTATAATACCTGTCTTCTTTACTGTTTTATTAATTTGAATTTTTAATTCAGAATTTAATTTATCTGCTAATTTTTTTCCATCTAAGATTTTATCATTCATAATTTTTCCTGAATATTATATAATTTGAAATTAAAAAAAGAAATTATATTAATATCAAAATATCCAATAATTATTTTCTCTTTATAATCTAGTTCTTTTATACAAGAAGACCGCTGCAACAATTACTAATCCAATAGAACCTAAAACTATTATTAAGATCCAATAGTTAAATTGTACTGTCCAAATTTCGCTATGTAAACTAGATAAAGAATCTAATATTCTTAATGTTTCGAAAGCATAATAGCTAGTTAAAACTGAGGAGGTTGTTTCTTGAGATCCTTCCGTGTTTTCTACAAATCCACCATCTCTAAAATTTTGGTGTGCTAATACCCAATTTCTTATATAACCTTTAAATATTTTGGTATCATCTATTATAGAAATTGCTTTTACACATAAATATGTGCTACTCAATAAAGCATATTGAGCATTCTCATTGGGCAGGTATCCTCCAAGATTGGATGGATCATCAGTATCCATAACGAAAAAAGAATGGAGATATCCGATAGTATAAATTTCACTATTCAGAGCTCCAATTTCACCTAATTCTTCTAATATATAAACTGCAAAACAAGTATCTACTAAAGTTGAACTTAGACTTTGATTACTTCCATAACCACCATCATTATTATAACATGATAGAACCCAATTCTTATGGATCGTAGTATTTTCTATTGGTTTTTCTATTATTGAAAAAAGTCGAAAACTATAATACGTTGAAGCCATACTTACTATTTTTGTATTATTTGAATTAGAAAATCCTCCTGTAGCTTGTTCAGTAATATTTAGATATTCAGAAACTTTATCTACTATGCTCGAATCAATTACCGTGTCTAAAACTTTCAGTGAATTCATCAAGAAAAACAAATCATATAAATTGAAATCTGCACTACTGAAGAATTCATTAATGTCATCCTCTAACTTGCTTGTCAGTGTTTCAATATCATGAGGTTTTATTCCATAATTATCCAAAATATCTAAAGCATAGCTTGTCGCTTCAAAAGAAACTGCTGGTTCACTTTCAAAAATAGCATTAGAAAATCCTTCTCCTATAATTTCATTATTCAATAAAAAACTAGTAAGATAAGATCCTCGTGTTTTTCCTAATACGCTAGGAATTGTGGTTATTGCCAAAAAAAATGTAAGAATAACGATGAATAAATTTCGATACTTATGCTTCAAAGAATAATACCTTTCTGTTAACTTAAAATTTGATACATCTTAAAATTTATCTTAAAATTAAAAAGTAACTATATGATTAATGAATTTGTTATAAAATTTCAATAATATATAAATAAGTATGACATACAATTAAAAATCTAAATATCTTATTGTTTACTTAGAGTATCTCGCTAATATCTCTATATAACAAATCTGAATTCGTTTGGAATTGCTCATAAGTAATGAACATCTGCTGGAAAGAAGGTAAACTTCCCAAGATGGCTGCACCAGTAAAAATTGCATATTGAAGATTATCAGGTACAAAAAATTTGATGATTTTATTTGCAGCTTCCATGAATTCAGAAAATTCTTGAGCAGGTGATTTTCTTGCAACTTCTTCAGGGATTTTGACAGTCTCTAAAGCCTCAATAGATTTTCCACAATATGGACAAAAAAGTGAGGAAATATCTTCGATATCTTTCATACAATGTGGACATTTACCCGTTCCTTTACTTTCTGTCCCCGATGCACCAATCTTAATCTTTGGTAAGACTAATACTCCACCACAAGAAGGACATAATTCTTTTCCATCACTTAGGTTTACTAAAGTGCCACAATGAGGACAATTGTCTTCATTCTTCTTTGTAATCTCAACAGCTTGTAATTTTATTAATTCACTTTTCACAGCTGTAAGAGGTGCAATTGGTTTGGGGATTTTACCTAATTGAGGAAGAAGTGGATCCAATTCTGATTCAAAACGTTCCTGAAAACCGCTATATGAAAGATTCCCTCCTGAAAACACAATATGGGATAAAAGATCATGCCAGTAATTATTATCTATCGCTCTTATACTGGCAATAACCGCTTGAGTTATATTCATAATATTCCCATAACCTAGCATCGCAGGATTAAATAATACTTCTGGGGCTTGATAGAGAATATAAGTTGGAACATTAATCGTAGAACCATCTGGCATAGGTACACTGAACATTTCCCCTGCTTTTGGAGCAGTATTAGGATCCAAGGCAAAATAGCAGTTCTTCTCTTTTATTTCTTGAAGGATCTCATCTGCGGCACTGGAAGAAATACTTACACCTTCTCTCATTAAGAGACTTTTTAGGTTTTGATTAACATCAACACCTGCTAGTGGAAGTTTTTGAACTGCATGCTGAATCATCTGCCCATTTACTATTGGTACTACCCAAGTTAATCCATCTCCACTTTCAATTACTAATCCAGTTGTCAATCCAACACTAAACAAGGATAATAAAGGAGTGGGCATCATTATTAAGCTTTTGACTTGGTGAGTTTCAAAAAAAAGCCGTGCGATATATTCCTTGGTATCTCTATGCATAAATGGAGTTTCACAATAGAATACTGGATAGTTTGATAGGTTTTCGATTCTAAGTAATGAATAAAAAATATAATTTAAGATCTCGTAGTAGCTTTCCCAATCCATAATTTCTCCACGATTTACAGGATGTTTTATTTTCAAAACACCACGCATACGTGATACATCATTACCAACGTATATACTTCTGGCACTTACATCAACCATTACAGATTTATATTTTTCAGTACCAGTAATGCAGGGAAACACAAATCTAGGTCCAGGTTCTCCCGAAAAACCAATTTTAACATAAGCTGATCCAATATCAATTATTATCGGTGTGCCGGGTAGAGGTAGTGCCATTTTTTTTTCAATTGAGTATTTTTTTTTGGTTTTCTTATTAATAATCTAAAATTAATGATTTTTTTAATTTTTTTATAAAATTAATAAATATAAATTCTTTTAATTATTTTTGAAAAAATTCAAGAAGAGTTTTTAAAATTATATTTCGTAAAACTAAACCTATTATTTCATTACTTTCATTTACAACGGGAAGACGTTGAATTTTTTTACTAACCATTATATCTAATGCATACCTTAACGTGTCATTTTCTTTTACTATAAATGGATCTGGCGTCATTAAATCTTTTACAGTTGTATTTGGAGAATCTAAACTCATCGCAAATCTAGCTAGACGTATATCCCTTTGTGTAATAATACCAATAATTTGCTTATTCTTACGATCCTTAACAACAGGAAGACCACCAATATTTTTCCTGACCATTAAAAGTTCAGTGGTACTTATTTTTTCTTTTGGAGAAGTATAAAGTGGATCTTTTACCATAATCTCGGAAACTTTTATCTTACTTAATTGTGTTAAACGGTCTTCCATGTAAAAACCCTATATTTTACAATTTTTGAAAAGATAAACTGACTCAATTACTAATTGAAAGTAATCATTATTGAAATTAAAATATAATTATTAGCTAATCCTCATAGTTTCTCTAAGCTTTTTCTCAATTTTTACAATTTCATTTAGATAATTCTGATATACTTCTAAGAGAAACAGCCCCCACTCATTTAATTTTACCCAACCACCACCACCACGACCTCCTTTTCCAGTAATTACAGGGCTCATTCCAGTTCTATTTTCAATTCTTTTTAAAATATTCCATGCATATTTATATGAATAACCTTCTTTTTTTTTATGTGTACATTCTTTTGCTGCTTGAGTGAGAGAACCTCCATCATTTTTCTTAATATTTTCGAGTAGTTCTGCCCATCCAGAACCCAATACACTTTTATTTTCAAATTCTAACCAAAATTTTATCCCTAGTTTAATTTTTGGTTTTAATTCTTCAATGTTGGGTTGATTCTCCATACAATTATTAGTTATTTTTTTATGTTTAATAATTTTATATTTTGAAAAGAAAAACATAAAAGCTAAGCCTATTTTATCTTTTCAAAAGCTTTTTATTGGTAAAATCATAATGTTTTTTTCTGGTACAGACTCTGAAAAAAGGGGAAAAGAAGTTAGAGCAAATTTATTTTATTTTGCAGAAAATCAAATGTTAGATTGCAACCAATACATCATCAAAGATCCGACTACAGGAGAACTTGCTTTATTTGACGCAGGGAATGCAATATCTCTTAATGGATTATTCAAGGGAATGGAAAAATGTAATCTCAATCCCTCAAATATAACTAAAGTTTTTTTAACTCATGAACATGTGGATCATGTTTTGGGACTTTATCCATTGGTAACACTAAGGAGGAAGAATCCTCTTGAAATCTTTGCATATGGTGAAACTGCCAATATCTTATCTGAAGGGGATGAAACTCGAATATTTCCAGGAAATCTTGGAATTTCTGCAAAAATGTTTGGAGTAGAAATTATTCCATTAAAAGTTATTGATTTGATTAATAGTAAAGAAATATTAATTTCCTCTGAATACAAATTCCAAATTCATTATACCCCCGGTCACTCCATAGGATCAATTTCTTATTACGATCCAGATAAAAAAATTCTTATTCCAGGAGATTTAGTTTTTATAGGGGGTAGTTTCGGAAGATATGATTTTCCAGGAGGATCATTACATACATTAATTAATTCAATTAAAAAAGTAAATGATCTTGATGTAAAGTACTTACTTCCCGGTCATATGGGGATAAGTGACCAAGCTAATCAGCAAATCGCTTTTTCTTATAAAATGATACAATCGATTAATTTCTATTGAGTCTATTTCATAAAATTTTCAATTATTTAGTAGAAATTTTTTTCAATTAATTTGTAACATTAAATTTTAAGAAATTCATTATTTTAGGAAGATTAAAATAAAATATTCATTATTATGGTTGAACTAGGAAAGATTAAAATAGATGATTCACAAAAAGATTAAAAATTTTTAAATGAGAATCCCTATATAATATCTCTAACAATTTCTTTTGTTTTGGTTTTTCTGAAAAGAAAGAACAGATTATATATAAAGATTTTATCCCTACCATCGATTTTTTAGATATATTGAAAACATACTAATATTTAAATAACACATCTATCTATTATTTTTATAATCTTCTATAAATAAAAATAAATAATAAGTGAACATTTATTATGTCTCAACAAAAAAATCAACCTAGTGAAATTTTTTTAAGGAGTTACCCTAAAGTTATCTTTTTCTGGCCCTTACTTATCACAAGTTTAATTTTAGGTCTGATCCAAGCATTTACACCCCCTAATGTTGTGCTAGGATATGTATGGTTTATAGTTTTTTTCATAAATATATTTGTAACTGCTTTTGATTTCTCCTCGACTAAATTCTTTGTATTGGTATTAGCTATTGTTATCGTTCTTTTAATTATTGTTTTCCTAGTATTACCGAATTTTACACTTGATATTACAGGAATACAACTGGATTTGGCTTTAACATGGGAATTTTATATGGTGATGACATTAATTTTAGGCTTCATTTTAGGGATTATAGTTATTAGTACAAGGTTTGAATACTATAAGATTGAGAGGAACGAAATTCATCATAAAACAGGTCTTTTTAGTTCAGCAGAAAGATATCCCGTAAAGAGCCTACGATTCAAGAAAGATATCCCTGATGTTTTTGAATTCTTCATGCTTCGTGCCGGACGTTTAACAATTATGCCAGGAAAAGCAGATGAAGTTATGATCCTTAATACTGTTCTCAATATCAATAAAAGGGAAAAACAACTCGATTGGTTGCTTTCTCACGTATCCGTTGAACCCGACGAAATTGACCAATAGAATTATAAGAATTTATTTTACTTTTTTTTTAATTTTCTATTTTTTTTAAACCAAAATTTGGATAAATTTAAGTTTTAAATAGCTTTTTTAAACACACTTATGACTCACCCTCCGATTATTTTATTTGATTTTGATGGAGTAATCATCACACAGAAAGCACTTGAATATACAGCTTTAGTTCATCTAAAAAATAAATTTTACAAATGGAAAAACACAGAAGGTTTAAGGTTAATAGATTTTGCTCGCCTTTTTGAAGAATCAGACTCAAAAAATATATTAGTGGCTTTAAAGCAAATGAATAAGGTATATAAACCTTTTATTCCCAGTCTTTGGAAGAGAAACTTATTTTTCATAAAATTCAGACGTATGTATCCCAAATACGAGAAATATGAAATGTTAAAACCTAACTTAGAAGAGCTTTTAATCCAACTTAAAAAGAGGGATATACACTTAGGAATTGTCTCAAATACAAGTAAAAAGAGACTAGATTCTTTTAGAAATAAATTAGATTTAGATAGGTTTTTTTCTGTCTTTATTTCCCGCGACGACACACCTTTTAGAAAACCCAGTCCATATCCAATCATTACTGCATTAATGCAAATTAAAATAAACTTTAATTACTCGATAAATAGAGATAATGTGTATTATGTTGGTGATCTTCCGGCAGATATTGAATGTGCTAAAAATGCAGACGTTAAAAGTATAGCATTACTTTCTGGTCATGGGACAAAAATAAGTTTAGAAAAAGCTAATCCCACATATATAGTTAAAAATATTAATAATATTATAGAAATTGAACAATTCAAAAAATTCTTATTGAATTAAACATTCTACTAAATTGTTTATGTTTAATCTTAAAGATTTTGAGAATAGTTCGATTCTCGAAAAAGTGGATAAACTCAACAAATATTTAATTAAAAATAAAATAGAAAAAGCAAGAAAAATAGTAGAAGAATTTCAAGCTTTATTAGATCAACAAGACTATGTTGTACAAATAACATATATTTTAAGTATTCTAGCAGAAAATCAAATCGAACTCATCAATGAAAGCATATTTGGAAAAGTCGAGACATTTCTTCGCTCTAGGAATGTAAAGCTAAGGTTAAACTCATTAATTATTATTGGGTTTTATCTGATTGCTAAAAAAAGTTTACCTAAAGAAAGTTTCTCTAATTTTGTTGAACTTTTAATAGATAAATCTGATGATGTCAGAGACAATGTTCACTATTTTCTTTTAGAATTGATTAAGAAAAGTCCAGAATTGGCTTACTCCATTCTAAATATTGTATTCGAAAGTCTTCAAATAGAAAAAAAGAATGAAAATATTGTATCTTTATTAAACTATATTGAATACTGTGAGGATTTAGAATTCGATGAACTATATATTTTTAGAAATATCGCAATATTACTAATTACCACCTATGATGAAGAAAGTACATCTAAAATCTTCAGTAAGCTAATAGACTTGTTAGAGAAATTTTTCCCACTGATTGAAAAATCTGATTTAGACAGAAAAAATGCAAATAATTTAATAAAAGCATTAGAAAATCAATTTTTAATGAAAAGACATAATTATACAGTACTGAGTAAAGATAGAAATATAAAACTAAAAGAATACTTGAAAAGGTTTGAAGAATCAAAACATAAGGAAAAAAAAATCTATTTTTATTCAAAAACTAAAGAAGATATTATTTATATCTATGAGCTAGAAAGAGATAAATTAAAAGAATTCTTTGAGGGAAATTTAAAAATATCTAATGAAAAATTAAGAAAAACTTTTTCACAGGTTATCGATAATAATTCTGAACTTAAGAAATTTATCAAAACAATGAATAACTTAAAGATTATCAATGGATATTATTCTGATATTGGTTTCTTTTATCCGTATGCTTATATAAAGTCTAAATTTGAAGAAGATTTAACTAATGATGGAGTTATTAATCTAAAGAAATTTAACTTTCTTCCTGAGAAATTCATCAATAAAATCATTAATGATATTGCCAAAGTGACAAACCAAAAATTCCTAATCCATAAAGATCATGAAACCCTATCGTCATTAAAACGAATTAGGGACCAAATTAATTCTGAAGCCGCAAAGAAAAGTGTGATAGAACTGAAATCATATAGAGAGATGTTGATAGGAGAAGATTTCATTAAACTAATAAAAAATTTACCTCAAGAATATCTTACGAGATTTCGTAAAGGAACACAGTGGTTAACTAATCTAGGCAAGCAAAAAGTTGCAAACGAGATTCAGAATTCAAAAATCGTTGGATTTTTTGATATTTTTAAAATCTCAGAGAGATTAAATATTGGACATCTACTTTTAATGGATGTTTTTGATCAATTTGTTGATTATAGAAGTGGGATTTGGGACAAAAATAAAGAAATTTTTTATTATTCTAAATTCTTAAAAGAAAAGATAAGTGAGATAAGTAAAATTGCGGATGAGAATGAAAAACTTGTACAAATAATTGAAATTTCTAAGAGCTTGAATATTGACAAGAGTCATATTTTATCTAAGATTGATGAAAACTTACAACTTATAGCAGAAGAGATAAAACAAAAAGAAAAAATAAAAATAAACGAATATCTTGAGAAGACCGGAATGGAAATAAATGATTTTTTAAAGTATATTGATGATTTAGGGATTTCTTATTTTAAAAAATCTGAAATTTTAATCTTTAACCCTGAGAAAATAGAGGAAGCTAAGAATGATATCAAATATATGCTAATTGATAAATCTAAGTCTGAGGATTTTATATCCTTAGGCAATTATGATATTACTTCAAGTTTGATTGAGGATTTGATTAATGATTTATTAGTAGATGAAAAATTAAAGGGGATATTTTATGAAAGTGAGGGAGAAGTTCTTTTTTATACAGAACGAGGCATTCGTAATCTCATCTTAGAAAACAGTTTTCTTTTTTCTTTTAATGATTTATTTTATGGTAAAGACTTAAATAACTCAGAAATTGATTTTATCAGAGAAATTTTTGATGATTTAGTTAAAAATAGAAAACTAAGAGGTAATTTTGATGAAGAGAATTTAACTTTTTCCAGCGATGAAGTCTTGTTTGCAAAAGACTATAACACTGTTCTGTTTGAATTCGAAAAAATGGTAAATAATTATATTAAGATATTTGAGACTGAATTTCAAAAAATAAAGAAAATATTAACTAAGAAAGAAGAAAATATTTATCCACAAGAGATAAAGATTATTCAGGAATCCATTGATAAAATAAATGAAAAATACATCAATTGGAGAAATGGTTTGGACTCATTTATTCGTAGAACTAATAAAAAACTATTAAAAGATCAAGGTATAAGTGTAAAACGATATAAAGAACTCTTTTCAGAAGAAAAAAAAGCCGATATAAAAGTATTAGAAGAAGATCCAGAAGTATATGAACTATTTAATAACTTTAATGTTTGGATAAAAAGAATTAATAAACTTGAGTTAAAATATCCAAATGTAATATTTTACCAGAAACGATTAGCTAACAATCCGGATGATAAAGAATCCAATAGTAAATTAAATGAGCTTTTAATAGAATTAAATTTGGTTTAAAAATCTTTTTATCGATGATCTTTAATTTGGGAAAGTGTTTTATCAATATCTATTTTTTCATTTGTTATAATCTTATATGTTTTAGGATTAGTTATTCCGTTCAATGTTAGAATTCCCTCTTCTTCAAGGCATTTCAAAGCTCTCCAAATGAAATTAATCTTAGAGCGATTTGAAGATTTAATATTAATACACCTTCTAATTCTTTTAGTATTTACAAGGGTTACATTATTATCTATTAATTTATTTATCGCTTCAAGTGTTTCTTTTAAGTTATCAAGAAAAAAATCCATTTCTAAAAGAGCTCCATCTTAGTAAGATATGATTAGAAATACTCTCCTCATTTAAATTATTAATCTAAAAAGATAAATTCATTCTAGTGAGTATTATAAAATTATACCTCGAACCTTATAAACCTTTCTTACTAGATTCAAAAAGATTAATTCGAAAGATTTTATACCCAAATTTGTAATTCAGCATATTATTTTAATGACGGAATACTCTTTTTCCACAGAATACTAAAGCACATTCCAATTCATCAGCACGCTTAATTACAGCTTCATCTCTAATGGATCCTCCCGGATTAATAATTGCTTTTGCCCCAGCCTCTACTGCTACCTCTAAACCATCAGGAAATGGAAAAAAGGAATCAGTTCCCATAACAGAATTCTTTAATTCATCCTTATGGCCGAATTCTATTGCTTTTTGAATGGCTAGTTTAACTACATGAACTCTACTTTGTTGTCCAGCACCAATTCCTATGGTATAAATTCCATCATCATAATATTGGACAAAACAAGCAGAATTCGATTTGGTCCATTTGGAAATTTTATAAGCAAAAATCAGAGCTTCTTTTTCAGTATTATTCACTGTTTTCTTACTCACTACGTTCCATTCTTTAATAACAGATTTACTGTCATATTCTTGAACAAGGATCCCTCCCAGTACACCTCTAATTTCAAGATTTTTATATATGTCATTCCTTTTCTCAAGAAAATCTCCAAATTCAAGGATAATCATGTTTTTTTTCTGTTTTAATATCTCTAGTGCTTCATTTTCAAAAGATGGTGCCATCAATACCTCTACAAATATTTTTTCTTTATTTACAATGAAGTCTGCTACATCTTTTGTTAATTCTCTATTAACTCCCCAAATACCTCCAAATGCAGACATTGGATCTGTGTTGAATGCTTTTTTTACTGAAATTAATTGATCTTTTTTGTCAATTGCTACACCATTAGGACTTGTATGCTTTAAGATTGCTGTTGTATAATGGTCTGAACCGAAATCTAAGAGAATTTGCATACAAGAATCGATATCTAAATAATTATTAAAGGAAATTTGTTTTCCGCTAATTTTTTTTAAATTATGAAGACCATTTTTCACATAAGAATCTTTATAATAAGCTGCTTTCTGATCCCAATTTTCTCCATATCTACAATCTTCTACCTTTTCATAAATTTTTATTAGAGTATTTGGTGATATGGGGTCTGGATTGTAATATTTTTGGAGATAATTTGCAATTGCAGCATTGTAATCTGCCATAATTAAAAAAACTTCTTGAGCTAGGAGAATTCGTGTTTTTTCAGTAATGGCTCCTTTATTTTTTCTAAGCTCGGTAAGAATTTCATCATAATAATCTGGGCTTGGAACTACAATAACATCTGGAAAATTTTTTGCTGCTGCACGAATCATAGTCGGTCCACCGATATCGATTAGCTCCAATGCATCATCAAGAACTATCCCTGGTTTTTCAATTGCTTCTTTGAATTGATATAAATTACACACTACCATATCAATTGGTTTAATATCATATTTGTTTGCATCTTCAATATCTTTCTGTAAACCTCTGCGATATAAAATTCCGCCTTCGATTTTTGGATGCAAAGTTTTAATTCTACCATCAAACATTTCTGGAGATTCCGTAAAGTCAGAAATTTTTGTAAATTTAATTCCATTTTTCTCTAAGAGAGTCCCAGTACCTCCAGTAGATAAAATCTCAACATTAAATTCGTCAATTAATACTTTTGCAAACTCTATTATCCCACTTTTTTCAAAAACACTAATAATTACTCTTTTTATAGTTTTCATAAAAAAATAATTTGATTCATTTTAGTTAATTAATAACAATGTTAGGAAAAAAGAAAAGTTTACTACTGTTAAAACTTAATTAATAGAATTTTAATAAGTGAAAATCATGACACAAATGTATAAAAGCAATGTAAACATAATTTTTAACCGAAATCAAATGAGGTAAATCTGAAATGAGAATAGAAAAAAAAATTGAAATTAATCAAACTCCAGAGAGTCTGTATGAAATTGTTGCAGATGGTGAAAAAGCTATAAGGTGGAATCCCACATTGAATGATGTAATTGAAAAAGAAGAGGGAAAAGAATATCTTTTAAAATCTAAAGTAGGTGATATTTTAATTGTAGGCACTGAAAGTGTTGAGAATGAACATATCACTTGGCATATGAAGAACAGCGACATGGATGCTATAGGTTATATCGTAGAACCAAAAGGAGATATGACTGAAGTAACAATATGGACGGAGTTTGAAAATAAAAAACTTAGAAAAGGTTATGAGAAAGTTGCAGATTTGGTTTTAAAAGGCTTAAAGAATTACGTCGATTTTGTTGAGGAAGGTGGAGATCCAGAAGACTTTGATAAAACACAACTTATGGTAAGTCCATAAATAATTCTAAATTCTTTTTTTTTTTCTTCAATATTCAATTTCACACGTTTAAAACTTTCCAATAAGATCATGTGGAGATGTTTCACGCTGCCCAACAATTGAAACAATTCCAAGTGAAACTTTTTTCATATCTTCAATAGAGCCCGCACCAGCATAGATCATTCCGTTAGCTAAACCTTCTTTTAAAGTTGCTAAAACTCCGGTGACATCTCCCACATAAGGTACATAGTCACTAACACCTTCAGTTAACATTTTTGAGCCTTCTATATAACGATCTGCTATATAACCAGAGACTCTTGCGTCTTTACTACCCATACCACGGTAAATCTTTACTTTTCTTCCCGCAATAGTATCTATAAAGCCAGGAGATTCATCTGTACCAGCAAAGAAATGTCCAGACATTATTAAATCTGCACCTGCTGCAAAAGCTTTTGGTAAATCTCCAGGTTTAGTGAAGCCTCCATCTGCAATTA
Source organism: Promethearchaeota archaeon (assembly GCA_019058425.1). GTDB lineage: Archaea > Asgardarchaeota > Lokiarchaeia > Sigyniarchaeales > SOKP01 > Loki-b32. Next base: position 41,542 of record JAHPYZ010000037.1, read on the forward strand.
ACGACATCTTTGGATTATAATCTTGTATAGCATCGGCAACTTGCGCTGTAGCAAATAGAGTTGGAGCGCCTACACCTGTTTGTATTGATGTTGTGCATATTGAACCAGATCCCATTCCCACCTTTAAACCAATAAACCGTTCATTAAAATCACATTTAGAGATTAAATATTCAGCAGCTTGGTAGGTTCCAATATTCCCTAAAACAAAATCGGATTCCAATAGTTTCATTAACTTCATTGTACCTTCGATATCATCTTTCTTATAAAAATCGGCTACATCAATAAAGAAAATATCTACATATTTGTCAATCTCTTTTAATGAATTTTGAGCTTGAGAGGATTCTGGAAATTTAGGAGATAACGCTAAAGCACACAATAAATGTCCTTCATCATCTTTTGAGGCGAATGGAAATTCTGGGGCTAAATCCTTTTTTGTGATTAAACCCTTTAAAAGACCATCTTTGTCTATAACTGGTAGTTTTTCTTTACGTGATTCATATAAAATTCTCAGTGCTTCTTCCCTTGAAGCTCCGGGTTTGATAGAAATTACATCTTTAGTCATATAATCTTTAATTGCCCCGTTTTTTATATCATCTTCAAGGAAAGGAATATCACGTTTAGTGAAAATACCACATACTTTATTAGCCTCATTTACTACTACAATTCCGCTAATATTATAATTATCCATCATATATTTTGCTTTAGAGACTTTCGCACTAGGATTGATTGTTGCTACATCGTCAATTACAAAAGATCTAGCTCTTTTAACAATTCTTACCATTTCTAATTGCCTTTCATAAGAACAGTTGCGATGGAGAACTCCTAAACCTCCTCGTAAAGCCATATTAATCGCCATATTTTCTTCTGTAACTGTATCCATAGCTGATGATAATATTGGAAGCTTAAGATTATATTTTTCTAAGTGTGATGAGATATTGACTTCCGAAGCTGAAAAATTCGTGAATCCCGGCAGAATTAGTACATCATCAAAAGTAGCAATAAGATCACTTGAATGGATTTTATCACGATAATAGTTCGACATTTTAGTTTGCCTCGTTGAAGATTTTACTATATTCTTATTATAACATAAAAATAAACATTATAATATTAAAAATATTTGTATAATACCAAACTTTTAAATTTTTGCTATTGACGATTTAATTAGTCTTTCTAAACTATTTATGAGTATATAACTTCTAAAAAATAGGAAAAAATATAAATTTAGACGGGGATATCCCGTTTATTGAAAATAATTACTGAAACCGTAGCTAATATTATTGTATAACTTGAGAGAAACACGATTTTTATAGGTAGTGCCTCCCAATTACTATTTACTAGAAGATTTGACATATCCGAATAGTAGAAAATACTGATATATTTAATACCTTCCATATTCTCGCCAAAACTACCCCAGAATTGACCGACTGCATAGAAAAAGATTATTACTCCAAAACTTAAGACAAGCGATTTCTTGGTTTCCATGAATGTCGAGAAAAAGAAGCCTGTTGTGACAATACATAAGTTTAACAGGATCATAACCAAGAAAGCTGTTACAAATTCTGCCCATGGAACCTCATTGGGTGCGACAGTTGGCATAATCAAAATACCTAAAATTACGGCTAACATTACTCCCAACAGGATTATAACCGCACCTATAATATGATATAAATATTTTCCTAGAGAAAATTCCCATCTTTTAATGGGTTTTGATAGCATTAGATCAATTGTTTTATTATCAATCTCTTTCGGAATGTCTTGAGAGGCTTTTAGAATAAAATAAACACCAAAAAAGAACAATGACATCGAAAAAAGATAGATGTTCATTAAACCTCCAATAGTACTTAGTGAGTAGAATTCACCTATCATCTGTCTTATTGCTTCCGGATAATTCTCTAGTAAAGCTTCGAAATCTTCAAAAAAGACAGGATCAAATATCGAAACAAACCACATATAAAATAATCCCATTAATGTTGTATAGAGAATAATACCTTTCTTACTTGAAGTAAGTTCCTTCAGCATAATTTTAATTGAATTCAATTTCATGCCATTTCCCCTCCTTCTATTGTATCGTTTTTATAATATTGCATAAAAATGTTTTCTAACGTAGAGTGAGTAACCGAAATATCTCTTATAGGTGCCCCATCCCATTTTTTCTCGCTAATCTCATGTAACACTTTCCGAATTTGTTCTGGAGGGACTAGAAATTGGAGCTCGACATTGTAAGATTGTTCCACAATAGCTTCTGGAACTTCAGATGCTAGAAAGTCAGTAAAAGCTTCTAAACCTCTTGGAGTTTCAAAGATTAATTCAATATTTTTTAAATTCTTTGCTTTAAG
>JAHPYZ010000038.1 GCA_019058425.1 Promethearchaeota archaeon
CCACTACACCCCATCCGTCCGCGGCATCCTCACCAGTGTAAAACCCGCTGGTTTCAGCCCGTGCGAATAAGGGACGTGTTCCAAACTTCACATAAACAATATTTATTAAAATGTGTTAATATTTCTTAATATTTCTAATATTTTTGATAACCTTAAACTTAATATACTTATTAAAATAAGAAAAAAATGTTTAACTTTACTATCTAGGTAAGTTTTGATTTGAGAAGAACATGAATTTGCAGAAAGAAGGAACAGTATATACCCCTGAAAATATAGCAAATTATATCGCTAAAACTGCAATTGAGAAGTTTCTGCTTGAAAAAACAAATAGTAAGTTCTCAAGTAAATTAATAAATTTAAATGAAGTATTTGAAACAAATCATAAAAAAAGAATTGAAAAAGCAAGACTTGAATATATTTTTAAATTATTGCATTCTGTAAAAGTTTTAGATCCTGCTGTAGGCAGTGGACACTTTATAATCGCGGCATTAAAGTTTTTAGAAGGATATTATCTTAACTTGAGAAGTATAGGAATAATAAACTGGTCTAATTATGAAATCAGAGAATACATTATATCAAATAACTTATTCGGTGTTGATATCGATATTGAAGCGATTATGGCAACGAAAAGACGACTATTAGCTGCACTTAAAGAGTTTATTACCATTACAGAAAATTCAAAGGTAATGCTAAAGATTAATGCAAATTTTAAGGAAGGTAACGCAATAGTTGGTTTTATAAGACAATCAGAAATTACTATTCCTGTTTGTAAAGATCTAAATTCTTCTTTTTATGAAGAAATAAAAAATGTGTTTAATTCTCACAAGGATTTAAAGAAAATTGAATTAACCGAAGAAGATAAGAAAGAAAGGGTCTTCAATTTAAAACCATTTCATTGGTTTCATGATTTTCCAGAGATTATGGAAATGGGAGGTTTTGATATAATAATTGAAAATCCGCCTTATATCTCTAATAAGCAGTTAAATCCTTTAGAGAAGGCTATATTTCAAAATAAATATAAGACTCCTAAGGGTTTAATGAATATTTTTGGAATATTTATTGAACGTTCTATCGAGTTATGTCACTCGTCTTCAATAATTAGTGCTATAGTTCACAAAAATATTATTCGTTCTAATAATTACGATTTATTAAGAAAATATTTATTAGAGAACACTACAATTGAAGAAATCATTGATATAGGTGCTGGAGCTTTTCAATCAATAACAGCAGAAACGGTTATTATTATCTTAAAAACAAAAGCACCTCCAGAGGATCATAAGATATTGATAAAAACAAATTTCTCAATTCTAAATAACTCAATTAATAATGATTTTATGTTAAAGGAAATTAATCAAAAAACATATTTGGCACAGGAAAATTACAATTTCAATTTAGAGCTTCAATATGAAGAGTTGGATATTATCAATTATATAAAAGAAACAAAAGACTGTGATTTAATTGATTTTTTTGAAGCTAAAACCTGTATAGCAACTGGTAATAATGAGAAATTTCTAGCAGATCATAAAATCAATGATTCATATAAGAAAACGCTGAGAGGAAAAAATATAGGACGTTATTATATAGAATTTGATGATCTATATGTATTTTATGATGTAAAAACTCTTCATAGGGCAAGAAACGAATCCATATTTCAAAAACATGAAAAATTGATTATGCAAACTATTAGCTCAAATCTTACAGTAGCATATGACTCTGAGAATTATTATCCCTTAAGTACGTGTATTGCTATTATTCCTCAAAATAAGAAAAAAAATAATTTTAGTATAAAATATCTTCTCTTAGTATTGAATTCAAGACTAATGAATTTTTATTATGACTTTGTCTTCAATTTAGGCGCTAATCTAACTACTGAAATCTCTGTTAATAATCTCAATCGATTACCACTTAAATCTATTCAAAATTATGGACTCTTTGATACGTTAGCAGATTTTATGTACCAGATGAATGAGAAAAAGGCTTTAAGAGAAGAAAATAAAGAAACAATCGAATTTTTACAAGATTTGATTGATGGTATCATTACTGAGATATTTTTTTTTGACAAATTTCAATCAGATGGCTTAAATATAGAATTAATTAACCAAGTATCCAAACATATAATAAATAGAAAGTTTAATTCAATCGAACTGATTAAAGATTGTGTTAAAAATATACAGGATGATAAAAATATCTTAATCCGAATAAAAAATATAAAAAACTATCCCTGGGTTAAAATTATAGAGAATTATATTAAAAAATAAAGTAGAATAGTAGGGAATAAACGCTCTATTAAGAAAAATTTTAAGCTAGAATGAGAATATTTCTCATTCTAGCCAAAAAAATGTATATTGGAAAAAGAATAATCCAATGGATTATTGCTTGACCCTGGGATTTTTTCTAATAGTAATCTTGAAAAAAAAACTTTCTCTATAATTCCACTCCTAATTTGAAGTATCATGTTATGCTAAAGTTGTTTTTAACTTATCAGCAAGAGTTCCAAGCTTATGAGAAGTTGAGGTGATCTCTTCCATAGATGCGGTTTGCTGTTCAGCAGAGGAGCTAATTTCTTCCATTGAGTTAAAAGAAAACTTAATTTTATCTAAAATCAGGTTTATTTTATTTCCTGAATTTCTAACAGCTTGCTTGGATTCTTCTGCGAGTTTTCTAACTTCATCAGCTACTACAGCAAAACCCCTACCTTGCTCACCTGCTCTTCCAGCTTCTATACTCGCATTTAATGCAAGTAAATTAGTTTGATCAGAAATACTTGTAATTATATTCATAATTTCTTGAATTTCATTTGAGGATGTTAAAACATCTTGAGAAACTTTGGCTACTTCTTGGGTAGATGTAGAAATCTCTTCTGAAGCCGTATTGACCTCACTTGCACTAGCAGCTAATTCAGTGGATATATTAGAAACATTAATACTTGCCTGTAATGCAGAATCTATAACTGTCTTCAAAGCATTACTTGTTTCATGAATTCTTAATTCAGTAATCGCGACGATCCCCATTATGAGATATATTATAACCATGAATGTTTGTGAAAAATTACTAAAATCCTGACCACCTTCATATGATGTTGGATTCGTAAAAGCTGATAATAAACTAATAATACCTCCTATAAAGTTTAGAGCATAAAACGCATGTAAAATTGACCGTTTCTTTAGATAAATCCTTATAATTAAAACTAAGCACGTTGATAGGAATACTAATAATATAAGGTAAAAACTCATTTCGCCAATACTCATTGTTACGACTGCTGGGAGTAGTTTTGTTGCTGTTATCTTTAATTTTTTGTTTTTATGAAATGTTTCCCTATATTCTCTAATTACCGCATACATTAAAAGAAAAGTCCCCCCTGTGAAAAAGATCATTGCCATAGGATTAACGTCGCTTTCAGAAGGGATGGCATTAGCTACGTAACCAACAGCACTGACTACACAAGAAATATACCAAAAACGTAAATCCTTCCTTTTTCTGTAGGCTTGAGTGAAAATTATGCATGCAATAATCATTACAATTCCATGAATCATATTAAGCATCATTGCCATTTTTTTAAATCACTTCTCCTATTTTTCAGATATTTTTATTTTTGTTTATTATAATAAAACAATTATTATTATAAAAAATGAAAGAATTATTATATAAATATTCGTGAATAAATAATCTATCGTTACTGCGTGGACAAATTAATTTGTTGAATTCTTTCATATTTAAATAACTATATAAATGTGAAAAATATAATTAATTATGTAAATAAAGTATAATTTATTGAGATTTTTTGGTGGGAATCATCTCTGGTAATACTAAAAAGACAGCAGATATGCTTAAGTATGAAAACTTAACTGGAAAACATTCAATTTGGAGAGGCTATATTACAGAGGGATATAAAAAGTGGAAAAAGGGGGAAAAAGAGTATTATTTAGACCAAAAAAGAATAACTTTTTATGTTCCAGAAGCATTAAAAGAAGATTGGAAAGTTTTTGCCTAAGAAAACGATTATACCACATTATCTAATTTAATAAGAGAAAGTGTCGATCTATTCATAAAATATAGACCATATGATAATGCGAAATTTTTAGATGTTAATTTATTATCAAAAATTTCCCATGAATTAAAACAGCCTTTAACATTAATTAAGGCTTACTTACAACTGTTTTTAAAAACATACAAGAGTAAGATAGATGATAATGCCAATGATATGCTAAAAAATGTGATTAAACAAGCTCAATCGCTTGAGAATATTATTTATGAAAATTTTGAATCACCCAAAGAGGAGATTGATAAAGTTATGGAAGAAGAAAAAAACCAATATGATATACTACTTATAGAGGATAATATTGAGACTGTAAAGTTTTTAACTCATTATTTTAAGACAAATGGTTATTCATGTAAGGGAATTATGAGAGGAATTCAAGCACTCAAAGAATTAAAAAACATAAAACCGAAATTAATATTGCTTGATATAATATTACCTGATATCAGTGGATATGAGGTTATAAAAACACTGAGATTTGAATATTTATATAAAGACTTACCAATTTTCTTTTTAACAGCCGTACCTGGTTCTGATGTTGAAGAGAAAGCAAAAGATCTTAAAGCTACAGGTTTAATTTTAAAACCATTTGATTTAGAACAATTAGATATAGTTTTTGACTATTTAAAATAAGATCATTATTATTTAAAAAGTTGAATTTTAACTACCGCTCCTTTATTTCTCCCTTCAGACTCTACTAAAATTTTTCCACCATGCAATTCAACAATTTCGTTTGATATATATAATCCCAATCCTGAACCTTCAATATCGACATCTAATCCCATACCATATCGTTCTATTTTACCAAATTTTTCAAAAATTTTATTCATTTCATTTTCAGTTATTCCTACTCCATTATCTTCAACTATAATTTCAATATGATCCATTTGTTCTTTAAGACTAATATTTACTCTACCTCCTTTAGGTGTATTTTTAATTGCATTAGAGATAATATTTGTAATCGCCTGTTCCAATCTAAATTTATCTACATTTATTGTTAAAAATTCTGGAAGTGTTGTATTGAGTGATATTTGCCTTTGATTCGCCATATAAGTCATTTCAGCTACACAATCTCCAACAATTTTGCCCAAATTTTCCTCTTTCTTTTCTAATACTAATTTTTTCGACTCAAGTCTCGAGACATCTAATAAATTATCAATAAGTTCTTTAAGACGTATTGCACCATGATAAGCGATATTAAGATAATATAAGATATCATCATTCAACTTGGCTTTTTCCTTGAAAAGTAGTATTTGGACAACTCCATATAATGATGTTAATGGTGTTTTTAACTCATGGGAGATTCTTGTAATAAGATCTTTTCTAGTCTCGTGAAGTTCCAAAAGCTTTTTGTTTTCTTCAAGTATTAATCTTTCAGCTTCCATTTTTTCAGTTATATCTCTTATAATTGCTTGAACATAGAATTTATCTTCAAAAAAAATCCTACTTACTGATATTTCGGTATCGAATAGCGTTCCGTCTCTTTTTTTATGTTGAAAATAAACTCTCTGTGGTTCTCCGTCTAGAGCTTTTTGTCCAAACCTTAAGCCTTCTTTTCTTGAATTTTTACCATCTGGTTGTTTTTTGGGAGATATATCCCATGGTGTTAAACCCGTAAATTCTGAAATATCTTGATAACCAAACATTTTTACAGCCATAGTGTTGGCATCAATAATATTTTCCCCCTCAGTTACAAATATCGCGTCATTCGCACCATCAAATAAACTCCGGTATTTTTGTTCCGAATCCCTAAGTTTTTCTTCTGCCAGTTTTCTCTCTGAGATATCTCTCACTGATGTAATCCACCCAATCATCTCTCCATTATCATTATTATAGCTATTTGATATGGTAGCAACCCAAATATAATGACCGTCTTTATGTCGCCATCGTTGTTCAATTTCGCTAGGTCCTATTATTTTTTTCTCTTTGATTGATTTTTTGTAAAATTCTAGTAGCACTTCACGGTCTTCTGGATGTATTAACTCAAACATTATTTTATTCGCTTCCTCCTCAGTATAACCTAGAAGATTTGTATATTGAGGAGAAATGTAAAGATGGTTGCCTTCGAAGCTGGTAACTAAAATAATATCAGTGGTATTTTCAATTATTCTCTTATATTTCTTTTCTGATTCTTCTAATAATTGTTCTGTTTGTTTACGTTTATTAATATCCCTTAAAGAAGTGATATATCCAGCTTTTTGGTTTTGTTCATCATAATAATCATTTGTAGTTCCAGTAAACCAGACATATTCTCCTTTAATATTACGAATTCGAAATTCTATCTCATCCTTAATCAATACTTCTCTTTCTTTTAAAGATTCTTCATACATCTCTAAAAGTTTTTTTCGATCATCTGGATGAATGATTTCAAGTAGAATTTTTGGTTGGATATTTGTCCATCCTAATTTTTTTGTAAGTTGTGGTGATATATAAAGGTGTTCTTGATTGTATCCAGTTACAATTAGTATATCAGATGTATTTTCCACAATGTTTTGAAAAGTTGATTCTGCTTCTATTAATTTTTGTTTAGATTGTTTTTGCTCAGTAATATCATCAAAAACAGTAATAAATTTATTCTTTTCGGAAGAAATAACAGATATCCGGAAATGCTTATTCATTGGAGGAAAATATGTTTCAAAAGAGTAAGGCTCCAATGTCATAGCTACTTTGGAATAGACATCTAAGTAAGGTGCACTCTTTAATTGATATACTTCAGTAGCAGGTTTACTTATTACATCTTTTCTCTTAAGAGCTAAAATTTGCTCAAATTGAGGGTTAACATCAGTTAGAATATAATCAATAGGTATTTTATTATGATCAAGTACGATCTTATGATACGCAATTCCACTAGTTGCACCATTAAATAAATCCCTATACTTTTTTTCTGATCCCTCTAATTGTTTTTCTACAGGAGCTGCTAATCCTATTGTTAAAAGAAAAGACACTGTACTAAAGTTTCCTACATAACTTAGTTCCCAAGAGCCTGTAATTTCATAATAATATAGGATTGTTGCGATAATTGTTATTATAGCCGATGTGAGAGTTAAAAACATAAAAGCATATGTTACATTTCTTTTTTTTATATATATCCGCAATAGCATGCCTAGTGTTGATACTAATATTATTAAAATAGCAATTTGAATAGAAATCAATGTTATTGTATTAGAACTTAAGATTAATACAAGAATACTAAAATTCTTTCTAATCCTTGGTTTCTGTTTAAGAAAAAGAGTATAGTATTCATAAGAAACTGCTGAAATGAATATAAGCACTGCTATTAAATAAAATACATTCCCAATCAAACGAAAATAGCTATTAAATTCTTGTAAGTACACAAATATGGATCCTACTGCAAATTGAATGCAACCAATCATCCAAGGTAATAGATCTCTTTTCTTTATAAAGGCATAACCAAATACGATTGTAGCAATACAAGTGTATATAGCGATAATCAAATCAAGAATTTGTTCTTCAAGCATAAATAGAAATTAATAGTTTTGTAATATATAATTTTGTCATATGAAAAATTACGGTAATTAATGTATTTTGCTTGTATAGTCTAACCCAACTAAACCTATAATAGAGTTAGAGTCTTTTTATTAATTAACCTAAATTTTACGATATTAACCTTAGTAGATTAGAAAGTGGATATAATAAGAAATCTATTATAGAATTAATTAATTTTATAACTTGATTCTATGTCAAAAAACAATTCTTCATCAGAAAAAGTTAAGTTAACAATACAAATTAATAATTTAATAACTATATATGAACAAAAAGCTGAATGTGGCATTTTCTTTAAACTAGAGCAAGAAAAATCACCCCTAGAAATTATTGGTGTATTAGACTTTTTAAAAGACAGAATAAAGAGATGGGGGAATACAAATCTCTTTAGTTACCATGGAAATTTATTTAGGAGAGGAGATGTTCTTGTAGTGGGGGCAAGGCATTTAGAAGAAGCTATAAGCATAATAATATATATGTATTTATCTAATGTTGTTGACAATGAGAATGGAATTAGTTATCTAATTGAAAAATTAAGCTCTTCACTTGATCTTGAAATATTTTTAAGAGATAATTTAGCAGAAAATATTGAGAAAGGTCTTCCCACTAAACCAGATTTGGAATTAAAAATAATAAATCATTTAGATAATATATTAAAAGATCAATAGAATAAATTCAGAATATCATTGAATTTTTTGTCTTTTTATATTTCGAGAAAGAAATATTAAAGATATCAAAATAATTGGCCCAAGAAATGTTAAGAACCAATGTATTCCGAATATAAATCCTTCGACGACGTACCCTGCGATTATAGGAGTTAAACCAAAACCTGTTCCAATTATTATTTCATTTATTGTTGCATATTTTGAGGTATTTTCTGCTGTACCATATTCAAGCATTATCTTCAAGCCAACACCATGTATAAGTCCTAAAAATAATCCACTAAATGCTGTTATAATTGTAATATACCATATATCTCCTATAAGAGCAATTGTCAAAGTTACAATAGAAATTGCTATAATACTTACTATCGAGGAGAATTTTCTACTATATATTTTCATTGAATTTATCCATGTTAAACCCAATAGTTGCATTAGCTGTATACCAGATTGTACCAAATAAGTTAGATAAGAATAATCCTCCGATAAAAGGGCTTTTACAAGAATAGGATAACCAAATATCAATATTGATTTTGAAATTGCCAAAAACGCAATACTCACCCATGAAAATAGGACAGGGTAAACAATCATAGGTGTTTGGGAGTTAACTACTAAGTCCTCTTTAATATCTAGGTGCGAAAGGGGGTCTTCTGTTTGATAAATTACAATTTGTTTTGATGTAGCTGGTTTTTTATCCTTTTTCAGAAAGAAACTTACAGGGATTAATAAAAATGAAAGAATCCATGAAATTATCATAGCAAGAAAATCACTCCAAGTTAAAGTCCACAGAAAACCAACAAGAAGCCCGATTACAAATCCTGAATTCCATGAGAGATTAAAATGCACAAAATTCTTATTTGATTTTTCAACACTACTTACTTTTTGCCATTTACTCAGGAGTGCTAAGGTATTTGGCCAAAAAAAGCCCATTGTCAAACCTAGTAAAATTCTACAAGTTATTAAAAACCACGCTTCGGGATATACTATTTGTAATCCAGTTAACAAAGGTGTCGTGAGTGAAGTTAAGAGAATTGCGTTTCTAATCCCTAAATATTTTCTAGTAATTATTTGCCCTACGAGAGGAGCTACGATGTAAATAAGAGCCCCTGCTGATGAGATAAAACCTAATGTACTCGCTCTAATACCTATATCATAATATAGATAATTTGATAAGGCCCTTTCAAAAATAGATACGTAAAATAATCTTATAAAGGCAATTAGAAATATGGGCCATGCTTTGTAGTTTAATGATTCTTGCTTGTGGTATGAAGGAGTGTTATCCCGAGTTTGCACTGTAATGTCCCTATCATTATAATATTAAAAATTAAAATAGTAGCTTACTGATATACTTTTTTGAAGATCGAAATGGCTTGTATCTATTTGCTACTATTTATCTTCTTAATTTAGGGATAAACATTGGGACTTTTTTCTTATAATCCTCATATTCATTACCAAATTCTTTCAATAATTCTTTTTCTTCCTTCCAAGATATAAGTAGATTTAATATGATTATGATTGGAGTACCTATTACTGAAAATAAAGAAGATAGTAAAAAACTAATTCCGATATGCGCTAAAACGCCTCCAAAATATTGAGGATGTCGTATTCGTGAGTAAAGTCCTTCTTCTACAATTCTTTCTGCTCTATGAGTTTCTGTTACTTTTAGAGTAGTTTTTTTCACACTTGTAATTCCAAACCAGGCGCCAATTATAATGAAAGGTAATGAGATTATGAAATGTGTTAAACTTATTGATAAATTTATTAGTAGGACGTTTAAAACAAGAGATTCCAAGATTGGTATTATAAAAGAAATTTGCGGAGAAAGCCACACTCCAAACCAAAATATAAATAAGCCCCATCCAGAAACCATGCCAAGAATATCACCAATTTTGGTACCTTTTTCCTTTCCGTATTTTTTTTGAAGGTTTAAGTGCTCAACGGATAAGAAGTGAAGCGGTACCATACAACACATTCCTACAATTGAAACAATAAACCAAATATACATTTCCTAAATCCAATCCAATAAACGAATTATATTCTATTAATCCTTATTCTTATTTTTTAATATAAAGTTGGATTATCGTTATTATATTCAATATTTTAGAAAAATTGGTAGTTTCTGGGTCGTCCAACTCCGGATTCTAACCAAATAAAAATATAGCTGCCCTTTTATGGCTTATAACATATAAATTTTTTCATCTTAAGGTATTTTAAATCAATATGATGCATTATCTATAAAAATTATAAGTTAAACTTATATCAATAGAATACTTAAAAAACTTAATTGGTACAATTGCAGCCAAGTGTACACAATTTTAATTAGGTTGTATCAATGGGAAAAGGAACTGTAAAATGGTTTAATAAGAAAAAAGGCTATGGATTTATTACTCCAGATGACGGATCTCCTGATATATTTGTTCATTATTCTGCCATACAAGGTGGAGCAGATGAATTTAAGATAATCTATGAGGGAGATATTGTAGAATATGAAACAACAGAGGGTCAAAAGGGTCCTCAAGCCAGTAACGTAACAATTATTGAGAAAGGACCTCGAACGAGTTCACATGGCCGAAAATCTTTTTATTAATTAGAGAGTTGATTAATTACAAAAAAGAACAAATGGTTTAAATTTTAGGAATTTTGAAAGATATAAAATACATGAAAATAAGTTTTCTGACTTCTTTTTAAAATTATTTTGCATCTTACATATTCCCTTTTTTTTATTTCTCTCAGACCTTATGACTTTTATTTGGCTCAATATGTAGTGTATTATCAAAGGTTTGATGAAACCATTCAGGATTGTCTGTATGTACAGGAATTAATATATCAGGATTAATATATTCTATAGTTCTAATCAAATCAGATTTTGATAAGTGACCCGAAGCATGAAAGCCCTTTTCAAATGTTGGTTTAACTTTATTCCCCTCCATTATAACATCAAAACCAATAACCTTAAATTCAAAATACTCAAGCCATCTTTTTAGACGAATGAAGTCAAACTCTGATTCCTCTTCAAAAGCTTCACTAGAAGAATAAATATAAATCCCTTTTTTTGTATTAATATCTAACAGATTTTTCACATCATATAGAGAAAAGCAACAAATGTAATTCTCAGGTTCTTTTGATATATCAACTGGATCTATATATTCTATTTTTCTATCACTATGTTTAATGGATTTCTCCCAACCTTTATATACTTGTTTTAAATCTCCATATACAGTTAAATTTTTTAAATAATCAATTTCATTTGCTTTTTCAAGTGCATTCAGTAAATATGCATCTTTAGAAGTAATAACTAGTGTTCTACCTATTTTTTTTGCTATCTTACTAAACATTTCTAATCTCTCGAAATTACGTGCTGTAAAGTCTGCAATTATAAGCCCTTTTGCATCCTCAGCGGTTAATAAACAATTTTCAAATACAATCTCTTCAGATTCATTATCGTCTTCTCGTGCAGCCCTAGTCCCTTCAATTATAAGGATGGATGCATCTTTGGCTTTTTTGATAAATTCTTCAGATTTATTTCTCTTTTTACCATGAAGGCGAAAATCACCTGTATAAGCTAAGGTTGTATCACCAGAGATAATGTAGGCGGTCGCTCCATAAATCGAATGATCAACTTCAAATGCTTGTATTTTGAATTTAGATGAAAAATCTTGTAAAAGGCTTAAATTACCCTCCTCAAATCTTTTTTTACTCTTTGTTGATTTTGTAAAGAATTCACTAAAAGTATTGGAGTAATTTTCAGTACAAATAAAATCTCTCCCAATATCTCTAGACCTATCAGTCTCTAAAATTCTCCCATCTTTCTTTGATATTTTAATTGAATAATAAGCAACACTAGACCCAAGCATGGAACTAGACGCACTATCCAACATTGCTTTAAGGAGCATAATTGTAGAAGGTGATGCAATAATAGGATAATCCGGTTTCAGTAGTCCAATGTTTCCACAATGATCCATATGGGCATGACTGAGTAAAATCGCTTCAACGTTCAATGATGGATAAGTGGAAGTATCTAAATCTTTTGGGATTAAGTCTTCTCGATAAATATTAAGTTTTGGAATTAAATTCAAATGAATAAGATCATAAATACCTCTTATAGAACGAGGAGAAATAAACTGTTGAAAGAAATCACCATACTTTTTGAAGTTCATACCAAAATCGAGAAGAATTCCCTTGCCATTTTCCTCTAAATATATTTTATTTCCTCCTATAGTATCACTTCCATCAAAAATTTGTATAGAAGCCATCTTTCCTGTAGATTTATTTTTAAGATTTTTATTTTCTTTTTACTTAATTTAATACTGTACAAATCCTTATTAATTAATTACTTTTTTTACTGTTTTACAATGAATTTATAAAAACAATTAAGATTGGATCGTTGTAGAACCCTATTATCTTAGTTTCAATTGAAAAAATTTTGCTCCATCAAATGGATTATACCGATAGGATGTGATTTCTTTAAAACCCAAATTAGAGTATAACATGATTGCTTCTTTCATAAACGGTAGGGTATCCAATCGCATATATTTATAACCAATTTCTTTTGCTTTATGAATAATTTCTTCGGATAAAGCTTTTCCTATATCTTCGCCACGATATTTGGGACGAACATAAAGTCTTTTCATTTCACATATATCGTCTTGAAACTTTCTTAGAGCTACACATCCTGCTATTTTGCCCTTTGAGTAAGCTAATAATATACATCCTTCGGGTGGAGCATAATTTCCGGGTAAAGTGTTTAATTCCTCTTTAAAATTTTGAAAATCTAAATCAATTGCTAAATATTTAGCATATTCAATAAACAAATTTCGAACTTTTTTAATTAACCTTTCCGTTAACACTTTTTTTATTACTAACATATTTGAATATTATATTAACTAAATTTCATGAACCTTTTCATGAGGACTAATATTATCATATAAACTTCCTTTAAATTAAAAAACAATACTTTAAATTTGAAATACCAATAGTAGAAAACATGGACCAAAATTCACATAATAATATTAATACATTCTCAAAATCAATTGAATTTGTAATATTTTTACTTTTTCTGTTAGGACCATTAACAGGTAACATTATCAATGTCTTATATAGAGTTCTTTCTACTGATTTTAGTGTTACACCTGATTATATTTTAATTGCAATTCCCGCGTTTATGTTTCCATTTGCTATAACACAACTTTTTTCTGGGGCAATTTCAGATATAAAAGGCAGAATCCCAGTTTTAATTTTAGGTTTGA
Source organism: Promethearchaeota archaeon (assembly GCA_019058425.1). Taxonomy (GTDB): domain Archaea; phylum Asgardarchaeota; class Lokiarchaeia; order Sigyniarchaeales; family SOKP01; genus Loki-b32. The sequence goes on from JAHPYZ010000038.1 coordinate 13,446, forward strand.
TATTATTTTTAGTTGCAATGATAACTGCTGCTCTATCATTTAATCTTGAGATGTATATTATTGCTAATGTAATTGGAGGAGTAGGGTTTGGTTTTATAAATCCAGTACTTATTGCTTTGATGACAGATATTACACCAGGTTCGAATCTTCCTAAGAAAATGGGCTACTTAAGCGCGAGCGCAAATTTAGGAGTGGGATTAGGTCCATTAATTGCTTCTCAAATGATTTTAATTGGTTGGCAGTCGATCTATGTGTTGTTTATTTTGATAACTTCTTTTTGCTTATTATATTTCTTCCTCACAAAAAGGCCTCTACAAAAAATTACAAGAGAAGGGGGAATTCGTACCTTTGTTTCTCAGTTATCAGAGGAATGGCGTCGATTTCCGGTTATATTGATGATATTATCTGCATTATTAATTTCACATACCTATATAGCAATCAATATTTGGACTTCAAAGACTCTCACACAAGCTTATGTAGTAAATGAAACATTAATTGGAATAGTTCTAGGTTTAGCGGGCATTGGAGCTGCGATTACTGGAGTTTTAACAGGGAATACGATAAAAAAGCGGGGTGCAAAAACACCTTTGTTATTAGGCTCTTTAATACTGCTTAGCTCTTTGGTGATTTTATTAATCACAGGAGATATAACAATTCAAGACAGATTTATATTTCTATCATTTGGTTGGATTCTAACGGGTTTATCAGGAGGAATACTTTTTACTTCAATAACTTATTATAGCCAAGTGTTATCTCCTGAAAGACGTGGTGCATTAGCAGGTTCATTAACAGCAAGTTATTTTATTGGTATTGCTTTAGTCCCAACAACACTCACCCCATTCTCAAATGCTTATGGTATTATTGGAGTTTATACTGCAATTATGATAATATCAATAATTTTTATTATAATTACAATGTTATTATATGTATTTGCCAGAAGTATCATTACAGATAAAAAGACAGCTCATAATTAAGATTTAATCATTATAAGCATCATTTTAAATTTTTCTGGGGCTTTTAGGGCATGTGGTTCATTAGCGGGCATAATAATCATATGACCTTTTCTTAAAACAAATTTTTCACCTGAGATAATTATTTCAGCTTCTCCATCGAATATATAAACGAGTGCATCAAACGGAGCAGTATGTTCACTTAAACCTTCACCTTTGTCGAAAGAAAATAATGTTACTGTCCCAATATCCTTATTAATCAAAGCCCGACTAACTACAGATCCTTCTTGGAAATCGAGCATAGAATCCAAATTTAATACTTCTTTTTTGAGAGTTTTGTCATTCATATATTACTCATTTTCTTTAGTTTAGTTGTTTTATAATGATTATAAAGAAGAGTTTAATATAAACATAAAACCAAACATGTTTACTTTTGTGATAACCAATTATTCCTAAAGAATGGATAGGAAACAAGTTAAAAATTACTTTTACATCTCTACAGGTACACGCCATTCCACGCCACATTCACCACAATGATATTTTTTCCCGTACATACGAGGATAATCACAGATAATATGTGTTCTATCAATTGTTTCTCGAATAAGTACTTTATTATAATTCCCACAGTTAGGACATTCTCTTCTTGAACTTCCTTGGAGTATTTGTCCTTTATGCATTTCCAGTGGAGGAACATCTTGAGAAAAAATTGATTCTGTAATTACTATTTCTTTTTTCCGTCCAAGGGGTTTAATTTCCTCTTCTTTAGGGACGTCATCAATTAATATAATAGGCTCATGTGTTTCTGGCTCATTTACTGGTATTTGGGCCTCCTCTTTAATTGGTTCTTTTTGAATTTCAGCTATCTGATCTTTGCCTTCTAGTTCAGCAATTCTCTTTTTAAGAGTTTCATTCTCTTTCAATAATTCTTCAATCATTTTCTCATATTCTTTGGGAGTAAAATCTTTTTGATCTGTCATTTCTTTGCTCAATTTTTTAAAAGTATGTTTTTTAAAAATTATTAAATATTAAGAACATAATAGAGATTGTATTAAAAAACTTAAGGAAACCGAAAAATAAAATGGGTAAAAAAGATTTTTAAATTTTTGAATTATTTATTCTTATATTATTAGAATGTACTTGAGAGAGAGTGTAATGCAACTATTTAATATTAGTGATAAGGGAGAATTGATTAAGATAGATAGATTAGAATTTAATGAGAATGATTGTTATCTCGTTGATGATGAAGATAAAAATACTATTTATATTTGGGTAGGTTTAGAGGTCCTTCAAACAAAAAAGGATGTTATAGCAGACATCGCTAGAAAGATTGATAAAGAACGCGGTGGATCAGCAAAAATCTTAATCATGAAACAACGAAGAGAGTATGGATCATTTTTAGCTATGATGCATGATCTTGAAAAAGGATTAATACCGGGAAAATCCATTGAAAGACGGCCAGAATTCGTATTTAAAGCACCCCCTAAGACGATAGAATCTGTTAAAACTGACGCTATACCTAAAGAGAGAGATGAAAATGTTGAAACAAGAACATTAGAATGGTTTCAACAATTTATGAATCATAGAAGTTATGAACCACCCATAAAGGCAGAAAAGCCAGCTGAAACTGTAGATTTCGTTAAGTTTGAACAAACTCCAATCATAGTTGAAGACAAGACTAAGGAACAAATGATAGTTGAAGAAAGAAAAGAAGAACCAGAAGAGCAAGAAGAATCAGATCTTAAGAAACAAATAAGGGAAGCAGCATATTATCTTTCTTTAGATGAATATAGTTATGACCAACTATGTTGGCTTCTAGCAGAGAAAATTCAGAAAATTAATTTAGAAATGCCTTCAATTGAAGATATTAGAAAAAAGGCAGAAGAAGTCTTCAACTCAAGCTGTACATATGATGAACTCTGTTGGCTAAATGCAGAAATGGATATCTTAACTCAAAAAAGCTTTTTGGAAATAGCAGAGAGAAAAAGGTTTAATTATTAATCATCCAGGTTAAGCTTAGATTAAGGAAAATTGAATTTCTTATCCACAACAACTATTGTTTTGTGGATTTTTCGCTACTGCCCGTGCATTCCATAAACATCCGCAGCCTTTTTGTTCTTGTAATATTATAGCCATAGTCGGACAATTTCTTTTACAAGCAGAACATTCGGTACAACGTTCTGGTTTATACATCTCATATTTTCCTTTATTATTTGGATTGGGGATTCCAAATGGACATACTTCACCACAGATTCCGCAACCTGTGCATAAATCAGGATTTATTGCGATTTTTGGAATATAATCTGATAAATTTATTGTTGATGTTTTTAATGTTATTTTTACCACCTTTTTTTTCTCTAATTATATTATTTTATATCAAATTTATTTTGTTTTGTTTTAAATTATTAAAAAAAATATGAAACCAAAAGCTTTAACTCCAATCCCAATTATCAATAAGATCATATTTATTTTGCTGAATACAGGATACTCATCTTGAATTTCTCTTGGACTAGTCGCCATAGAATATCCACTAAATGACATTGTCGAGAAAAACGCTAACCAAAAGTAAAAAATGCTACTCAGAAGAATAGAGGGTAATGAGTAATGAAGAAGCCAAGAAATCCCACCGAATAATAAAACATTAATAACTCCAAATACAATTCCTTTAGTGATAAATTTCCGTGTAAAATTCGTTAAAGGGAAGAATATCGCGATAAGTGCATTTGATATAATAATCCAGAGCCAGAGTTCGCCTACAATCCATAATTCTGATAACCATATAGTATTAATGAAACTTAACCCAATAAATAGCATAATTAAAGCAATACTGGGCCACAGAAAGATTTTTCGAAATAGAAATGTTGTATGTGTAATTTCTGCTCGAAATCGATGCGAGATTGTAAATTTTGCTAATTTCATTTTATTTGGTTTTCGTGCGGGACGTTCTTCTAAGAATTTAGGTATATCTTTAGCCCATACAGGACCATATAAAATATTGAATGGAAAATCTGGTGTTTCAGCTTTAATCAGTGGTGCTGCTATACCCCCTGCTGAGAGTTGAGGTACAATTAGTGTCTTTTTATTAGTAATGTTTGAAATCCCCGAAGTTTTAACAGCCTCTATTAGTTGTTTGTTTCCAAAATTGTTTCCTCGGGCAGCACACCAAACATTTATTCCTCTTGAATCAACACATAATACCCAAGCATCGGTTCCTTTAAGAGCACGCATCACTTTAATATACGTATAAACATAATTAGCAGTTACAATAATAGGTGAAGCTTCATTAGGATTACCAGATTGATATATCCCTGGTTCAATTGGTACATGATCAATTTGTCCTGTAAATAAACAACGATATATACTCAATTGAGAACTAAATCCTTTATATTTTCTTGGTCTTGGACGATAAAATCCAGGGTTATCTAAATTACTAATTTTTATTAATTCAAGTACCTGAATTGATCCATGTCTCCACTTCTTCACTGCTGATATTTTAAATCCAATTGGTTCCAAATAATTTAAAAACCACTTTACTAAAAATGTACTTTCTATTCTGAGTCTTCTTAATTTCTTTTTATACCGCCAACGTTTAATATTAAACCCTAGCTTCCAAAAACCTGAGGGTACAAATTCAGCAGCAAGGATCATTCGACCGTTCGGTTTTAAAGCCTTCCAAGCATTTCTCAGAAAATTTTGCTGTTCAAACGGTCTAAGTTCTGAAAGCATAAATGTACTAACTATAAGATCTTTAGAGTTTTCATCAACGTTTAGATCATCAATACTGCCTATTTGATACGATAGTTTAAGATCTGACTCAGAAGGGTAATTTTTCATAGCAGTTGTGATCATTTTCTGGTTTTTATCTATTGCCAGAACATCATTTCCTTTGAGTGCCATTTTAGCTGCAAAAATTCCCGTTCCGCACCCTACTTCAAGAATTTTCTCTTGGGTGTTAATTCGCTCTAATATCCAATTTTTTACTTCTTTATTCGCTCCTTTTGTCAAAGTAGTGAATTTTGAGTCGTATGACTCTGGTTCTAATTCCAATTTTCGCATATAGACAACGGCTATGTTATTCACACCTTTATTTTTACTTTACCATATTTAATTTAAAAAAATATATGATTTAATTCTAAAAATTTTAATCAATTTTAGAATTTTTTTTATTTACAACAGCAGTCATTTGATTGAGATTCTTCTTTTTCCTCTTTAACACCTTCAGAACAACAATTTTGGTTTTTTTCTTCCATTTTTATTACCTCTTTAAACTTTTTTTAAATTTATATATTAAGTGTTGATTAGATCATCACTTTCGTTTTTTTCTTGTAGTGTTTTTGTTAATTTTAAAATGTTGAATCCAAGAATTTCTGCTTGTTTTAACTGGTTTTCTTGGTTTAAAATATCACCTGGCTTGTCAGCTACAGCTTTTACCCCTGCTAATTCACCAGGAACGCATATAATTCCACATGAGAGCATCCACGCATAAATAGCATTAAGTGTTGTTACTTGACCTCCCGATGGTGCATTACCGACTGCAATAGCTCCACCTACTTTCCCCTCTAAAGGTTTTTCGATATGTACCGCATAGTGTCTATCAAGTATTGAGAGTAATTGGGCACTAACATTTAGGTAATATACAGGACTTGAGATTATTATTGCATTACACCATCGAAATGCATCATAAATCCCTTGCATATCATCATTAATTATACAAGTACCAGATTCTCTACATGAGTTACAAGCGTTACAAGGTTTAATTTCTAATTCGCTTAAAAGAAAAGTTTTAACGTTCCATCCATTATGTTCGAAAGGTTTTAGCGCATGCCTTAAGAGGATTTCACTATTACCTTTCTTCCTAGGAGTCCCAGATATACCAATAACATTCATCCACTTTCACTCATAATAATAACTTTATTGAAAATTATATTTTTAGGGGTTTATAATACTAATAGAATAGATTATATATAAGTTATTCGATTTGAATCTGGATTTATAAATATGAATAAGATTTTTATAATTTCATTGATTCTATAATAGTAACAATATAATATTGCATTGATATTCAGATGAAGATAGAAAGAAAAAAAAAAATTAAGGAAACATTATGTGGATGTGATGATTGTTCTAATGGGGATATATACTTTGACAATTTACAGCAAATTGGAAAGGATTTAAATTTTGATCAAAATTTAACTTCATTGTCAATATTTCTTAATGCTGTAGGAAATAAGGAACGTTTAACTATATTAACTGCATTAAAGGATAAAGAACGCTGCGTTTGTGAATTGGAAGCGATCTTAGATAAAGCTCAATCATCAATTTCTCATCATCTACGAGAATTAGAAAAAGTAGGCTTGATTCGGGGATGGAAAAAAGGGAAATATACTTATTATACCTTATTAGAAAAAGAATTTGAAAAAAATTTATTAAAACTAAATCAAAAATTCAGTTTTAAATAACTTATTCTACTAAGTTTTTAATTTAGCTATGAATATTTATTCATTAGAATTTTTATTCAACATTACTAAAGTAAAGTTTTAATATTTCTATTATTATCTATAACAAAATTTTAACAAAAAAAATTGGTAATCTAAATGGAAAATAATGATGAATTAAAAGAAAAACTGTTTTGGAAAGGAATTTGGAGAGACTTTCGGATACCACTTATAGTAGTAATTTTTGCAGGTATTTGTGCGATTATCGGAGCCCTTCTTGTGTTATTTTGGTTTATAGGGGTAACTCCTCTTGGAGCATACGGTACAGCATTAATTGGTGAATGGAGAATGCACTGGGTCGTTGGATTTGTTATCCTTTTATGTTTATGGGAACTTATTTGGGTTGGTATTCCAGCAGGATTGTTTTTTGGTTTAGGAGGTTATTTATGGTGGCGAAATTTAACTCCTGAAAAGAAGCAATTCTTCAAAGACAGAGAAAAGAAAGAGACCCATAGAAAGAAAGAATACGGCGGCGGTGGTGGATTTGGATTCTTTATGTTCTTATTTTATTGTATTTATCTTGCTTTTGATGGACATTATAACGTACCTTTTGGTAACGAACCCTATACATATTGGGTATATGCATGGTTCTTAACAATAATGTGGCTCCTAATTTATATTGGTATTCCAGCAGCAATAATTTTACTAATTGTATACTTTGCTTATTGGAGAAAGAAAAGAACACCTGAATAATTAATTTTCTTCTTTTTTTTTATTTAACTTCGATTTTTTCTTTTAATTGGAAGATATTTCTTTCGATTAGGTTTAAGATATTTTCAATATCTTTTGGTGTACACGCTTTTTCAGGCAATAAAGAACTTAAGTAAAAGTAATCAATTCTATTGCTTTTCATGAAAGACATAGCTTTACCAATAAGCATTCTTTCAGCAACATTAAATTTAGTTCCATTTACCATATTGATTTTCGCTAATCTAAGTGGATAGGTTAATGAAATGTTTAAATACTTTTTCAATAATTTCTCAATAGAATAGAAGGGTTTAACATTTCCATTAAAATTATCTATTAAATTACCGTAAGAATTATGTATCTCATAAGCTAGGTCTTCTAACGAATATAAGAAATTAGGGGAAGGACTTTCTTTCATTATTAAGATTAGTCTTAAATTAACAAATTCAGTCATAAGTATAATCGAATCTTTATATTCTAACTTTATAGTTTGAGATTGGTCTTCAATTTTAATTAATTCAATCCCGAAAGAATGTATTGCCTGTAAAAATCCTGAAATCATTGCGGCTTCAATTTTTTTCCCTGAAAAATTCTGTTGATACATATTTAATCCAGATTTTTTATCAGATACAATTAAGTACTCTAGATTTAATACATCCATGCATTTATTAAATAACTTATGAGCTTCTTCCATTCGTTTAATTCTATTCTTTTTTATTGTAATATAAGAAAATATAACCGCTATTGAAACCCCAACTGTAATTAATACACTTAAAATAATCCAAATTGGATCTATTGGGACTGGAGGGATATTTATCTGAAATTCTTGAGATTGAACTCCCGCATCAGTATTATTATTCCAATATACTCTTATAGTATAGGTACCCTCCCGTGAGTTTGAGGGGAGTGTATATGAGAAAAGAAAAGGTGGAACATCTTCGGATCCTATTTCTTTTACCTCAATGGGAGTATCATAACCAAAACCTAATGGATTAATTAAAAAAAATGTTAAATTAAAAACTCCAATGGGAGAATTTACAGAAAATTGCAGATCTTGACCAGGTTGCCATTCTAATTCTGGAAGATTTAAATTAAAAACAATATTCGGCGAATTTGCGTTAATTTTCCACTCAGCTCCCTCCAATATTGTGTTATTATGAATTGTAAATAATCTTTTACCCCCATAGATACTTTCTGTGAAAGAAATATTTTCCCATAATCCTCCAGATTTGCGATAAATACTCACATTAAACCATTCATTCGGTAGATTAAACTTAATATAATAGTTAATTGAAATTCTTGAAAATATAGGAGATATTACCCATTTAATATCTTGGTTTTCTTCAATATTAAGAGAACTTTCAGAAAAGAAAGTTTTTGTTGATTTCATATAAAAAGTATAGTTAAAAATTAAACTAACAGAGAGTTTATTTTTAATTGGAATGTGTATTGTGTAATCATTCAAAAAATAAGATATATTCTGTATCTTTAGTAATCCTGTCCCTAAACTAGGGCCATTTAATATATTAAATTCGTCTCCATTTAATTCCGCAGTCATCTCAATATCTTCAGGATAATAAATTTTATCAGTTTTCTGAATCAATTTATATAAATAAGTTGTGTTTATTGTTCCAGTACTCCATGAATTAACATATTGAGAAGTGTATAAATTTTTCGTTGTTGGATTAATATCATTTGCTGACCAATAATAACTCACAGAGTTACTAAGAGTATCATTTCCAATCATTACTAATGAGTAATTTCCGATTTGAAGTGTAATTGGATCGAATGAAAAATCCTGTAAAAACCAACGAGATTCAGGATTATATGACATGTTTAAATCTATTTTTCTGTAAATTGTGTCGTTTGGCTTATTATTTATTACATCATATCCCCTTATTTGAAATTGAATTATTTCAGTTGTATTAGTCTTCTTCCCATTGATAAATACTCCATACAAAGTAGTAACTTCTGTTATTTCAAGTCTTACGGCAAGACCAAGCCTTTTTTGGATATTATTTTGTCTATAAATACGATTGGGAAGCGTATCACGCAAATCGTTATCCTCAATAGTTTTTATTTCCCGATCTAATTTAATATTTGTAAAGTTAAGTTCAATATCAGTTATATTCCAAGCCAACTCTGGAAATTCAAGATTAATTGAAGTATTATTTTCGTTAGAATTAAATACTTCTGAATATTCATGAAATTTAAAGGAGGGGGTTTTAACAGGCTCACCATTACTCTGCGCGTAAGAAAAAGCTACCGTCTGAAAAAGATTTAATATTAAAACTGATGAAATAAAAATAGAAAGTACAAAAATTCTTCTGTAGCTCCTTCTTATCATAGTGATATTATAATCCTGTTAATTGAGTTCATCGAATGCTGTAATGCTTGAATAATTTATTATTAACACTTATAACAACTAAATAGAGGTCCCAATTTTAAATTAATTTCTTATAAATTATTGACTCTAAAATTTTTAGTCTATGTTTTAACAAATATACTCCTTAAATACCTATCCAAATAGAAATAATTTTAATTTATATTTTTTTGTTAAAAAAAAAATAAGTTGTTCAAATTAAAATCAGAAAAAAAAAGAATAGAACTATTTCCTTTTTTCCTAGTTTTATTGAACCTTATTCTACAAACCTAATTCTTTTATCTTCCTACTATTTTCACGTACTTTCTCAGCGGTCAAATCATATTTTAACCAAAACACAATAATTCCAATCATAAGCAATATAAACGGAATTAAAGATTGATGAAAATGTATTCCCCAAATAGCTAATTCTGTTTGTGTTGCACTTTCTTCAACGAATCCTGTAAGTTCATGAACAATCGCAAAGGTAAGTGCTTGAACTATTATTCCAATTCGTCCAAAAAATTGTTGAAATCCTGTATAAACTCCTTCTTCACGTTTTTTTGTTAACACAACTGAATTATCTATAATATCCGAAGATACTGGAAAAATCATTAACCAGAATCCACCCATACCCAATCCCCATAAAAGCATATCGGAGACTATTGCCCAATAATTTCTAAGAAAAGTAATTGGAAGAGTAAAAGCAGCTAAAATTAAAGCAGAAATGATCATCACTTTCTTGTTATCTTGTACTTTTCGTGAGTAACGCGTCCAAAATGGAGTAGATATTAATACTCCAATAAGGAAGGCAGCAAATACTAAAGTTGCGGCTTCTTCCTCCATCCCTAAAGAATACTTTACTGTATAATGAACAGAAGCTTGCATTATCTCTACCAGAGATTGATATAAGGTAAAAAGCACCATGAATATTATAAACGGACTCTGTTTAAGAGCTATTTTTAGACTCTTAAAAAAGGAAGATTTTTCACGTTCCTTTTCTTGAGAAGATAAATAAAGTTCTATTGTCTCTCGATCCTCACGGGATCCTGGAATAGCAACAGCAAAACCGATAAATGTGATAATAGCGACTATAAACCCTTGAAATGCAAAAGATGGAAGATCTCCATAAGTAAAAATTAAAGGAGGTAAAATAGCACCAATAGCGACTCCTATAACCCCTATCATGATGTAAATTCCACTAGCAGTTCGACGTTCTTGAATTGATCTAAATTTATCAGGGAATAATGATTGAAAATTTACCATTAATAATGAATGGAATGTATCAAAAAGGCATGTAGTAAATAAAAGCCAAAAAAATAAAATCCATGCGCCAGATTCAGCATCATAAGTGGGAGGCATAAATATAAGCATATATGTAAATCCCCACGGTAAACCCCCAATTAAGATCCAAGGAAACCTTCGGCCCCATTTTTTTGTAAATCTAAAGGGTCTATTTGTGAGATACCCGATAATAGGATCATTAAACATATTATAAATAGCAAAAAGAGTATAAGATAACCCTATTAACCAGACATTTAATCCAAGTTCAGATTCATAAAAAAAGAAGCCAAAAGAGGTAAATGCAATTCTAAGCAACTCTCTGGAAAAAGAGTTGAAACCATAAGAGACCATACCAAATTTACTATGTTCAATCTGAATTTCATCTGTTTCCATTATAAAAACCAATTTTTATTGATAATAGACAAATTTAACCTAAATAGTTAAATATTGTTCGATTAAATATATAAAAGTTATAATTAAAAATTGGAGAAATTTATTTAGGTACCAGCAATTCTTTTGGGGTACCTCGTCTGGACTTTCAAATTTTCTTGAAACATTATATTTAATAATTCAAAACGTTTCTCTTTTATGTTGTTGTCATACCATAAATTATTTAATTCATATGGATCTTTTTTACGATCAAATAGATCACCAAAATCTTCAAATCCTTCATATTTTGTAAGTTTATAATCCTTTGTTATGATATGTCTTAATCTTGCATTTATAATTCCAATTTCCTCATCGTTTTCAATAAAACAGCAATCTCTAGGTTGTGTGTCATTATTTTCGGGGTTTTTTAAAACCGGAGTCATATCAAATCCTTGCATATCAGGAGGATGTTGACTTTCTTTTATTCCTAAGAGATTTAAAATAGTCTTGGGATAATCAATAGAACTCATTAAAGCATCAGTTTTTCCATGTTTAGTAATCCCTGGAACTTTCCAAATCATGGGTATATGAAATACTCCCATATAGGTTGATGGACCTTTGAAAAGCATACCATGCTCACCCATTAAGTCACCATGATCACTAGTATATACTACTATAGTATTATCAGCATATCCAAGTTTATCGAGAGACGCTAAAATCTGACCTACATAATCGTCAATTAATGAAAGAGTTCCATAAGTATAAGCAATAAATTTTTTTGCCTCTTTTTCTGTTGTTTCTCTAAGCATTGCTCCTGGCATTACATTGATATAAGGAGCTAAATAGGGATGATTTCTTAATTGTTCAAGATTATTAAAACTTTTAGGTAAATTAATATCTTCAGGATTATACATATCCTTATACTTACCAGCAGGCCATACTGGCTGATGGGGATCAGGGAAAGAGCAATGAACATAAAAAGGTTTTTTCCCATAATCTCCCTTAGCATGTCTTTCGAAAAAAGCAATTGTTCTTTCAGCTACAAATGCACTAGAGTATAGTTTTTCTGGTATATCATGCTCAAGGAATATTGAAAAAAAGTTATCATCAATATTTTTCCATCTTTCTCGCATAAGCTCTGCTTGTTTGGGTGATCTTTCTTCCAACCAATCCAAATAATGACCACATAAACAAGCTCCATGTCCTAATACCGTTTCAACTTCTTGATATCCATAATATGGAATAGGAAATTTTTCTCGTACAGGATAATCTCCTTTTTGAGGAAATACCCAATCTTGAAAATTTTCTGTGGATCTATAATGGAGTTTATATGGGGCGACATTAAACTGATGATGTAATTTTCCGAATGCAGCAGTATGCCATCCCTTTTTTACGAGAGTTTGTGTGATTGTAGGAACCTTATTAGATAGAATCATCCCATTACTTCGAACTCCATGGACATTTGGATACAATCCTGTCAATAATGTTGCTCTGTTAGGCATACACATAGGGTTAGTACAGAAAGCATTAGTAAAATGTACGCCATCACTTGATAACCTATCTATATTTGGTGTCTTTAAAATCGGATTTCCCGAGCAACTCATGTGATCATAACGCTGTTGATCCGTTATTATAAACAAAACATTCATTTTTTCACTCATTATCTTAATACTCCAATTTGTTATGATCCAGCTATACGTTTAGGATAATGAGTTTGTGCCTTAAGATTTTCATGTAATAGCTTATTTACCAATTCAAATCGTTTTTCATTAAACTTCTCTTCATACCATAAATTATTTAATTCCTGAGGATCATTTCTGCGATCATAAATATCACCAAAATTGCTAAGACTATTGTATATTGTTAATTTATAATCCTCGGTAATTAAATGACGCAATCTAGCTTTATAAGTCCCAACTTCCTCATCATTTTCTATTAAAACGTGGTCTCTTACTTTCTCATCAGGATTTGATAAAATAGGAGAAATATCATAACCTTGCATTTCTGGGGGATGGTGTCTCTCTTTTATCCCTAGAAGATTTAAAATTGTTTTTGCATAATCGATTGAACTTACTAAAGAGTTAGAAATTCCTCCCGATTTTGTTACTCCGGGCACTTTCCATATCAAAGGTAACTGTAAAACACCATTAAAGGGACAAGGTCCCTTAAAAAGCAAACCATGATCACCCATTAAATCTCCATGATCACTCATAAAAACGACAATAGTATTATCTGAGTAACCCAGTTTTTCTAATGAAGCTAAGATCTGACCAATACTATTATCGACATATCCTATTGCTGCATATGTTAATGCTGTTATCTTTCGGACTTCTTCTTCTGTTGATTCACGGATCCAAGCTTTATCAAAAGGGGGATTCCGTAAATGATATCCTAAGTATTCATGATTATATAAATTCTTTATATCATCAAAATTTAATGGGAGTTCAATATCTTCTGGTTTATATTGGTCTTGATAATCCTTAGGGGGATATATTGGATAATGGGGATCTGGAAATGAACAATGTAAATAAAAGGGTTTACTTCCATAATCACCATTTTTATACCTTTCAAGGAAGGCTAGCGTCCTGTCTCTAACCCATGTGGTGTTATAGAGTTCTTCAGGAATTGGATCACAATAAAGACTAAATATATAGTCATAATTCATTAATCTTCGTTTCATATCTTCAGCTATTTCTGGTGACCTTTCTTCTAACCATTCTAAATAATGTCCCGCACACACTGTACCATTTCCAGAGATCAATTCAACTTCTTCATAACCATAATAAGGTAATGGAAAATGTTCTCTCACAGGATAACTTATATCTCTCTCAAGAGACCAATCAGTAAAACTTTCTGCAGATCTATACTTATGTTTAAAAGCCCCAATCCAGTATTGGTGGTGAATTTTTCCTATAGCTGCAGTCTGCCATCCTCTTTTTACAAGTGTTTGAGTTATAGTAGGTACCTCTTTAGATAGAATCATACCATTACTGCGAACTCCATGAACGTTCGGATACACTCCAGTAAGCAACGTCGCTCTATTAGGCATACAAATTGGATTATTACAAAAATGATTTGTAAATCTAACACCCTCTGCTGCTAATTTATCAAGGTTAGGAGTCCTTACTGTTGAATTTCCTGCACAGCTCATATGGTCTGCTCGCATTGCGTCAGTTATGATAAACAGAACATTATATTTTTCATTCATATAGTTTCATACTTTTTTTTGTTTTATCAAGATATTCCTTTTTTCTAGCTCTTTTTTCATTTTATCAAGATTTAGATCGGGGCACCCTTCGGGTGGAAATACACCATGAGAACTGATATCTTCATTAAGTATCATTTGAGCTATAATTGAAGCTGGTACTGAAGTAAGTTTTGCAACTTCTCCTATGACCGCATATGATAGATGTACATTTTTCTGACTTTTTAAACCAATTACGTCTGTCTTGAATGAAGAAATAATCTCTCTCTCTTCCACATTTCCAGTTATAAGGGGAAAAATCTTCAGAAAGAAATTACATACTAATTTCATAATTTTATTATGCTTTAATGGAATCAACATATCAAGTATTTTAGTTAATAGAATGTCCGATTCTGGGAGAACGCCTCCCTTACAAATAGCTTCATCTGTTTCTATATAAAGGGGAAGTGTTACAGGTTCAGGATGCCCAACGAAATATAAAGGAGCGCATCCTAATGGAGCTGGAAATTCAACAACTTCTCTATCAGTAAGTGCTTTTATATTGACCCACTCACCATTTATGAATTGTGGGACTTTTCCCATAGCAATGTGAGCCCAATGTGCTAACTGCCCAAAGCCAATAGTTTCACCAGTATCCTCAAACCATAATACTCTTATAGAATCAACTTTATCTAGTTGATTTGCTCCCATTTTTGCCATTATATTTGTCAATCCTGCAGATGCTCCTGAATTAATAAGAAAAGTTAAGTTCTCACGCTCGACCAATTTATTCATTTTTATAAATGTTCGAGTTGCGTCATGATCATCGCATATATCAACATAATTTATTCCTGCTTGAATCGTTGCTCGAGGAATCCAATCTCCGAACATGTAATATGGCCCAATATTGTTCACTACTAATTTATAATTTTTAAGAACTTCTACTAACTTTTCAAAATCCATAACATCTAATTTTTGAAAGGTGGCTCTTGAGCCTAACTTTTTAGCGATCTTTTTACCTTCAATTTCCCTTATATCTGCTAAAGTGACTTTATATCCATTTTTTACTAGATCATATGCAATATATCTTCCGATTTCCCCACAAGCACCTAATATAATAATACTCATTAATAATTTCCTTTCTAAATTATGATTTTTTGAAAATTATCTCTCTCTTTTTTAATAATATTATCATTATTATTGACCATAACGTATCATAGGGTATAGCAAAAAGTAGGATGCCCATAAATTCAGGATAGTCAAAAATGCTAATGATACTAAAAATAACAATAATAACCCTAGCAAATATATTTACTAAAGGAATAATTAAGTATTTCTCTACATCTCTCGCAGAATATACTAATAGAATACCATAGCATAATAAGAAAGAACCTGCCATCTGTGTGAAAATTGGTATGTTTTCAAGACCAATTTGTTCAAAAATAATATCTAAAAATAAAAATAAACTTCCTATGATAATTTCAACGATCCCACCAATAATTAGTTCTATTTTAAGTAGATTTTCAGAGTTCATTATATTACTCCTCATTAATAATGTATATCTATTTGAAATATAATTTGTATTTTAACTATTTTTAAGAGGTGTCATAAATCCTCCGGCTCTTCGTTCTGTTAATGGGATCATTTTTTCACATTTTCTGATGTTAACATTAGTATTAAAGAAGAATTGCCCAACTTTCTTAGCTTCAGAATAAAGCTCATCAATTAAATCATTTTCGAGTGAATGGAATAAATAAAATTTAATTAGAAGTTCAGGTTCTTCTTCAGTATCCCAAACTCCAATTGCCTCACCATTCAAGAAAATTGTTGAAGTAATATTTCCTGATCGATCAAATAAGTAGTTATAATTTTGTGCATTAATATATCTTTCACGTTCCTTATATCCCATAGGATAGGGATCAAGTCCAGGCAATAAACTTAATGATGGTTTTTCATAAGTAGAATTATTTTCCAAATTGGTTAATTCTTCTTTATCCATGATATAGGTTTTTTGAACATTAGAAATTTTGACTTTCTCGAGATTTTGCTCTATAGGTTTTAATACTTCTCTAATTTTTGTCTTTTTTAATCCAGTCCACCATGCCATATCTGTTTCTGTCACAGGTCCAAATGATTTTATATATTTCTCTACTAGGAGTCTAATTGCTTTATTTACTTCATAAATACTTAGGTCAAGTTCTGGAAAATAATCTTTAAATAGAGCATATTTATTCCTCCTATCTTTCCAATTTTTGATTGGTTTTCCCCTAATTAACAAACCACGATTACCCATTACTTGAATAATAGCTGGTATATTAGATTTTGAATTCAATTCTTTTCTAATTTCAGCTGCAGATAATTCTCTTTCTTTAAGTATTTTTATGATGTTTTGAGAGATTTCTTGATATTCTTTTAAAGATACTTTATGAAATTCCATATATTTTTCAAAAGAATACTCAATTAGATGATTTGTTGCAGTATAGACTATTGGGATCCATTTTACAGTCTCTATAAATAGGGTTCTTCTCATCCCTCGAATTCTTCCGAGTGATTTTTCCTCATATAATTCTCTTTCTAAATCAGATTTCTTAAATTTATTAGTTCTTGCAAAAAGAGACAAATAAGAGGTTTTTAGCTCAGTTGAATGAAGACCACAAATATCCTCCACAATTTGAACTATATTATCTATTTTTGTATCTATTGTGAGATGCTGTTTTTCTAAAGTTAGTTTATTAACTTGATCTAAATCCAAAATTTGCATCTATTACAAGTAAATGAAAGATAGATTTTAAGAGTATAATAATTACATTTAAATTAGTAATTATCGATAAGTTTTATACGATAAGATTTATAATAGTTCATTAGATAAAAGTTGATGAGATCAATTCAGCTTAAGAAAAAATTAAAAATATTTTATGCATCGTTAATTTTTATATTAATTTTAGTCGATGCTTCTTTTGTAGTAAAAATAGACAATTTTAAATCTTTCAACGAGATAAATAATGATTTAAAATACTCAAACAGCAGTACAAAAAATAGTGTGATTCTTCTAATAGGAGATGGAATGGGTTATGAGCATTTAAAGCTAGCAAGATTGGTGGAAGTTGGTAATAACAATAAATTTTCAATGGAAAGATTACCTTTACATCTCAATGTAACAACATTTAGTGCTGATAATTTAATTACTGATTCAGCAGCAGCAGCGACAGCAATGGCAACAGGTAATAAAACGAATAATGGGATGTTGTCTATTTCACCCTTGTCTGAACCTTTAGAAACTATTCTTGAAATTTCTCAGGAGTTTGGAAAATCTACAGGAATTATTACTACAACTGCAATAACTCATGCAACTCCAGCGGCTTTTATTACTCATGTGAAGTCGAGATCTAATACTACAGAGATATCTCGACAGATCGTAGAAAATTCTAGTGTTAGTATCATATTGGGAGGGGGTGAGGATCATTTTGATTCCGTACAATTAATGAATTTAGAAGCGAATGGATATACTTTGATAGAAAATCACTCTAAACTTATGAGTACAGATGCGAATAACTTATTTGGATTGTTTGCCCCTAACCATCTACCGTATGAGATTAGTCGTGATCCTGATGTCATTCCATCCTTATTAGAGATGACTGTAAAGACAATAGAAATTCTTTCTCAAGATCCAGAGGGCTTTTTTTTAATGGTGGAAGGTGGAAGAATTGATCATGCTAGCCATGCAAATAATAAGACAAATGTAGCTTTAGAAACAATTGAGTTTCATTATGCTGTAGATGCAGCTATCTCATATGCTGAGGAACATGATAATGTTTTACTAATAGTTACTGCTGATCATGAGACCGGTGGTTTGACAATTTTAAATGAGACGTTAAATGATATTATTCCTTCTTCAAATCGAACTGATGAACAAAATAGGTTATTAAGAATTGAAAGGATAAATAACATTTCTGTAAGTTGGTCTACAGGATCTCATACCAACCTAGATGTCCCCTTTTTTGGATATAGAACAGATTTCTATGATCTTATTAATCTTAGTGTTATTGATAATACTGAGATTTTTGATATAATGAAAGATTTCATATCAGAAGGAACTGATAATGAACCTGATTTTTCCCGTATTATATTAATAGGTGTAGGAATTACAGGTTTCTCAATTGGGGGTATTGCTATTATCGTAACTATAAAAAACAAGAAACATTTTAAAAAAAAAAAAAATTAACTATTGTTTTAGTTTTTTAAGTAAAAAAGCAATATTTTTCCCTAAATTTTTAAATGTTCTTATACCTTCTTTGTCATCTAATACTTCTCCCGGTGCTCGTCCAATTCCCATATTCCAATAACTTGACCCCACTAAAAACATCTGTTTGATGAGGAAAAAGTAATTAATACTTGAAAACACATGGTTTGCACCAGCTCTCCTAACCGCTACGACTGCAGCACCAACTTTATATTTTAAGTGACCTCCAGTAGCATATCCTGCACGTTCTATTAATGCTTTTGTGCTAGTTGATAAATCTGAGAAATATGTTGGAGATCCAATAATAATTCCATCTGACTCCAGCATTTTTTCTATATATTCATTCATTTTATCTCCAGGTAATACGCATTTTTGGTCATCATTATCGACGCATTTCATGCAAGCCGTGCAACCTTGTAATTTCTCCATACCGATCCAATTATAATCGCATTCGACCCCTGCAGCTTTTAACTCGTCCATTACAATGTTTAAACAATGGTACGTATTTCCCTCTTTTCTAGGACTTCCATTAAATAATACAACTTTCATATTTGTAAACCTTTTAAAACATTATATTAATTTATTTTTAAT
Organism: Promethearchaeota archaeon; assembly: GCA_019058425.1. Lineage (GTDB taxonomy): Archaea > Asgardarchaeota > Lokiarchaeia > Sigyniarchaeales > SOKP01 > Loki-b32. The sequence continues at coordinate 32,605 of JAHPYZ010000038.1, forward strand.
AATGCATTTAAACGTTTTAATTTTTATAAAAACTATTTAAAAGATAAAGGATATATTAATTTTAGCTCTTTTTTATTACTTTATTGCCTCAATTAATATGGTTAGCTGCTCCTGTTGTTTTTTATTTTATTGCTCTTAGTTTGAAACAAAGAAAAATCGTGATGAATAATTATCAATATTTTTTATTCCATTCTTTCAACTTTAAATATTACATTTCGAAACCAATCACTACATCCAGTAATAACAGTACCATTTTCTTTCATTCCTCGGATATTGCCACCAGCAGCAATAGTCATTATATCCTTTCGAATATCACACCATGCCCAGTTGCAAAATTCATCAGGTGCTTTTGCGGTATTTGGATCTATTATTATTTCTTGACCATCTTTGAATACATTACATTTTTTAATATCTCCTAATTGGTCATCGATATATTCATCAATCAAATCTTGATTTAAGGTTCTTTTTAAAACTGTTATTTTACATTTTGGCATTGGGGTATTCATTTTTTGGTCTCCCTTACTTTAATAATTTTGAAATTCTTTATCTAATATTGATAGATGAAATATTGTTTATGAATAAGTTGAAATTTTAATATGAACTATCGCCCAGAATTACTTGCTCCAATCCAAGACTGGAAATCCCTGAAAATAGTAAGTGAGTTAGCAGATGCTATCTATTTTGGCATAAAACAATATAATATGAGGCAGAAAGCTAACAATTTTGATAGAAAAGATTTAAAGAAGGTTTCTGATTTTTGTCACAGCAAGAATCCACCAATTAAAGCATATTTAACTACAAATATTTTAATATATGATACGGAATTACAGGATTTAGAAAGACTAATTTTAGAAGCAAAAGATTCAGGAATTGATGCTATTATAGCTCATGATCTAGCTGCTATTAGAATAGCAAAGCGAAATAATATTGAATTTCATATATCAACCCAAGCTAATGTTTCTAATATTGAAGCTGCTAAATTTTATGAGGAATTAGGAGCAGAACGGATAATATTGGCCAGAGAATTATCATTAAAACAAATTAAACTTATTAAACATTTACTTTCAAAAACAAAAATTGAGTGTTTTATTCATGGTTCGATGTGTACTTCAATTTCAGGACGCTGTTATTTTTCTGCGACGATATGTGATTCAGAAGAATATTCAGCAAACCGAGGAAACTGTATTCAGCCTTGTAGAAGAGAGTGGAGAGTAATTGATGATATGAATAATGAATTTCTTTATGATGGTCAGTTGTTTATGAATACAAAGGATCTGTGCATGATTGAATACATCCCAGAATTAATTAAAGCCAAAATCGATGCCTTTAAAATTGAAGGACGAATGAAAAATCCGTTATATATAAAAACTGTAGTAGAATGTTATAAAGAGGCTTTAGACTCATATTTTAATAAGGCTTTTACTAAAGAGAAAGTTAATAAATGGCTTGAAAGATTATCAAAAGTGTACAATCGTGGTTTTCATACAGGTTTTTATTTTCAAAGACCAACAATAGAAGATATTGAGTTAAAGCAAAGAGGAAATATATCTCCATATCAAAAGCATTATTTAGGAAAAATCCTCTCATATGATCTAAAGAGCAAATCTGCTAATGTATTACTTGAGAGTTTAGAGATCCCTTTAAAATTAGGGGACGAGATTAGTATTGAGGGTAATTCAACATTTATGACGGAAACCATAAGAAAGATGATTTATAAAGGAGAAAAAATAAGACAAATCTCAAGAAAAAGATACTCTGATCCAGTTAGGATAAATTTACGTTTAAATGAAGAAGTTAAGCCGAACGATAAAATTTATATCATAAAGAAATGATTTTTTTTTAGCAAATAAAATTCCATTTGCCATGAATTTTGAGGAAAAAAGAAAAAGACTCGTTGAGAACCTAAAAAGTCGAGATATTTTAACAAAGCCTAATGTAATTAAGGCAATGTTAAATGTACCAAGACATAAATTTGTCCCAAAAGATGCCGAATCAAGTGCATATTTGGATTCTCCCCTCTCTATTGGTTTAGGACAGACCATTAGTGCTCCGCATATGAATGCTATGATGTGTGAATTCCTTGATCTAAAAGAAGGGGATAAAGTTTTAGAGATTGGAACTGGTTCAGGCTATCACGCTGCTTTGTGTGCAGAATTGGTAGCTCCAAAAAATACTAAAAATCCAGGGCATGTGTATACAATTGAACGCCATGAAAAATTGGCGCATAATGCTAAAATGAGTCTAAAAGAAACAGGATATGAGTATGATGTTACAGTAATTCATGGAGATGGAACATTGGGATTCCCAAAAGAAGCACCTTATGATAAAATATTGGTTACAGCAGCTTCGCCTACAAAGATCCCTCTACCTCTGCGAGATCAATTAGTTGATGGTGGAATTCTTTGCATTCCTGCGGGATCGAAAAGTTTTAGCCAAAATTTATATGTAATCCAAAAAAGTGGAGATACCTTTGATTCTACTAAAATAACAGGAGTTCGGTTTGTCCCCCTTATAGGAAAATATGGATTTGAATCATAAAACTTTTTCATATTTAGAAAAGAAGAAATCGAACAATTTAACATAAAATTTTATAGTTTAAATTTCATTTCTGAAGTTTTTTACGCAGTTTTTCTTCCATTAACTTTTTTCGGGTATTTCGGACATATTGATTATTCTCAATACAAGTTTTCAGAGTTTTTTTGTTATAAATCCAGCCATTCCGCTTTCCATTTCCGTTCACTCCCATAAGTGTCAAAACCAACGTTAAATTTTATGTTTTCTAGATGTTATTAGGCTCTTAATATATTTAAAGATAGGGAAAATTGACAAATTCTACACGCATATCTACAAATGTGTATGAGAAGAAAAAGTATATATATTAATAAATTTGTAGTTTAAAATGAAATTCTAAATTCTTGTTGAGCTTAAAAACAGGAGTAATATTGATTCCTTGGTAAATCTCTTTGTAGCCCTCATCTGTATAAGCATAGGCAATTATTGGAAACTTATTGATTTTAATTGATTGATTTTTTCCTTGAATCTCAAATTCAAAGTTAAGATCGTATGATTCATCATAAGCTTTAAAATGCGAACCGACATATTGAAATGGTTCTAATAATTCTAAGTTATTTTCCTGCCCAAAATCCACTTGCTTACTTTCCCATTTGAATTTATTTGTATCTCCATTGAAGAAAAAAGGAATATCAACAGCAATATTTAAATTATTAACAATTCGGTTGAGGATTTTTTCTTTTCCAGCGACTTCGTTGAAATTTATTCTTACTTTTGCTTCAATTTCATTACCTTCAATATAAATATCTTTTGTTATTCGTACGGGGTTTCTTTCATCAGTTTTAGGATCTTTTATACTTCCTATTCTTTCCATTTCTATAATTGCAGTTTTACCTTCTTTTTCATTACTAGTCACCCGATAACTTTCTTCAACAAAATCTCCAAACTCATAATACTGATCAGCATGAAGCTGTTCAAGTGTTACATCATCATGTAGGAATCTAAGACGTAAAAGAGATCTTCTAAATCGATCGACCAATACTTCTTCCGATTCAAGTTTCTTACTATCATGATAAGCTTCAGGCCATCTCGTTAATGTATTCAATAAATTATATGATTTAGGTTTATAATCTAACTCAAAGATTGTTCCGGCATCATCAGGATTAATGTAGATATTAAATAGGTCTGATTCAATTAAGTATTCTATTTTACTATCCTTATTAAAATCTGTTGGTGTTATGTTGATATAAGATCTTAGTTCTGGATTGATTAATGTATTTATCTCATCAATTATCCTCTCAGCATTTATTAAATGTGTATATACTGAAAACCGTAAAAATTGCAGGTATACGCCTCCAAATAACCCATGCCAATAACAATCATTACATTGAGCTTTATAAATCTCATCCCATGCATTATTAATTTTTTTCAATATCGAAGAAATTAGATCTTCATCATCAACTTTTAGGAGATTCTCTTCAATTAAAATTAGTTTATTCCTGACAAACAGCATTTTCTTATGCATATTATTAGATTCTGGATATTTTACAAGAAAATACCTCCAAAATCCACCTTTTAAAAATTGATATATGTCTTTCTTTGCCTCATTTTCTCTCAGAGATTTTCTTATTATTTTAAAATTCTTACGGATCTTAGTTGGTAAAACCCATTCTTCCATTTTATCATAACTTGCTGTGGGAAGGTATACTAAATCTTTTGCCGGAAATTTATCCATATATTCAGAAAGTGTTAGAGATTTAATCCATGTATTTTTTATTATTTGTTCAAAAAATGCGGGAATAAACGGTTTCCGTTCATCTCCTTCTTCATGCCCTTGTCCTTCTAAATAGCAAATTTGATGTGTAGTACCCCACACACCCATCTTTTCAGCATCAGATATGAACAAAACGCATCTATCACCTTCATTGTCCGCAGCATTCCTCAAATAATCAATTGACATATATGTAGGCTTCCAAGGAGTTAAATACCTCAACTCTTCGTTAATAGGAAAGATACGTAAAGTTTTACCTTCATCCTCAGTTATATATGAGTAAAAAGTATCCTCTTCAGTAATTCCCGTGGAGCGAAAATGATTATCATCAACAATGACATATTTCAAACCAGTATCACTTAGGAATGAAGGATAATCTGGTTCCCATACTCTTTCTGATAACCAAGCACCTTTAACTTCTAGTCCAAATTCTTTTTTTATATAATTAGATAATTTTTTGATTTGTGCAATTTTATCACGATAGGGGATTATAGCAAATATGGGTTCGTAGAAACCACCACCAATAATTTCTATTTGGCCTCTTTGAGCCATTATTTTAAGTTTCTCAATTATTTCAGGTTTATACTTTAAAAACCACTCTAATAAATTCCCTGAAAAATGAAGTGTAAATTTAATATCTTCAAATTGATACATATTTTCAATAAGTGGTTTATATGCTTTCTGATAGCAGTCTTCTATTACCCATGAGAAATTTCCTTCTGGTTGGTGGAAATGATACACCATAGGAAAACAAACACTTATTTCTTTATCCATTCAGTTTACCTCCATTAGAAGATTAATAATATAAATATTTTGAGCAATATTTGAGCTTTTTAGATATTAATAATTTTAAATTCCTTAAAGATTAGAATTTAAAAATATAAAGAATTAAATATTTAAAAAAGAATCTAATTCTAATTGTGTATTATTCTTTTCTTCGGATTTCAGATTTTCAAACTTGAAATATTCATTAAAATCTTTTCTAATTAGTTCCTAACTTCTATAATGTAAAAATAAGGCTTATTGGTAAAATTATTCGCTTTTAAATCCATGGAATATTCCATTTCAGTTCCAAGTTTTGATATATAGGCAATTTCATTAGAGACTTTTACTAATCGATGTGTTTGAAAATAAAGTTATTTGATTTTATTGTCAAAGGTAACTTAAATATTAATAAACCTTAATTATTAAATTGCATTAACTAAATTAAAACGTTCAAAAAACTATTAGAATTTATAAATGGAGCCCGATATTTCAGAAACTATAAAAAACTGGATTAAATTAACTTTATCTAAATCAATTTATAATATTTTAAAGTTCTCGAAAGAAAGTGAGGTATCTATGCCTCAGATAGGTGCTCTCATACGAATATATCGTAAAGGCAATTGTAATGTATCAATTATTGGTACAGACTTAGGTATTTCGAGTGCTGGAGCAAGTCAATTACTGCATCGTATGGTTCAATTAGAATTGATAGAAAGAACAGAAGATCCTAATGATCGACGAATTAAAAAACTAAATTTAACTCAAAAAGGACTTGAATTTCTTAATGAATGTTTTCAAACCAGTTATAAATGGTTTGAAGATTTTGTGTTTACGTTGACTGATGATGAAAAGAGAGATATAATAACTGTACTAAATAGATTGATAAATAAGATTAGTATAAATAATGGTAAGTCTGATTTAGAGAAATAATTAAGTTTTTTTTTGAATAATAAATCAAAAATTTTGAAGATAATGAAATTATGAATAGGACATTCAAATATACAAAACCTTACCTACCGATGATAATAGGAGCAATTATACTATTATATGTCCAAGCTAATGTTAATTTAGCATTACCAGATTATTTGTCCAAAATTGTTAATGTTGGAATCCAACAAGGAGGAATTGAGGACAAAGTACCAGCAGCAATTACTCAAAAAGAAATGAATAGGACATTACTTTTCATAACTAATCCAGGTGATCAAGCGGAAGTACTTGATCAATACACGCTTTATAGCAATAACTCTGATAAATATGATTATTATGTTAAATTATATCCGGTTATTAGTAGCGAACCATTATATGTTCTTAACAGTCTCACTAAATCAGAGATCGATCAATTAAGATCACTAATAACAAAACCGATTATAATTGTATTTTTTGTTAAACAAATGATGGAAGATCCAGATTTAGCAACTATAATGGGTTTTCCTCCTAATACTCATTTATTTCTTTATTTAGAAAGCTTGCCTGAGACTACTAGAAATCTAATAATTGAAGGGTTATATGAACAATTTAATTCTTTTGATGACACTATGTTGGATCAAGCGGTTGTACAGGGAATAAGATCAGAATATGAAGTTCTTGGTATGAATATGGACACGATTCAGATGAATTATATATGGCGAATCGGCGGCTTAATGTTATTAATGACATTAATTTCAGTGTTTTGTATTATCGGAGTGAGTTATTTAGCTTCTAAAACCGCTACTGGAATGGCTCGTGATATTCGAGAGGATCTGTTCACAAAAATTGAAAATTTTACAAATATCGAGTTTGATAAGTTTTCTACGGCGTCCTTAATAACCCGTTCAACTAATGATATTACCCAAATTCAAATGATAATTATTATGTTGATAAGTATTGTATTTTATGCTCCAATATTGGGTGTTGGAGGTATTATTCACGCGATGTCCTCAGCCCCATCAATGTGGTGGATTGTAGCTGTTGCTGTTGCAACACTAATTTCTATAATAGTTATTGTCTTTATAGTTGCTTTACCCAAATTTAAAATAATTCAAAAATTAATTGACAGACTTAACCTTATTTCACGTGAAAATTTAACAGGTATGATGGTAATTAGGGGTTTTAATAAACAAAAATTTGAAGAAGAACGTTTTGATAAGGCTAATCTTGATCTAACGAAAAATAGTTTGTTTGTAAATAAGGTAATGGTCATATTAATGCCATTCATGATGTTTATAATGAATGGCAGTATGGTTTTAATTATATGGGTTGGATCCCATGATGTCGCAGAGGGATTATTGCAAATTGGAAACATGATGGCATTTATACAATATGCTATGCAAATTGTAATGTCATTTTTGATGATTTCGATAATGTTCATCCTTCTGCCACGAGCTAGTGTGTCAATAAAAAGAATAGGTGAAGTATTAGATACTGAACCATCTATTATAGATTCCCAAGATTTACGCTTGTTTAAAGACCCATTCGACGCTACAATTGAGTTTCGTAATGTATCATTTAAGTATCCAGGTGCTGAAGAGAATGTTTTACATAAAATTAACTTCATGGCACGTCCAGGTGAGACGACAGCGCTTATAGGTGCAACCGGATCTGGAAAATCCACACTTGTAAACTTGATACTCCGATTTTATGATATTTCTTCTGGATCAATCTTAATCGATGGCTTGGACATTCGAGAAGTTTCTCAGCATGATTTACGAGAAAAAATTGGGTACGTTCCTCAGAAAAGTTCCTTATTCTCAGGAACCATTTCAAGTAATTTATATTATGCGAATGAAAATGCTGAAGATACAGTTATACAATCTGCAATTGAAATTTCGCAAGCATCCGAATTTGTAAATGCTAAGTCTGAAGGTTTGAAGACCAAAATCGCACAAGGCGGTATGAATGTATCTGGTGGACAAAAGCAGAGATTATCCGTAGCACGAGCACTTGTTAAACAATCTCCAATATATATATTAGATGATAGTTTTTCTGCTTTAGATTTTAAAACTGACAGAGAATTGCGTAAGGCATTCAAAGAAAATTTAGAAGATATCACGTTAATAATTGTGACTCAAAGGGTTTCCACCATTATGGACGCAGAACAGATAATTGTGCTCGATAAAGGTAAAATTGTAGGTAAAGGTACACACATTGAGCTGTTGAACACTTGTGAAACATATAAAGAAATTGCTTTGTCTCAACATACAATGGAGGAATTAATATGATGCAAAGACGGTCCCAAGGAGGTCCAATGGGTAGAGGTCGAATGGCCATGATGAAGGGGGATAAACCGAAAGATTTTAGAGGAACAATTCGAAAATTACTTGATTATATGGGAAAGTATAAAAAAGCGGTACTAATTGTAATCATTTTTGCTATAGCTTCCACGATAGCCACCATTTTTGGTCCGAAGATATTAGGTATGGCAACTACAGAATTATTTGAAGGTATCATAGCTCAATTAAGCGGTACAGGTTCAATTGATTTTGAATATATTGGATTTATTATTCTTTTAACAATTGGGTTATATGTACTTTCTGCGATGTTCAGTTTTATACAAGGTTGGTTAATGGCGAAAGTTTCCGCAGATACATCTTATCGCTTAAGGAAGGATATTTCCAAAAAGATTAACAAATTACCTCTTAAATATTTCGATAAAAAAACGCACGGTGAAGTACTTGCGCACGTAACTAATGATGTAGATGTAATAAACCAGACTCTAAGCCAAAGCCTTACCCAAATAATTACATCTGTTGTTACTGTAATTGGAGTTCTCATAATGATGTTATATATCAGTTGGTTTCTGACACTCTTTGCGATGCTTATTATCCCAATCTCATTACTTACAGTGAGTATAATTGCAAAAAGGTCTCAAAAGTACTTCAAACAACAACAACAATATTTAGGACATGTAAATGGACATGTAGAAGAGATGTTTAGTGGACATGTTGTAATGAAAGCTTTTAACGGGGAAGAAAAAAGTATTAAAAAATTTACTAAGTATAATAATACACTTTACAAATCTGCTTGGAAAGCAAGTTTTTTTTCTGGTTTACTGATGCCATTGATGTTTTTTATTGGGAATTTAGGATATGTTGCAATATGTATATTAGGTAGTTGGCTTGTTATACAAAGTACTATATCTATTGGTGACATTCAAGCGTTTATCCAATATATACGTTCATTTACACAACCCATGACTCAACTTGCAAATATCTCTAATACACTTCAACAAACTATTGCTGCCGCAGAAAGAGTCTTTAAATTCCTTGAGGAGGAAGAAGAAATTCAAGAAACGCCAAAACCTATTAAAATTCAAGATAGGAATACATACCAAGTTGAATTTAGAGATGTGCATTTTGGATATGACCCAAACAAAATTGTGATCCATAAATTTTCTGCATTTGCAGAAGCTGGTAAAAAAATAGCAATTGTTGGTCCGACAGGGGCAGGAAAAACAACAATTGTTAAACTTCTCATGCGTTTTTATGATATACTTGATGGTGCTATTTTAATTGATGGCCAAAATATTAGAAATTTCACTCGAAAAGATCTACGCAAATTATATGCTATGGTTCTGCAAGATACGTGGCTTTTTAATGGGACAATAATGGAAAATATTCGATATGGACGTATTGATGTAACTGATGAAGAAGTAATTGTAGCTGCAAAAGCCGCATATGTAGATAACTTTGTTCATTCATTACCTAATGACTATAATATGATTATTAACGAACAAATTACTAACATATCTCAAGGTCAAATGCAGCTTCTAACAATTGCTCGTGCTGTTTTAGCAGATCCTAAAATTCTTATTCTTGATGAGGCTACTAGTTCCGTAGATACCCGAACTGAGATATTGATACAAAATGCAATGGATAAATTAATGGTAAACCGTACTAGTTTTATTATAGCTCATAGATTATCAACGATCCACAATGCAGACCTTATTCTCGTAATGGATGAAGGAAATATAGTTGAACAAGGTACTCATGAAGAATTAATCGCAAAGAATGGATTTTACGCAGACATCTATAATAGTCAATTTTTAAGTATAAAAAGATAAAAGATCTTCGCAAAGAATTAAGGCAAGATCATTTCAGTATTTTAAACGAAAATGGGCTATATGTGAATATAGCTCATATTGTTAATCTGACCATGAAATTTATAGTCGAAAAATGCAAAAATTTCTTAAAAGTTTCGAAAAAGAGTATGAAAAGCTCTTAATAGATAAGATTACTGATGCACAACTTTTTAAACCTATTAATTAACTTGTGAATAAAATGTTTTAACTAAGTTTCAATGAATTGAAAAATATAATAGTTTTTGAAAATTAATTATTATATCAATTTGACATAGAATAATTGATTTATATGTTTAATTATTTTGATAAGAATGTGATCCAAGGAATATGTAATTCGAATGAGTTTAAGGGATGGTTGCTCTCAAGAAGATGGTTTGGAGATAAATCAGCTCTCTCAAATTTAGAATTTGATGTGCTGATACAATATTTTGAAACGATCGCGGAAAGAATTTTCCTAACA
>JAHPYZ010000116.1 GCA_019058425.1 Promethearchaeota archaeon
ACACTTGCATATGTTTTTGTTTTTGCTTTAACAAGAAAATTACTTAATTCCATACTTAACTTTAAACTTCGACTTTTATAAACTTTCTAAAGTGAGAAAATTTCTAAAGATAAAGAAAATTAAAAACCTTGCTCAAGAGCATACTCCATCCCTTCTCATCTCATTTAAAAATTGCAATTAATGGACTCCTGTTCCTTAATCATCTATCTTTGAGATGAAGATATTAAATAATTAAATATTAAACTTTGAAAAGAAAAAATGTCAACTATTAGTATTAAAAACGAATTCCATGATTTTGGGAAATATATTCAAGTGGTTGCAATTTTAACAATTGTGAGCATTGTTACAGGGATGGCTGGTTTTATCGCATTTATATTTCTTTTTATTGCTATGGGAAGTCTTAAAAGAGCAAATTATACATTAAATAACCCATTGTTACATGAATTTCGCTCAAAATATATAAGAGGTGTTATAGCAAGAATTTGTGGTGTGGTTGTCTTGATCATCGGAGGAGTCAATCTTGCTTTATTTTTCTTTATCCCTCTACCGTTTCCTGTCTATATTTCGCTCTCTATGTCCACAATCCTTTTTCTATCTGGTATAGTGATAATATATGTTGGTGTGGCAGCTGAAATGAAAGCTTGGAAAAACTTAAAAGCCTTTTTTGAGAATAACTATAAGATGTTTCCAGCCAATATCTCTGAAGAGGCCATTAAAGGATGTGATTACCTAAAAAAAGGTACACTTCTAACTTCATTATGGTTCTTAATCATTCCAGCAATTATCGGATTTATCTTTCAAGTTAAAGGATATTTTGATCTAGCAATTTTAAACACATTATCGCCTAACGATGTTTCAGAAAGCATAGAAATGCAAGCAGAATCACCTGTAATTCAACCGATAAAAGATCCTGAAGGAAAAATCAATTACTGCCCAAATTGTGGAGCTAAATTATCTGAACTAGGAAATTTTTGTGCTATATGTGGTTCAGAGATTAGATAAAACTTTTTTTTCTTATTTATTTTTTTTTTTTATTACTTTAGTTTGATATTATCTTATAGGATAATCAAAATCTAAACTCAAGAACACATTCTGTCAATCCCTTCTCATCTCAAACCATCCAACTGTTATTGCTCCTTTCTATACTAGTGATAATTACATTCAAAACACAAAATACTCAACTCTGGGGTAGGAGGGACTTGAACCCTCGACCTCCTGATCCCGAACCAGGAATCCTACCAAGCTGGACTACCACCCCATCATTACTTCTATTAATATCTTATAGCTTAGCTATTGAAAGATAAGAAAAAAAACTTAAAAATAATATTCAATAACATATTCCATCCCTCATTATCTCAAACCGCTCAGTTTCATTGAAATCAGACTCTGAATTTTTTATAGTCCTCCCAATCTTTTCGAGAAAATTCATAAATAACATACATAAAATTAATTGGGTTGCCATTTGAATCATTCCTAAAATGAACTTGTTTTTGAATGACTTCTCTAAAACCTAACCGTTCTATCAATTTTCTAGATTTTTTATTAACAACTGCGGTTCCAGCAATGCATCTATCAATTCTTAATTCTTCAAATAAATATTCTAGTACAATCTTGAAAGCTTCAAATGCATATCCCTTCCCTTGAAATTCTGAGTTAAATATACCTCCAAATCCATGTACTACTTCATCAACATATTCTTTCTTTCTCTGAAATTGAATTACACCTATAACTTTTGGCTGATTTTTTAAAACAACAGCAGCAAATTCATCGCCACTACCTAAAATTTCAACCACTTCTTTAATTCCCTCTGGGGTTTGAGGGTATTCTTGGTCATATTGCCCCATATCGCTTTGTTCATATTCTTGACTTATTTCTAATAAATTTTCCCAGTCTGTTGGTTCAAAATTTCTCAATAATAACCTTTCAGTCTCTAATTTAATCATTCTATTCAGTTTTAATTTTTTTATTGCATAATGATTAATCATTTATTTCTTTTTACATGGTGGACAGCGACAACATATCAGACGCCATCTCTTCTCATCTCAAACCGCTCAAAACCTACCATCTTCAGTCACATCCCATTCACCTACCATCCTTTGAGGGATACTCTCCTTTTCCTTACAGGAATCCAATCTTACTACTTCAAATCACATTAGGTAGAATCCTTTAAGAACTGTCGTATCTATATTCAGTGAACCCTAAAACTGCATCGCATGACGGACACGCCCACATCTTACAATCACCCCAACCCAAACCAGGTGGTATGATACGTTCTCCTTTAAATTCGCGCACTTTTGTCTTAATTTTTCCTTTCTTGTTCTCTTTTTTCTCGACTATGAAAAAATCCTCTATATGAAGTTCTACACTACAATATGGACACTTTCCCATAAGAAACAATAAGAAACTTCACTATAAATAGTTATGAAATTGATGTATTTTTTAAATTAAAAATAGAATATTTGCTCAAGAACATACTCCATCCTAAGACTACTCTCGAAACCCTCGAACACGCTCGCTACGATCCCAATAGAACTCTGAAAAACCTAATATACTATCACACCAAGGACATGACCACATCTTTACACTATGACGATCACTTACTTGAATAACCTCTCCGGTAAAATTATAAACTTTTCTCTCAAGAACGGGAACGTCTTTAACCTTGAAAAAATCTTCCAGATGAATTTTTTTATTACAATATGAATATTTTGACATACCATCCTCTAAGAAGATCCAATATAAAAAACTTAAGAAAAATAAATAAAAAATTGTTGCTCTAGAACATACTCCATCCCTTCTCATCTCAAACCATCCATTAATCATAACTCCTCAAAAATTCTACCAATTTACCATAAATCTTAGTTTTAATGCCCATTAATTGAAAATACCTTATTGCAAATGATTTTAATGTGGGAAATCCGTCATTTGCGATTTCTAAAATATCCCCACTAAAGATTTCGGGAAGATATTCTCGGGTGATCACTAGTTTATTAACAGATTCTTTTCTCATTAGTGAAACAATTTTATGGTAAGCTGGTCCTTCTGGCCATTTCTGGGGATGTGTGTCTAAAGACATTAATCCTAAATGTATATCCTTCGATGTAGAAACTGCCAAAACAGCATTAGGCCCTGCTTGCTGCACTAAAACATATCCATTAGAGCCTTTTATATAAAGTTGATCGAATTTGCCTTTCTTCATCTCAATAACTGAATAGTTGGCTAATGCGTGAAGTGCTGCTGTTAAAGATGCTATCCTTGTCTCATTAACTCCTTGAGGTAACGCTGAAGCAATAGGTAAACCATCTGTAGATAATAATATTACCGCTTTTGTCTCTGGAATAGCCATCAATAATCTTTTTAAGATATCATCAAAATTTACTCCTTCTAGTGGAATTCCACAGCTGATACAAAATTTCTGATTCGGATCTGGCACTTCTGTTCCACAATTAGGACAAAAAGTCATTTTTAACTCTTAGTATTTTAAGTTACAATCTATGCATATAGTACAATTAATCTACATTATAAAATTAGGTACAAAAAAAATAAAAATAAAAAAAAATCCTTGCTCAAGAACATACTCCATCCATCTCTCATTATCTCAAATCGCTCAACCTTACCATCTCCAATCCACATCCTAATCCCTCACACGCTAAGCCTGAACCTTGTGATTCCCCTTTCAACACCACACACTCGTGCTATTGAGAGTGGCGGGCTAAATAGGTCGCCCGAAAGCTCCCCACATACACCCCTACCTCACTAACCCCGCCTTTTACGGGTGCACTCTTCTCGCATACTTAGTTCTTATCAATTAGCATATTATATTTTTAATAAATTCGATTATTTTTTACTTTAAATTTTCCATTCTTTAGTATGAATTAATTGAGGTTCCTCCATATTTTATATCGTTAAATCAAATTTGAGCTAATTTTACTTCTTAAATTTATTTCATACAACATCCATAAAGAAGTGGAACTACTATGAAACTATCGGAAGCTCAATTATAAAGGAAACTATGTCTTAAAAATTAAATAACAATAATTTTGCATTTTATTGAATAAAATACAATTTAATTTCAATCTACAAAAACGAGGAAATGAAAATGGGAAAAAAAAAAGCGAAAGAAATTCAAAAAAAGGCAGAAACATTGGGTCTTAAAAACTTACAGAAATATACTTTTTTTGGTCAACGTAAGGGGGCAGCAATTTTGAAAACAGAAACAAAAAAGCATACTTTTAGACATAATATGCCTAAATTTCTAATTAAGATAATAAAATGGTTAGAGAGTAATGATCCCTCAACTCAAGAAACTGACGCTGGAGGTGGCAGGAATATCACTTTTTACTTAATTTCACCACAATCTGGTGTATATATTGAAGTAGATGACAGAATTGCTGGTGCGCTTGATATTCCACGTAATCATGTATATAAAATGGATATTTATGGGCAAAGTGAGGGTTCCGTTAGACAAATTGTTAAAATGGTCAATGATCAATGGAAAGATGGAATTATAGCTCACCTTGATTTGAAAAAAATTGAGAAGAAGTTTAAAATCAGCTCAGAAAATGTAATTTATTCTTGGAATCAATTTCTAATCACTTAATTAATCATCATAAAGTTGATGAAATAAAAAAAACTTGAAATTGAAGTGGGTAATGATGAAATTTTACAAAAATTGTGGAACTAGAACCTCAGAAGAAGAGTTGATGTTATATTCCGGAAGATGTTAAGCATGTCAACAGTCAATTTTATAAGAAGATCTCGGACTGTTGAGGAATGAAATATTAGAGGTAAAAGAGAAAAATGAAGAATAAAAAATATTATTTAAAGGTTTTCATATTAGTTTTGTATTTTACTTTACAAATGTCCAGTGTTTTATCGACGAATAATTCTTTTGGATTTAGGTGGTCTCACACATGGGGCGGAACTTCCTCCGAGGTAGGTTATGGTGTAGCAGTTGATTCCTCAGATAACATCTTTTTTGCAGGGTATACAGAGAGTTACGGTCCAGGATATGTAGCTATGCTTGTACTGAAATATGATAACTCTGGAACACTACTATGGAATCGCACGTGGGGTGGAAACGATTATGACAATTGTTATGCAGTTGTAGTTGATTCTTCAGATAATGTTTACTTAGCGGGAGAAACTGACAGTTTTGGAGCTGGAGGTTTTGACATGGTTTTAGTAAAATATGACAGTACAGGAGAGCAACTATGGAATCGCACGTGGGGGGGGAGTACAATTTCAAATAGGGATAATGCCTTCGGAGTAACAGTGGACTCATTAGATAATGTTTATCTGGTGGGAGAAACAAATGATTTCGGAGCGGGAGAGGAGGACATGGTTCTAGTGAAATATAATAGTATTGGAACCCAACTGTGGAATCGTACTTGGGGTGGTATCTTATCTGACACTGGTTTAGGAATAACAATAGATTCTTCAGATAATATTTATCTTGCAGGAAGTAGCTATAGTTTTGGAGCGGGAGAGGAGGACATGATTCTAGTGAAATATAATAGTATAGGAACCCAACTGTGGAATCGCACATGGGGCGGTGTTTTGTCTGACACTGGTTTAGGAATAACAATAGATTCTTCAGATAATATTTATCTAGCAGGAACCACCTATAGTTTTGGAGAGGGAGATAGAGATATGGTTTTAGTGAAATACGATAATAATGGAGTGCAACTATGGAACCGTACATATGGTGGTAATAGGTTCGATGATGCAAACGATGTTATAGTTGATTCATTTGACAACATCTACATTGTAGGAGATACAAAAAGTATACCAAAAATAGAACCTGACATTGTTTTGGTCAAATATAACAGTTCTGGAGTTCAATTATTCAATCATACTTGGGGTGGAGATTATGTTGAGCTATGTTTTGGTGGAGTAGTTGATTCCTCAGATAATATTTATCTTGGGGGAACTAAACATGATTATACGTCAATGTCCAATATGTTGTTGGTGAAATTTGGTTACAGGGAAGAACAAGCACAAGGAGAACCGGAAGTTTCTGGCTATAGCTTATTAATCATTCTTAGTTTAATAGGATTGATTACTGTAGTATATTCAAAGAGAAGATATAAGAAATAATATCAAATTTTTTTTATACCAATAAAATTCTTGATTAAAAAAATATTTAATGATAAAAAAAGGTGATGAAAATGGTCAAAAAGGACAAGCCATGGTCAAAAAAAGTATGGTATATAGAAGGGCTAATTTTATTATCAATGATTATTTTTGGAGTATATACAAATATTGCAGTGATGATAACACTTGTTATACTTTCAGTAATCGTGATTGGAATAATATCTATATACTTTAAATATACTGAATCACCAGATATAAGGCCAGAGTTAATTTCTAGCAATTCTATTTCACAACGACTTGAAAATAATAGGCCTGGAGCTTCATATAATGAGAAACAATACCATTCGCTTAGAAATATCTTAAACATACCTGCATCAAGTAGTTCGTCAAATACACAACAAATTGCTCCAATAACTAGCAGTTACTCATCAACTTTACAAACAGAAGATAAATCACAAGCAAAATATATAACATTTGAAGGTGTACAGTACCGTATACGATTTAAATCTTTGAAATTATGCAATAAACTCATAAATAATATCACAGATATTCAAGGGCTTGATAAAGTTTGGCGCTTAAGAAAACTGGATCTTTCTCACAATCAAATTGTTAACATGAAGGGAATTGAGTATCTCCCGAATTTAAGAATACTAAAGCTGAGTAATAATAAGATCCAAAAAATTGAAAATATTAAGAATTTTCAAAAATTGAAAAAGCTTTCTATTGATAATAACCAATTAAAGGAATTTCATGCTGCAGATTTACCTAATACATTGAAACACATTAACATTGCGAAAAATCTAATAGAAAAATTCACTATTTACACCAAAGCTACTTACAAAATAATCCACTTTGGACCAAAAAAATGGTTTCCAAAACAGGAGCTTAAGCGGTTGAAGAAACACATGCGTCGTTCGTCAAAATCTTATAAGAGCTATAGTTCAAAGGGAGAGGTTACGACAGGACTAATTTATATTGCTATATGGGTGGTGCTTAGCTTTCTTTCAGCTTTAGTTGTCAATTTAGCGTTTTGGGGAGTTTTGACAACTAATTCTATATTAGATATTGGTTACTGGGAGTGTTTATTCAATCAAGGTTTATGGACTTTTGCCGTTGGCGCTATTGGAGCTATTTTTATAATGATTTTTTTCTATATCGAAATGAACGGTTAATAAAATTATAATTAAACTCAATTTTTTTACTTTTAATTGATTTTTTTCTTGAAATAGATTTACTTCTTTGTTATTTTTTGTTTAAAAGAAGCTAATTATGGATATATGGAATTTAAAAGTAATAATAGTGCCCATGATAATATAAAGAACAATCATCTTAAATTTTAGGTTGAAGTGCTTAAATTAGGTTATAAATATGATAGAGAGGGAAAATACAAAAAGAAAATTGAGAATGGGCAAATAACACTACAAATCATTGAACAAAGAAGGTTTTCTCATATCGTGTGAGTCTATGCAACCGGAGAAAAACACGAACTTCATAGAGATAGAGCTTTAGATGAGTTAAATCGAATAATGGATAATGTGTATGAAAAGATTAATGAAACTAAATTCAAATATAAAGCTTTGAGAAATAAATTAAAGGAAGAATTAATAAGATTAAATGAACTAAAAGAAGAACGTGATTCCAAGAATTTCAAAACTCAAGAATTAATATCATCTCTCAAAGAATTAGAGCATGAAATTAATAATTGTGAGACAGCGAAGAAAAAAGAAACACTTGGGTATAAGAAAAAGAAATTGGAGCATAAACTAATAATTAATAAAAAAGCAGCAAATGAAGACCACAAAAATTATATCAAATTAAAAAAAAAAATAGATAAAGAAAAGAAAAAAATCAAAAAATATAAGGTAATATAAATGGGAAAAAGTAAAATGAGTAAACCAGCAGCTCGCAGAATCCAATCAAGCCAAGATAATAAAGGTTCAAAGGGAGATCAAGGCTTCAAATCTCGAGCTATGAAAGCTGCTGCCAAAAATGGTAAAAGTAAGTAGTTTTTTGAATGAAAGTATATTAAAAACACTAATTTCTAAATAAATCGAGGAAAAATACTTTTATAGGCTAATATCTTATTGAAATTTAACTATTGAAAATAAGTGTTTTCTTTGCCTTGGGAAGTTGAAGAATCATTTAAAGTTAAGATTGGAAGAATGTTTACATAAATACTCCAAATTTAATTATGTATGGAGAGGAACCATTATTTAGAATTTATAGAAGTACTTCTGATGGTTTACTAGGATTTGACTTTGATATATACAAAGAAAATGATGAAAAGGTAGCAACAATTCGGAAAGGGATGATTGTTGATGGAAATGAAAATGAGTATACTATAACAAGAAGATTTGATCATTATTGGATTAAAGAAAATTCTTCAGGAAGAATTCTGTGTGAAATTAAAAAAAGAGAAGAGGCTGGCGATGCAGAGTTAGAAGTAAATGTTGAGCTGTATACTAGAAGTGGTTTTTTATTTCAAGCAACACCTGCAGGAACTAACATAGGAACAACTCTGATAACTGGAAATATTATAAGTAATTGTAATTGAGGTATATACATAGAACCAAGTAATCAGTAGAGCTCGATAAAAAAATTTTAACTTTAAACTTTTTATAAGGAAAAAACAAGTAAATTTTGGTTTAATATAATGGTATTAACAAATCCCCCTCAATTAAAAATTGATTTTGCAGAAAAAGCACTTAATGATATGATTCAAGATTATTGGAATGATAAAAACTTTGAGTATCATTTGCAAAATTTTGTTTTTCATGCAAATGGATTCTTCGATTATCTTAGTGAAATGTACGCACGGACTCCCGATTTCAAACAGTGGCTTAAAAATGAAGAGCAAGATTCATTAATTGAATTTTTTATTAAAACTAGGAATTTTGTAAGCCATCGAAAAACTAAGACAATTATCAGATGTGATATTGATTCAAAAGGTTATACTTCAGAAAATTGTCCATTAGTATCAGCAAGTCATATACCTAGGAGTGATCCAAATTTTGATTCAACTACCGCAGAACCAGAAATACGCTATTTCCCTAACTTCCCCAATGATGATATAAAAGATTAATGTCAAACATATATGAATAAGCTCAAAAATATTGCAAAAAGATGCGAATTAAGATTTAAATAGCACTAAAGTGAAAAAAAAATAAAAAACTTGCTCTAGAACATACTCCATCCTTCCTATCATCTCAAACCATCCAATTTTAATATTATATTTATATTCCAAAGAAGATATATATTCGTAAGAAAGGACAAAGATAGGAAAATGAAAAAGATATATATCCTTATACCAATTATATGTAGTCTATATCTTGCGTACCCTCTCATACACGCAAAGATCTCTGAAATATCAATTTCAGAAAGAATATATCTTTCTCATATACCAAGTGATACAACAACAAATACAAAACAATATTCACTACCTGTATTTAATATAGGAAATGTAATTTCCTATGAATACAGAACTATTGGTAATACCTTCAGTGTTTCATTCTATTGTGATGGTCATTTATATGATGATGGTGCGGATCAGGGCGGTGGAACAATAGTAATTCCAGAATACAAAACTCTGATAACCCTCACATTTATTAATACAGATGATTATTCGAATAACGGGTGGATTTATGTTGAAATTGAAAAAGCCACAGATTTAACTTATATATACAATCCATATTATTTCTTAGGTCTTATTGGAATTGTAGTGCTTCTTATAATAGTAGAAAAAATAAGCCAAAAACGAGAAAAAGAAAAAATAAAATCGCTGCTCTAGAACATACTCTACTCTTTCTTATCATCTCAAACCAGTCCGCTCCGATTACGCATCCTCATCCCTCACACTCTAAGCCTGAACCTTATGATTCCCCTTTCAACACCACACACTCGTGCTATTGAGAGTGGCGGGCTAAATAGGTCGCCCGAAAGCTCCCCACGTACACCCCCACCTCACTAACCCCGTCTTTTACGGGTGCACTCGTCTCGCATACTCAGTTCGCGTCACCGCGCCCTGATCTCGTTACTAAGTATCCCATACATTCAAATTATGATGCCCATCGCTTCATGTCTTCGTCTACGTTTATGCTTCCGCTCTTGCGCTCGCTTCCGCTTCCACTTCTGCTTTCGCTTCAGCTTCCACTTCCGCGTCTGCTTTCACTTCCGCACGCACGCAAACATAAACACTTACACTCCAGTTGGCTTCCGGTCTTCACAGGAGAACCTTACCAACTACATCAACTTAAATACCATAAAATACCTCGCAACACTATTAACACGAGATTGGCTGACTATTTTCGGGTTTGGCTTCGTGCTTAGATGCTTTCAGCAC
>JAHPYZ010000039.1 GCA_019058425.1 Promethearchaeota archaeon
TATTCAAATTAGTCTTGATGGAAGCTCTGGTTTTGAAGGACTTAGAACAAGAGTCGAAGCCTTTCATGATTTAATGGTTGGTAACAAGGAAACTAATCCATTATTTAGAGATGTCAAGTATGTGGTCCCAGATGAAATAAAAAATATATATTTTAAGCCAAAATCCAATTTTGAATATTTCATGTCTAGTATTGAAACCCCCATGTCAAAGGTTTTAATAATGCTGAATCCATCAAAGAAATTAGATGTAGGATTCGCCGTTAAGAATGGACTCGAGTTTTTTTCAAGAAATTCGTTTTTTGATATCGGATCTCTTTTTAACCTTTGAGAGGCTATTTTGTTATGAAATATATACCTTAGATCTGTTATCTAGTGAAATCTCTTTGGAGGAGATTATTAAATATTGTTGAAATTTTTATTAAAAGCATCATACGATTGATAATCTGTTTATAATGGGTAAATTTTTATTTTAGAGTGAGTTATTTGATATCATAGTTTTGATCAAATACTTGACTAGGTAAAATTTCTTAGAATTAAGATGTTAATTTCCTTCCCTAATATGGGCCCTAATTGGGTCGCCTTTAAAACACTCTTTACAAGCCTTGATTTAGATGTGGTCGTTCCTGATCCGACAAATCGTGAGGCAATCAAAATCGGCGTTAAGCAATCTCCAGAGTTCGTTTGTTTTCCATTCAAGGCGACAATAGGGGATTTTGTAAACGCAATTGAGAAAGGAGCAGATACATTAGTCATGGCGATTGACTGTGGACCTTGTAGGTTCGGATTTTATGCTTCCGTGCAGGAGAGAATTCTAAAGGATATGGGATATAAGAATATAACATTAATACCCCTTGACCAGGCCGATCTGCTTGAATTTCACTGGGTAAAAACACTCCAAGAAGTTAGTGGAAGAAGAGATTTATTTATTTATTCTAAATTTGTAAAAGCAATAATTTTCTTTATAAAAAAGGCCAAATTATTAAACGATATTCAAACAGCTGAAGGTATATTTCGAGCGTATGAACGAAATCAAGGGGACACAACCACTATTGTTAACAATTTATTAACAAAACTTGATGAAGCTAACACATTGCCTATCCTAAGAAATTTTAAGAAAGTAATCAAAGAAGATTTTAATAGCTTAGATATTGATAAAAACCGAAGTCCTCTCAAAGTAGGCGTATCAGGTGAGATTCACATCAGTTTGGAACCTTATGTGAACCTTGATATTAGGCGTAAATTAGGTGAAATGCAAATTGAAATTCACCAATCAATAAGTCTTTACGATTGGGTAGTCCACAAGTTTCACTTAAATTATCACAGAAAATGGTACGGGCATCTTTCGCGGCCCTATTTACCCATGGACATTGGCGGAGAGGCGCAATGGGTGCTGGGAGAATACATAGATAAGGCCCAGGCAGGTTTTGACGGCTTTGTACACGAATATCCTTTCCTGTGTATGCCAGAAGTAACTGCTCGAACAATAATTACAAACAAACTTAAGAAGATCTACGACCTCCCTATAATATACTTCTCTTTCGACGAACAGAGCGGTATGGAAGGATTCCGAACTCGTTTGGAAGCATTTAGCGATTTAATGCATGCTCGAAGGAATAAAGAAATTCAAAGCAATGCAAAATTCGTATCGAATGGCAATAAAAAGATATATCCTCATTATGGAGATGTGTTTTATAACGAATGTTATCAGATGATACAAAGTTAGGTATAATGGTGTGAAAATATGGAAGAAGTATCAGAAAAAGTAATAAAAGAAGAAGCTAAAAAGGACGCGTTCCTTGGAATTGACATCGGTAGCGTTAGCTGCAAGTTTGTCTTAATGGACAC
The DNA here is from genome assembly GCA_019058425.1 of Promethearchaeota archaeon. Classification (GTDB taxonomy): domain Archaea; phylum Asgardarchaeota; class Lokiarchaeia; order Sigyniarchaeales; family SOKP01; genus Loki-b32. The sequence continues at coordinate 1,846 of JAHPYZ010000039.1, forward strand.
AGAAGGAAATTTACTTACAAGCGTATTTTTACGGAATAGAGGATCTCCTATCGATTCCGCAAAAGCAGGAATGGGAGAATTACGAGAGAAAATTAAAGAAAGTGAAAATCTATACGAATATGCGATTCGTTGCTGTGGCACCACGGGTTCAGCAAGATATCTAACAAAAGCAATAGTTGGAGCTGATCTCGCTAAAACCGAGATAATTGCTCATGCGGTCGCAGCCCAAACTATGTATCCTGACGTTAGAACAATACTGGAAATTGGTGGTCAGGATTCCAAAATAATTCTCTTACGGGATGGTATAATTGTAGATTTTGCCATGAATTCAGTATGCGCTGCTGGGACTGGGTCTTTTCTTGACCATCAGGCTGCGAGACTCGGAATTCCTATAGAGGAATTTGGTGATTACGCTGTAAAATCAAATAATCCGGTCAGCATCGCGGGTAGATGTACCGTATTCGCTGAGTCAGATATGATTCACAAACAAAACGCGGGTTATTCTAAAGCTGATATAATTGCGGGACTATGTGACTCGCTGGTTCGCAACTACATGAATAATGTAGGTAAAGGAAAAGATCTCGAAGAACCTATTGTTTTTCAGGGAGGAGTATCCTACAACAAAGGTATAATTAAAGCCTTCGAAAGGCACTTAGGTTGTAAGGTTATAGTACCAAAATATAATGTCCTTATGGGGGCTCTCGGTATGGCAATCTTAGTTAGAGATTATTATTTAGAACACGAGCATGAGACTATATTTAGGGGACTTGAAGTGTCCGATATTGAATTTACCACATCAGCGTTCAACTGTGGCGATTGTCCAAATAACTGTGAGATCGTTCAAGTAAAGATGCCCGAGTATGGAAATAAGATCATAGCTCGTTGGGGCTCCCGATGTGGAAAATGGGACCAATTAACTTAATTAAAGAATAGAGGAAAAAGAAAAGATGTCAGATTTTTTTAATCAATTGAAGCATTTAGGAGAGGAATTTCTTGAATCTATTCAACATAAGACTAAATTAAGTACGATTTTTGATCTTTATACTGAAAAAGTAATACCCACCTTTGTTTCAGAAAAAGATTTAAAAGAGTATTACGAAAAAAAAATGGAAGAAGTTAATGATTTTATTGATAAATTATAATAAAAGGTAATAAAATATGAGTGAAAGTACAGAAAGTACAAATCCGGAAATAAAGGAAGAAGGAGATAAATTAAATCCAAAAGTAATTGCTTTCGATATGCTTTATGGCGCTGTGAAAGGATTAAGCGGTTTATTCTTTAAAGCTTTCATGGATTTACAAATTGATGGCCAAAATAATATTCCAATAAGAGGTAAAGCGATTTTAACAACAATTACACCAAATATAATTCGAGATATGTTAATTATCACTCAGGTATCAGGGAGAAAAATTCATTTTATGCTTGATCCTAAGTTAATGAAACACCAGTTAGCTGGCCCAGTTTTAAAAAGCCTAGGAATGATTAGAGGAACTGAAAGTAAGGAAGATACTGAACCTATCGAAAAAATCTTTGAGATTTTAAACGAGAAAGGTGATCTTGTTGGAATGACTCCTGAAGCAAGGCATGATCGTGAAGTTCAGGTGAAGTCTATGGCTGCAATTATTAAATTTGCTATAGCAGGAGATGCTCCAATAATCCCAATAGCTATTAGCACGCATAAAACTAAGATTTTAAATATGTTTACAGGGGATGGCATAAAAGTAAAAGTTGGAACACCTCTGCGTGTCGAAAAAAGATTAAATCGAGAGAAACATCGAGCTGAACGCTATGAACTAGCAGAAGATATAATAAATATTATTGAATCCCTTAAAGACGTACCAGAAGTCGAAGAAAATAATTATTAAATTTTGTTTTTTATCTAATTTTTATATTGTTTAATACTATACAACTTATCTATAATTCATTAATATTATGCCTGTCAATATAAATCACTCTCCATGTAAGTAGTAAAAGTTTGGATGAAATGGGAAAAACTATACCTAAATGCTTTATAATCTAAACGGTCTACTAAATTCATAGGAGAGGATTTTTTAAATGAAAGTTAAAAAAATTAGTTTAAACATAAAGGATGTAATAATTGACGTTGTTTTGTGTCCAAAAACTAATTTATATTTGCAAAGTTTATATTGTCATCGGTGTGGTTATTTTAATTTTGATGATAGGTCGTCTATTGATTGTCATTATAAAAAACCACTAGTAAACAGAGCAGATCACCAGAAGGATGAACTAATAAAGATATTTTCAGAGATTAAAAATAAAAGAGAAGATGAATTACTACAAGTGAGTGATAAAGAAAACTCCGAACCTAAAACTAATACTGAACTTCTTAGAGTAGAACTTTTACAGGCTTTAAAGAAGAAGAACGATTCTATAAGAACCTAATTCTCTTAACATAGATTAGAACATATTTAAACTATCTTAATTATTCCAATGTACAAATATCTGAAATTTAAACGCTTTCCCTTTATATTCTCCATCGCTTATTGCAGAGAATTCAAATCCATTACGTTTATGCCAATATACAGATGCTTTATTAAACAATGGTTCTTCTACAATAAAGGCAACTATTGGTGTGTTTATTAATTTTAGGGAATTAAGAAAAATTACAGATCCCACTCCTTTGCGCTTATATTCTGGTAAAATGCTCACCTGGTCTAAGTAAGCAAATTCTATATCCTTATTTAGGAGTAATTCCTTGGTTCGTTCATTTTCAAAAGATAGATTACCAATAACATCTCTTACCTTAATTATATCATATTTTTTTCTATGAATGCTCGCAAATCCGATAATTGTTCTATTTTTATTCTTCGCAACATAAATATCTACATTTGGATCTTCTATAAGTTTAATGTAATACTCTTTATCGACTTCTTTTCGTAAGAATCCTTCTTCTTCCAATTTGATTCTCTGTTTTTTAGGGATTTCATCAACATCTCTTACTTCAATTAAATTTTGTTTTAGAGCATTTAGAATTCCTTCAGCATCTTCTATTTTAGCAGTTTCAACCTTGATTGTAGATTTCTGAGTCATTTTAAATTTTTCCTAAAAAAATATATTAATTATCTAAAAAAAAATCAAAACCATTATTTCATATTATGTATACTAATATAATTCCACATTTAATAAAATGAGATTATTTTAAATTTTTAAGAAACATATCATATATTAACAATTTTTAAGGGATAATTTATGAGTTATTCTACTTCAGAAGAGGAATATACATTTAAGGTAAGTCTAGTATTTTGGAAATTTTATGAATTAGGTAAATATTTTGAATTACCTAAATTAAGGGATTATTTAGAAAATGAAGGTACTTTGAAAACTTATGAGAATTATCATTGTCAATTGAAACATCCTGTTACTAGAGAAAAATGCCATCAGCCTTTAAAATGGATTTCTAGTCGATCACACCTCTATGCGCCTATATGTTTTAAAATTGAGAGAGCACAAGACTTTTCATCTGCAATAAACACAAATATTACTGGAAATATTCGATTAGAAGGACACATACATTACGGGTCTGTACTTGTTATCCATTGTGAATTGAGATTTGATAATTATCATACTCTTGAGGATTTTATTGAAATTTCACAACCTGAAAATATAATTCTTGGAAATACTAATAGACCTATAACTGAAAGGTTTATTGAAATTAGAGATGATATAATCAATCTTCTTGGTAGGGGAGAATTTCTTGATAAACCAAAATTGGAATCTGTTTTGGAACCATGGCACCATACTTGGATAATATGGGATGCTAAACCAGATTTTAATAGAGCTGATTATCGCTTTGTTGGAGATGAAATCGGTAAAACTGCTCATTATTCAATTGGTCTCACTTTAAGAACAGACAAATATCGTGAATTAGATCCAATTGCTTATAGAAATCAAATCAATCTCAAAAATCTCAGTCCTTATAAGGATGAATTCGTAATGATAACTCATGCAGGAAATGTAGTAATCCCTGGTCCAGGTCTATTGGATCCTGATTCTATGAAAAATTTATTCATTGATACACTTTTTGCTCCTGAAGTAGGAAATGTACAAAGGTTTCTGATATTAATGCATATGGAGAATATTTTAGTAGTCGCAGAAAAATTCGATAGGATTATTTCAGAAAATCGTGCGATGGAGGAAGATCTGACACTAAAGGAAAAAATTGAGCGCCTTGAAGAATTGGAAACCGAATTAAATAGAATTATTCTTGAATTGAATAAAGATATAATCATCTCAAAAATTACAAGACTCCTGTTTACAAGCACTTTTAAAACAAGCATGTTTAATGAGCAAATTGATAAGTTAGATGGATTCACATTTTCCAAAGCTACAGATGATGTGATAGTAAGGATTAGAAAAACTCTAAATCGAGAAAGAAATACACTTAACACTAAATCTTCTGCAATAGAAAATAAATTTCTAGCGATTCTTAATTATCTTGCATTGTTCGAATTAGCTACATTAGTTATTTCTTTAGCTTTAGGTGATATTACACAAGATCTTCCATATATTGGTGTTATACAAATAGTGGTTGCATTATCAATAGTAGTAATCGCTATAATATTGTTGAGGATTCAAGAGAAAAAACTATAATTAAAAAAGGATATCATTTTTTTTCTTATAATAATTAGAATGTTATAAAATTAGGAATTTAGATTGATTATGGTAGATTTCATAAGAATTACAGGGAATCATCTTGAGCGAGGATTTCAACAAGGAGAACAATTGAAAGATAAAATTCATAATATGTTCGATATTGTCTTTCACTCAAAAATGTTTTCAGAAGTCACCTCTAAATTAATTCCTCTCTCAGTTGTTAAACTTGGTTTAGGTATTATGGGTAAAAAGAATATGAAGAAGGCCTTACAACAGTTTGGTCTTAATCAGTATGAGAAAATGATGTCAATAGGAAAAGCGGCATCAATAAAAAAGTATATCACTTATGGAGCTCATTTTATCGAGGTTATGTCAGGAGATCCAAATTCCCTTTATAAAAATCCACCAGTTCAAGCGTGCTCAATGATCTTTGCACTTCCTGAAGCTACTTCAGAAAATTTGATGATTTTTGGGCGTAATTATGATTTTCCTAATGTTCTTCAACCATTTCAAGTAGTTCGAGAAGAAGTACCGGATGATGGTTATAAAAATATAAATTTTACCCAATATCCACTATCGGGGTGCCATATGGGATTAAATGAAAAAGGTTTAGCAATTGGTTATAATTATGGCCGTTCTTGGAAGCAAAATCCACTCGACTTCAGGTTGAGGGGTGTCCCTGGTACATTTATAGTTCAAGAGATATTGGAAACTTGTGCGACAACTCAAGAAGCGATTAAATTTATTACAAATTTTAAAAGTCGCTCAAATGGATGCCATTATGGATTTATGGATGCTTCAGGAGATACATGCGTAATTGAGACTACAAGCACTCGGTATGCAATTCGCCGACCTGAAGATGGGATATTAGCACATACAAACCATTATCAAACTGAAGAACTAAAAGATGCTAATTTACCCGAATACGTACGGTTTAAAATGAACGATATGGATATCAGTCCCATTGAATCTCCAATAAGACGTTATCAGAGAGAAATTGAGTTATTAAATAAACATAAAGGTAAAATTACTATGGCAACATTTAAAGATATTTTAAGTGACCATGATAACAGAGACCCAGATGACTTTACAGTATGTACTCATGGTCCCGCAGCGGGAACTTTATCATCAATAATAGTTCTTCCAACTAAAAGGGAGTTTTGGGTTACCGATAATCATCCATGCAGTTCTGAATATCAGAAATTTACTCTACAATAAAAAAAAAAAGAAAAAAAGCTTAATATCTTGTTCTTGTTGCTTGAATTCTAAGTTTAGCTTTAGTATTCTCTTTTGCATCTTGAAGAACTACATATTCCGTTTTAGAGGGCAATTTTACCTCGAATTCTTGTTCAGCAATAGTTTCATTCCTTTTCAAGTGATCTTGTTCTCTTAATATGACCTTTATCTTTGCTATGGAGGGTTTACCCACTCGAATGGTTTTAAATTGACTCCAAAGAGACATATCAGCTTTACTGGTGAATTCCTGATTCCTTTGTAATTTTATGAACCCCTTATTTGGCCATCTTGCTTTGAATGTTTTTTCGCCATCTATTTTGAAATAAAATTCTCCACGCCAACCCATTATATCATAATCCTTTAGAGTTTTCAAACTCATTAATTCTACACTAATTAAAAATCGTTCCTTTTCTTCTCCTTCTTGATCTTGTGTGAAAGATTGGTCTTTTGCATACGTTTTTTTAGATTTTGCATAATAACGCCGAGGCATTTCATTTTCACCTTTATATTTTGATTTTGTTTGATAATATGTTTTAACTCTAGTATAAATAATATCTATATATGTTTTTTTGTTAAATAGGTGGTTATTAGTAGATTGCTAAATATTAAATAATCATTTTATTAGCTAGATTTATTAATACAAAGATCTAAGTATGAATTAGCTGAAGATATTAATTTTAAAACACTAGGTGTAATAATGATATTTCAAGTAGTTTTAGATGATTTAACCCAATTATCTGGAATTTTCGGATTTTTAGCTGTTATTATAGCTTGGATATACGGTGGAATTACTCTCTCTAAATATATTAAAACAAGACAAAAAGTTTTATTATATTTCTTCCTCGCTGTCATTTTTACAATGTCTCCTTGGTATCCAAGTGGTTTAGGATACATCTATTGGTTAATCACTGGTGAAGAAATTGTGTATCCTCTCTATGTTTTAATTGGTATTGTAACAGTTCCTATAGCTTTAATATCATGGCTTCAAATATATATGCCCGCTTTACATGAGAAATACAAGGCTGTTGTTACATGGATAGTCATATGCGTTTCAATCGCTTTTTATATCTATTTGTTTTACTTTCTATTCTTTGCTTCAGGAGCTCCAGTAGAGAGCCTTATTGGGATTAAAGAAAGTGCTATTGATATTGATTTTAAAGGTTTAGCTATGGGTTATCTTGCTTTCTCTCTACTTATTAGTACAATAACAGGGAATGATTTTGCTATAGCATCATTAAAAGAGAAAGATAATCCAGTAATAGTATGGAAGGGTAGATTTCTACTTCTTTCATTCAATTTCTTTGCGATAGGTGGAATAGGAGATGGCTTTTTACCATTAACACCTTTTACTCTAGTGATTTTTCGAACATTAATGATGCTTTCTAGTACATTTTATTATATTGGATTTATCTTACCTGAGTGGATGAAAAAAATCCTTAAACTTGATAAAACCAAATAATATTCTTTTTTTTTTATTTATAATTTATGATTAGAACTGCTACTAGTACTATTATTCCCCCAATAATATTCCATAAAACAATTGTTTCACCCCTACGAAGTAGGAGGGAAAATAATAACGTAAGAAACGGCTCAATATATAAAAATGAAGCAACTTTTGAAGAATTTAATTTTTTCTGTGAGTTTTGCCAAATGTAATATCCCAAAACATAACATCCAAGACCCAAATACAAAGCAGAAAGGAATAAAGCAATATTAAAAAAGTTTCTGAAAAAAATTAAAAGCTCTCCATTTACTAAAACAAAAAAAAACAATTCAAGAGTTCCAATATAAGCAATATATTTATTCATAACAATACTAGAACTACCTTTTGAAATTTTTTTCGTAATTGTAGAATATATTGCCCACAGTAAAGGAGTTAATAAAGCGAGTAGATATCCTAAGAAACTTGGAGAACTGGGAGTAAGAGTACTAATATTACCTCCAGTTACTAATAAAAAACCACCTATGGATGCAATTATAAAACCTATTATTTTTATAACATTTAATTTTTCTTGGAAAAAAATTAAAGCTAAAATAGTAATGATTATGGGCGTTATTAAACACACAAACAAGGCGGGAAGAGATGGACCGATAATTTCAATAGCAGAATATTGTGCAAAGAAAAAGAAAGATATTCCGGTAAAACTTGCTAGTATCATTAATATCCAAGTATTCTTTGAAAATTTATTTAGGTTTAATTTTGATTTATATTGGTGCATTTCTTCTTGTTTAGTGAATTTAAAATAGAGATCAAGAATTAAAAATGAAAATGAAGCAATGATAAATCGATAAAATGCGATAGATAACGGTGGAACAAATTCTACAGCAATATCTACAACAACAAAAGAAAAACCCCAAATGATAACCATAAAGATTAATTGTAGATATACTCTCAGCATAAAAAACCTAAGTAACTTTAAAGTTCAGTTATCATTTAAACAAAAACATTCAACAAAATGATTTATTAAAATAAATTAATAATAGAAAATTAAGAACTATAATAATTATTTTTGGTAAAAGAATTCTTGAAGAAAATTAGCTATAGCTTACGTATTGGAATTGTTGGTAAGAAACAATCTATTGAAACCATTTTTTTTGAAGGTCTACGGATTACAGCTATAGAATCTAAAATTTCTGATGAGGATTATGAATTTTTTATTGTCTATAAACAAATTCCAATTAAGATTAAAATATTTATTGCAAAAAAAATTGAAGACTTGATATATAACTTTGAAAAAATACAAAATCTTGACGTTATAATTCTGCCTTTAAATTTATATGAGCCTGCTTCACTTCAAACTATTACTAAATCCATATTGCAGGAGTTTAATGAAACTTTTGCATTTCAAGGATTATCTATCTTAGTTGGAGTGGATTTTGAAAATATATTTAACAGATCTTCTTCTAAAAGGCATAAAGTAAGTAGATATCAATTAGAAAAGGTTACAAAAGACTTGAATTTAATTTATTGTTATGAAATAATCAATAATAATAGCGATATAAATGAGATTTATAATACTATTTTTGAAGATTTCATGATAAGATTTCAATACTCAAATCCCCAATTATTCGAAACTGCAAAAGATTATGGAAAAAAACTACTTATGAATTAATGGAATAATATATTAAAAAATTTCATTAAATTACATCAAAAATAATAGAAAATCGAAAAGTTATAAAAATAATAAGATACAAATTTAAATATAATTATTAAAAATGCCATTAGATTAAAAAAATAAGGATGGAGTTTGATAATGGGAGAAGAATCAAATGGTTTATTAACAATTGAACGTGATGAAAGTGCAAGAAGGAAATGTCCAAGTTGCTCAGAAGAGAATAAGAATATGATTCATGAATCAACAGATAAAACAAATATCATAAACGATTATCCACGTCTTTACGGAAAAAAATACCGCTGCGGACGCTGCGGTCAGGAATGGCGTGAAAAATAGTTTATAGATAGGACTAAAAAAAATCTTTTCTGCTTTTTATCTATTTAATTATAGACCAATTATTTATTATCAAATAGATTTGGATATATCTGGTTAATAATTTTACTACTAACACTCATCTTCTTATGTTTGATATATTTCTGTATTGGATGTTAACTTGAGTGAAGAGCACAATTTTAAAATTCAATATAGATTTGAATTGTGATTAGGCATTTTTTGATGAGAAAATAGATACAATAATAAATATAAAACAATAAATAATTACTATAACAATTTTTGTAACAAAACAACATAACTACGGTAAAGTGAATTTTTATGGTATTCTTTCAATTAGAAAGTCCAATGAGAGTAGTGACTATTTATGGTGCTCAGGGTCTCGTTTTTGCTTGGTTTGCTTATTTAGCGTATCGAATCCTTAAACGAGATAGAAAAAGATTGAATGTAATTTTCGCCGGGTTTTATTTATCTGTGGTTGTAGGGACACTTTTTAATTTTATTTATGGACCAATCGCAAATGAACAGATTGTAGTTATATTGAATTATCTTACAAACTTTGGCGCTTTTTATGCACCGATATTTTTCGTTGTCTTTAATTTAATTTTACTAAAATCAGAAAAAGTTATCACTCCAACAAAACAACTGCTTATATTTATAGGATATGGTATTTACATGTTTTGTATGCTCTTTTTCGTGTTAGCGGGAGAAGGATGGGGTGTATCACTTAATGCTTCAACAAATTGGTCTCCAGTTTGGCATTTACCTTTCTTTCTTTATGTGTGTTTGGGTGTTACATTATTCGCAATTGTACCTTTGTTGTTCCTATCATTTCAAGTTTACAAGAAATTCGAAGATGAACAATTGAAACAAAAATGGAAATTCTTTATATTCGGTGTTATCGCAGTAATGATTTTTATGTATTTCATATTCTTTGCTAATTTCCTAAATATTGCATCAATAAGGACTATAATTGGACTAATCGGTTTAGTCCTAAATCTCATTGGTGGTTATTTGATGTACATTGGAGTGGGAAGACAATTGGAGAAATAAAACTCTTAATTTTTTTTATTTTTATTTTAATTTTTTCAACTTAAATTTTATTTTGACTAATTAACATTATAATATATAAATAGATTCAAAATAAGCATTAAAATTAAAAGTGCCATAAATAAGAACTTTTCTCCTTAAATCTTAAATTTGTGCTACAAACATGATTGATGAATTGATAAGGGTACGAGGAATAGGTCCAACAGCGGCAGAGAGGTTAATAAATGCTGGTGTGAAAAGCGTTGAAGAAATTTCAGAATCTAAACCGGAACAGTTAGCTTGGATTAAAGGTATTGGTATGATCTCTGCAAAAAATATTATCCAAAATGCTAAAGAATTGCTCAATTTAGAAAAAGGGATACAAAATGTATTGAATTCAATTAAGGAAAACTTTGCAAAAAGTTGCCCTAAGTGTGGAGGAGATATGACTGAAAGATTAATAATTCTCGGACCTGAAAGGAGGTTGAGAGCAAATCAATGTGTATTGTGTAAATTTTATTTACCCAAATGATCATATTTATTAAATAGAAAATTCATAATCATTCTGAATAAAAAATAATTGATGTATTTTGTTAAAAGAAAACGAAATTTATAAGGAAAATATGAAAGGGATAAAGTTAATTTGTCCTATATGTCATAAGACAAAAATTGTGGAAGTACCTAAAAAAGTGGTGGAAAATTCTAAAACTCTTGTAACAATTTCAGTCCCTTCAAATTATATATGTCAACACGGTTTTCAAGCATATGTAGATAAATGGTTTACGATCAGAGGTTATCAGAATTCTGATCTTGAACTAAAAAATTTGGAAATATTTGAAACAGGCAGTAAAAAGATTGATGAGCTTGTTACTTATACTGTAACTTTAGTTATTAAAAAAATAATTAAAAATTTAAAAAAAAGTGAAGAAGAAGGAGCTATTTTGGGAAGTACTCTATTTAATCAAAAAGGAAATGTTTTATATTTTTCCTTACCAGATGAAATATTTCTTAATATAATACGTCAGATTGAACATCAAAAAGTAGAAAGTGAAATTAAGTTACAAAAAATGATCTTTGAACTGGAAAATAAACAAAAAATTTTTTCTGAAATTTTAAAAGTAGAGGAAATTATATTAACTCTGGTTGTCCTTTTTCCCTCCGTTGTTAGTATCAGTGATGCAGATTGGTATTTGAATAACTTTAAAGCAGATGTTATGGTTTATGAGGATCCTCTGGAGACAATGAAGAAAGAGCACTCAAAAATGAAAAAAATAGAGGAAGCCCAAAAGCGAAAAGCTAAACAGAAAGAGCCATCTAATTTTTGGATCTATTCTGATATCACTAGTGATGTATCTTTAGAACAACTAGATCGTATCTATATCGATAAATTAGGGATTGAAATTGACAAAAAAAATATTGTAAATTTAAATGAAATTATACAAATTAGTAAAAGTCGAACATTTAAAGGAAAGATCTATTTCTCTGAGAAATTTATACATTTAATGGAAGGTTTGGCATTAACTATGAAAGATGCTTCCATATTATTAAGTAAATTAAATAAAAAGCCATAATTTTTATAATATATTCATTAATAGTTTAAAATCATATCCAGAATGTAAAAAGAAAAAGATATGATAAGAAATAAAGCGAAATAAAAAAGATTCCCGCTTTTTTATCTATTTTCCTTCTTGCTGCAATTGTAATAAAAACAATAAAACTTGTAATTAAAGTATATAAGACAGTAGGAATTGCTAATGACGCAGTTATGTAGTTAGGATTTTGATTAAAGACAACATGCCCAATACCAATAGAAAGAGTTGAATCGACTATACATGAACCTACAATATCTCCTATAGCGATTTGATGGTGTCCTAACCTTAAAGCATTAGTATCTACTGCCAATTCTGGGAGAGAAGTACCCAATGCAACTATAAAGAAGCTTATGATATATTCATGAATATTTAAATTATTTGAAATAATTATTACAGATTCAACAATCATATAGGATGCTAATGTTACACCAGCAAATCCTAATAATGTAATGAAGAGGTGAAACTTTTTGGCTTTGGGACTTTCTATTTTTTCAATCATTTCTACTCTCTGTAAAATACTCTCCCTATTTGTATTATATATCAACCATATATAAATTCCTAAACATCCAACAAGTAAAACACCATTTAATCTTGTAACATAACCTTTCTCAATAATGGTAAATATTAATACTAATGATAATATTTCACATGCCCCTAAAATTATTATATCCTTTCTATGAATAAAGATCATTCCCCCCACTAATGGTAAAATTCCAAAAACCAAGGTTAGCTGAGTCAAATCAGATCCTACAGAATCACCAATATCGATATCTGCGTGTCCTAATGCGCAAGACATAAGAGAATTAAAGATTTCTGAAATATCAGTGCCAATAGACACTAATGTTACACCAATTACTAGTGGTGAAATTCCTAGTGCAGCTGCTATTATAGCTGAATGTTTTACTGCCTTCATGCTTGAGTAAATTATAAGAACTATTCCAATAACAAGAACTAAGAATGCTAAAATTATTTGAATCATAATACTTATTTAATTCTCCTTTAAACTTTTTTTCCCATCTCTATAAGAAATAAAGGTTGCGAATAATTGGATTGCTTAGTGATCTTCTTGTATAAATGTGCAAATAAGATATCTTACAATCAAAGAGTATTTGAGTTAATATCGTCCAAATTTTATAATGGTAAAGTTATATATAAAACTATCCATTTTTAATCCAAATATGTCCACAGCGAATCCAAAAAAATAGAAAGATTATTATATAAAACTATTAAAATCTTAACTAATGGAAAACGAAAAACATGAATTTCATATTTCTATTGAAAATGAAATTTTTGATAAATTAGAAGCGATAAAAGAATTTCATGGAATTAAAAACATAACTGAAATTATTCGTTTTTTGATTACGAAAGAACATAGAGAAATAAAAAAAGCTGACTGAGTTTCCAAATATCAAAATCCTATAATCTTTAAGAATTTATTATTTTAAGTAACTCAGTAAAGATTTCGCCAGCACTTCCCTTTAAGAATACATCTGCTAAATCATCCATAATTGTATTTTCTCGATTTATAAAAATAAGTCGAGCACCATATTGTTTAGCAATAGAAGGTATGAAATTTGCTGGTGATACTAAAAGAGAACTACCTACCACAATCAGACAATCTGCATTGGTAGATTCTTGCATTGCACCCTCTAAAATACCATGGGGGAGAGATTCTCCATATAAAACAACTTTTGGCTTGATATATCCTGAACACTCACACACGGGATATTCCACATTTTTTGTATCAATCTCATCAAAAGTAAATTCCTTATTGCATTTAATACAATGAAGTTTTCCATATTCACCATGTAATTGATATATTTTCGCTCCATATTTTCCACTTCCTGCTTTTTGATGTAACATATCAATATTTTGTGTGATAATCGCTTTTACTTTTCCCATCTTTTCTAATTCAGCAATACTCATATGTGCTTGATTAGGATCTGCTATACCAACTAAATCTTCAACTTCCTTGTGCATTTTCCAAAAAAGAGAAGGATCTTGTAAAAAATATTGATAATTTGCATAAATACTCGGCTCATATTTACTCCAGAGCCCATTTGGACTACGAAAATCATCAATTCCAGATTCTGTTGATAAACCTGCCCCAGTAAATACAACGATATAATTAGAATTCTTAATTATTAATGCAGCATCAAAAATTTTCTCTTGATCAATCATAACATAAGAATAAAAGTATTAAGAGAATTAATTCAATTAAAAATTATAAAATTTTCCTTTATCTTTTAGATAATATATACCAAATCTTTCAGTTCGTCTCAATTTCATAGCTTCAGTTTGCCAACCCATGTCTTTTGTATAGAATTGTGATTTATGCAATTTTAATGCTTCATAAACCTTAAATCTCAAATCTCCAACTTTATTTTTGATAAGATTTTCTCCCTGAGCCTTTAAAGGATTATAAAGATAGAATACATAGAATTTCAAATTACTTAATTTAAGTTTTTTTGCGACTTTAACGGCTATATCATGAGTAGCTTGATGATCAGGATGTTTGTTATTATCACTTGGAATTACAAATATATCGGTATCCTTGACAATACCTATGGTTTTTTCTACAGCATCATCTATGTGATATTTTAATTCTTGGTCATAAAATTTGAGAAAATGTCTATTTTCTTCTTTCACTCCTAAAAACTCACCTGCAGCATCTGCTTCAGCTAATCTAATTCTTGCTAGTTCTTCTTCTGTAATTCTTGTTTCTTCACAGTCTTCCAGTTCATCCTCTTCTCTTGCTTTTTTGTAGCCTGCTCTTCCATCAGTAAACCAAATAATATGAACATCATGGCCATCTTCAAGCCACTTCATAATTGAGCCCCCGGCTCCATAACTTTCATCATCAGGATGAGGTGCAAAAACTACAATCTTAAAAATGCTTCACCTAGGAAATAAATTAATTTAAATAATTGATTTGTATAACAGAATAATTTCTTATTACATTAAAAATAGATGATTATATCTTATTATCATTTTTTTTATTGTAGTTTTTTCTTATTCCATTAAATTTGTTATCATAATGTGATCATTTACTGAAATTTGTTATAATAACAAATACTTAAATACAAATTCTGTTATCAAATAATTATAACTTTTGTATAATATAATAAAGAATATTATAATCTACAAAATAAAAACATAAAGTTACTACAAAAAATGATAAAAAAAATGGTGTAAGAATATGAACATTGGAAGAAGAATGGTTTTTGGATTCACTGTTCTGATATTATTGTGTACTGTAATAGGAATCGTTGGAATTTTTCAAATAAATGCTGTCAATGCAAATATTCAAACAATAACTAATAAATACCTTGTAACAGTTGAAGATTCAAGAGAGATTAAATATCATGGAGATGCAATGTCCCATTTGATGCATGAATATGAATTAGGAGAAATAAATGGTACAGAAATTGCATTTGATGATGAAACAGAAGAATTAGATGAGCACCTAACAGAATTAGAACTTAAACTTCCTGAATATGAACATGAATTAGAACATATTAGAGAACACTATGTGATAATGACAAATACATGCAAAGCCCAAAATACTGGTATGTTTGATTTATTTGATGAGGCTTTTGAAGATATACATTATGTCCATGAAAGTGTTGAATCTTGGGAAGCGAGCGTCTTTTACATAATCAATAATGCTCAATCTAATTTTACTATAGAAACTGCTAATTTCATGTTATATCTTAGAGATGTTGAAGAACATGCAATGCATGAATATATTTTAAATAGAGAATTAGGAGCTAATGTTGAAGCAATAACAGATGCTCAAACTGAATTCAGTAGTTTAATACCAACATTAAAAGCAGATTCAAATGCTTCAATGGTTGCAGAAATTGATACTCTTTTATATTGGCATGAAAGAACTGATGGTGAAGGTGCTGTTGACAGAATTTTAGAATTGATTTCTCATTACGATGATTCTTGGGAAGCCAGCGAGGTTCTTGAAGACAATTATGATGAAATGAAAGAACACTTGGAAGAATTGGTCGTTTTACTTAATGGAGCAGTTGATGGGGCAGTGAATAATGCCAATTTTACTGTTTTTACAGCAATATTGGTTAGTATTATAAGTCTAGCAGCGGCAGTAGTATTAGGTATAGCAATCGCAATCCCGACAACTAGAGGGATAGTAAAGGTTACCAATAATATGGAGAGAGTTTTAGCCGCAGGATCTAATGCAAGTGTTAATGTGGCAAATATGGCAACCGAATTAGCTGCCAGTGCGAGTGAGGTAAATGCCGCATCTGAAGAAATTGCTTCTACAACACAAGAAGTCTCTATGAATACGCAAGGTCAAGTAAATTCACTTGTAGAAATCAGTAAAATGTCGAGCAATATCAATGATCTTTCTCATCAGATCATGAAGTCAACAAACGATATCAATAGAATAATGGATCTGATAACAAGTATTTCAGATCAAACCAATTTATTAGCACTCAACGCAAGTATCGAAGCAGGAAGAGCTGGTGAACATGGTCGGGGCTTTGCTGTAGTGGCGGACGAGGTTCGAAAACTTGCTGAAGAATCTAAAAACGCAACTGACGATACTGCGAGTCAAGTATTAGATATAACCAACCGTATTAAATCCACAGTTGATTTGATAGGATCTATAACCCAAGATATTGAAAGTGCAACTTCAGCTGGTGAAGAAAATTCAAGGGCACTTGAAGGTATTAGTGCTTCTTCAGAACAACAAACAGCTTCGATGGAAGAAATAACAGCAACTGCTAATAAACTTGGTTCTCTAGCAGAAGAACTAAAGAACCAATTAAAAGAACACGGAGATAATGGAAAAGTCAAACCTCAAACTCAAAAGTCTGAGAAAACCGGTAAAGCTCCAAAAAGAAGAATTATGAAAGTAGCTACTACTTTGAAAAAACCAAAACAAATTGAAACTTATGAAGAATAAAATAGGTGATTATTAAATATCATTTTTTTTTTTAATTAAAAATATTAATATCATAATTAAGGTAAGAGTCAAAAATTACGCGTATCAAAAAAAAAAAGCAAATCCTATAAATCCCTTCCATAAATAGGGGTTTATCTACTAAGATAAACTCCTATTTTATTTTATTATATATAATAATGAATTCGATTGTTTTTATAAATTAAATTTAAATATAGTTTTAATAATTTTCTTAATTAAAGTCTATACTATTTATTATAATTTTTAAATTTCTTTTACAAAATCTTATAATAAAAAAAAGAACCAATTAAATAAGGAATAATAGTAAGTTATGGAGATAAATATAGAATGGCAAAAAAAAATAAATCAAATGAGAAGGAAAGAATTACTATATTAGTATCTGACGAAACAAAGAATAGATGGCAAGATTTTAGTAAAAAGAAGAAATATTCTACATTATCAAAATTAATAAGAGAATCTGTAGAATTTTATATGGATTTTAGTTCAAAACCAAACCCCATAACTACTATTTCAAAATTATCACATGATTTAAAAGAACCCTTAACTGCAATTAAAGGTTTTTCTCACTTATTGATTGAAAATTATAGAGATAAACTTGATTGGGGAACTTTAACAAAAATGAAACAAGTCTATGATCAAAGTCTTATTCTTGAAGAAATTATTAAAAGTGTATTAGATAGTTATCAATATGAGAAAGTTCAGTATGATATAATGATTGTTGATGATGATGCTTCCACTAATAATGTATTACTTGATTTTTTTCAATTAAAAGGATATTCATGTAAAGATTTTATTTCAGGTTCAAGAATTTTTAAAGAATTGGAATTAAATAAGCCTAAAATAATCCTCTTAGATATTATATTGCCTGATATTAATGGGTATGAAATTTGTAAGAAAATAAAATCAGATGAAAAATATAATGATATTCTTATTTTTTATATATCTGCCGTTCCGGAAAGTGAAATTATGCAGTATATGAAAGAAACCATGGCAGATGGGTATTTCTTGAAACCTTTTAATTTCCTTGAATTCGAAAAATTATCTAATTATTTATAAATTAAGCTTTATATAATCTCAAAGTAAAAGTAGATCCACAATTTCTACCAGGTGATTCAACAAATAATTGACCTTCATGTAATTCTACAATTTCTTTAGATAAATAGAGTCCAATACCAGTACCATCAATATCAACATTTAAATTTTTACCATACCTTTCTATTTTTCCAAATGGTGTGAATAACATTTCAATCTCTTCTTTAGTTAACCCTATACCATTATCTTTAATTCTTAAATCTACATGATTATTATTTTCAATTGTACTTATTTGAATTTCTCCCTCAGGTGGAGTATTTTTTATAGCATTTGAAAGAATATTTATTATAACTTGTTCTATTCTAAAGCGATCAATGTTCAGAAATAAAGAGTCAGATAATTCTGATTTTAATGTTAAATTACGTTTTATAGCTAAAATAATGATCTCATCAATACATTTTTGGATTACTTCAGAAAGGTTTGTTTTCTTCCTTTTTATTACAAACTTTCCAGATTCTAAAATCGAAGTATCTAAAATATTCTCAACTAATGCATTTAGTCTCAACCCTCCTTTATGAATTGTATCAATAAATCGAATTATACGAGAATTGATATGATTTTTATAATTCGCTAAAAGGTGTTGAGTGGCACTTTGTATTGAATTTAAAGGTGTTTTTAATTCATGTGAAACTCGTGTAATTAAGTTTTTTCTAAATTGATCAAGTTCCTGTAATTTTTTGTTTTCTTCTATTACCATTTTTTCTGCTTTAACTTTTTCAGTGATATTTTTACAATAATTTATAATTCCTATCATGTTTGCAGTATCTTGATCAAATAAAGGAAAAGAGAAAATTTCTACCCAACCAATTTCATTATTATTCTTATTATTTATAGCATGAATTTTACTTTTTATTAATTTATCTTTAATTAGACTTAAATTGGGACAGTCTTCACAGTTTATATTCCTATTTTCATAAATTTCATAACATTTTTTCCCAATTATTTGATTTTTATGAGAATACCATTTTTCAATTGTAGGATTTATATGTAAAATATTAAGATCTTTATCAAGTACTACTATTCCATCTTGAATACCAGAAAATAAATCATAAGCTCCAGATATTAATCGTAAATATGTTTGTTCAGATTCTTTAATTATGCGATCAAGAATTACTTGCTTTTTAATAATAAAATTTCCAAAAATATAGATAATGACAAAAAAAGTAAAAATAATCAGATATGTCCAAAACTCATGAAAATTTAAAGTAAAAATTGATTTATGTAAATCTCCTCCATGATGAACAGAGAGATCGATTAATGTATAAATTGTTAGAATTATTAAAATGGAGATGATTAATGCTAATTTTAACTTTTTTAACAGAAGTTTGGTTTCTTCTTTTAAATTTACGGCAAGAAAAGACTTATATTCTCTGATTTGATCAGAGTTATTTTTTTTGTTAGTCATCCCTTCTTCAAATTAAATTCAATAAAATAAATTTAAACCTTTAAAATTAAACCCTTAAGGTGTCAAAATGCTCTCTTAATGCTCTTAATTCAGTAGTATCAGAAGTGTTATTTATATCTTTTTAAAAGCTTAATTGAGAAGGATATAAGTAATTTAAAGACTTTTTCTAACTAAACTATATAATAATTAATTTAAAATATATATTCATATTTTCATAAAGAAATAGTAAAAGGTATTTTTACTACCTGTTGATAAAATTAGTTAAGTATTTGAAAAGAAGATTCATAAGTATCAGAATTAAAATATCAATAATTTTAGGAAGAGAGAAAAAATTTGGTTGAAAAATGTGATATTCTTATTGTTGGTGCTGGAACGGCGGGTACATATTTAGGATGGCTTCTTGCTAAGAAAGAATTATCTGTAATTATTATTGAAAAGGATAAGAGAGAAGAAGTTGGAAAAAGACTAGATGTGATTCATTTCGAGTCCGATAGAGTTGAAAAAGCGGGGATTCCACCATTTCAAGTCGGACAACCTGATTGTATTGAAATTAGAGATACTTCTATAGCGGTCACACCCGATTTTAAGACAGAAATTAAAATACGATCACTTCAAACAATAGTAAGACTGACTCCTTTTCTAAATCGGATCTATAATGTTCTTGAGTCAGATGGTGCAATAATAGATTTTTCATGTGAATTTAAAAAGTGTATTTTTGAAGGGAATCAATTAGTGGGCCTTATTGCTAATAAAAAAGGTAAGAGTGTAGAATATAGGGCAAAATTAATCATTGATGCATCAGGTAAGAATGCCGTGATAAGAACTTCCTTACCAGAAGACTATGGAGTTGAAACTTTTAAATTAGGTCCTAACGATGTTATGTATGTTCTTTTACAATATATTAAATGGAAGAATCCACAAGAACCCCATCCAGTACCAGACACAGGGTATCAATGGTGGTTATTATGGTTTGGTCCCTCTTATGAAAAAGAAGGTGCAATCCTAGGAGTAGGGCAACCTGGATCATTTGACAATGCTCGATTAGCTCGAGAGGATTTTTTAAAAAGAATGAAACTTCCACCTTATGAGATCACTAAAAAGGAACAGGGAAGCACTCCTTATAGACGTCCTCCATATTCTTTAGTAGGAGATAACTTTTTATGCATTGGAGATGCTTCAGTAATAACGTATCCTTTTTCAGGTCATGGAGTAACTGCAACTTGGATGTTATGTATGATTGCCTTGGAGGTTATAGAAAAAGCGCTTAAGAATGGAAAAGAATTAAGTACAGATATTCTCTGGGAAATCAATGTGAAGTATTTTAGAGATCAGGGAGCAAAATTTGCCAGCCTTTTTACTCAATTATCTGGAGTTTTGAATTTTGATGAAAAGGAATGGAATTACTTTTTAAAAAAGGGATTAATTTACCAAACTGGTGAGGCAGATGATATTCCTGAACCTAATAAAGAATATGAAGAAGAAATGAGCGCAGGTGAAATGCTGAAATTTATTTTTAAAATTTTAGGTGGATTAATCCGAAGAAAATTATCATTTAAACATATGAGAAGATTATTGCAAGCTAATGGTCTTGCTGGTAAGATAAAAAAGCATTATGAGAACTATCCTGATAACATAAAAGAGTTTGATATTTGGGTCAAAAGAGCAAAAGAATTATGGGATCAAAAAAAAGTGGCAATTAAAAATCTTTCTACAGTACAAATTGAATATTATTAAAATTATTAATTTATTAGGATTTTTTACAATAACTTCATTTATGAACTATTTATAAACAATTATAAAGATTAACGTTTAAAACATATTTAATATTTAATTTTTAGAAAAAACATACTTCTCAAAAATACCAATTATAGATGTTTTTGAGGAACAAAGAAAGGAGTTTTAAAAAATGTCAGAAGTTAGAAATGAAGAGATTAGATATAAAAAACGTATCATGGCTTCATATGGGTCGAGAGAGCTTTTTGGACAATGGATTAGCGCTGCTTTTGGATTTTATGTATTCTTTTTTTATGAAAACGTAATTCAATTACCTGTAACCTTAGCAGCTTTAGCATTTACGTTATATTCAATATGGAATGCTGTAAATGATCCTTTTATTGGTTGGTTAATGGAAAAAATTCATATGCCTTGGGAGAAAAAAGGATATAAACGATTTCCATGGATGCTTATTGGCGCGATTCCTTGGTTGATATCATACTTATTAATCTTTCTCGTACCAACAGCTTGGCATGCAGATCCCATAGGAAATCAATGGCTAATCTTCGCGTGGTATTTAGGAACACTCATTCTTTATGATACTTTATTGACTTTATACGATGTAAACGTGATTTCTCTATACCCTGACAAATTTAGAGGATTGAAAGAAAGAAGAACGGTTCAAGGGTATGGAACGATACTTGGAATTTTAGGTCTTGTTCTTGCATTTATTCTACCCTCATTATTCTTCATAGAGGAAGGTGTCGCTCAAACTTATGTAAACGCAGCTATTTTTAGTGTAATTTTTGGCTTTATCTTGTTCTTGTTTGTTATTCCAGGAGTATATGAAGATGATAAAGTTAAAAGTCTTTATCAACAAAGAAAAGACACTAATCAAGTTTTTGAAGTAGAACCATTTATAAAATCTACTGTGAGGGTTTTTAAAGATAGAACATTTATGATGAAGGTCATATTTTTCTTTGGATATCAAGTAGGAGGAGTAATGATACAAACATCCGCTTTATACGTATCATTTAATCTACTACTTATGGGTGATGAAGCAATTATATTCTTATTAGGTGCAATGCTCCTTGGTGCACTCATTTCAACACCCATATGGACTTTAATTGCTCATAGAGTTAATGATAATAGAAAGATGAGTATAGCTGCAGGTATATTATTGTTTCTAACCTTTATACCCTTGATTTTTGCTCCAGATTTAATAAGTTGGACAATCTTTTTACTGTTTTTTGGTATAGGGATAGGAGGACATTGGTATGTCGATCCTCCCACAATGGGAGATGTCCTTGATGATATTGCTGTTAGAACTGGAAAAAGTCAGCAATCAATATATTATGGATTTCAATCATTCATCATAAAGTTTGGGCAATCATTTATCGCTATAACTATAGCATTGAGCCATGTGTTTACAGGTTATGTACCTGGTCAAGCTGTGCAAGACGGATTAGCTTTATTTGGAGTCAGAATTCACACAGCGATAGTACCTGCGATTCTCGTTCTAATTACATTAATCTTGTTCTGGAGATACTATAAGCTTACACCTGATATTGTTGCTGAAAATAGGAGGAAACTAGCTGAAATGGGTTTAAGATAAATCTATTTTTCAAATTGATCATTATTGTCAATCTAGAAAGTAGATATTAACCTTTTTTTTTACATTTTTTATTCTTTATTAGTTAAAATCGTCTAAATTATAAAACCAAGTAAGTTTAATGAATCTTATTATTCTTTATTTTGGTTTGTTTGCTTATAATACTGTAAATAATAATGAGTTGGATCAGCTTAAGAAAAAAAGTTCCAAATCACTCCAAATTATTATACTAAAGGTTCATGTTGTATATAAGATCAAAAAGGGATAATTTAAAAAAACGATATATAATTTCTATATTCAATTAATTATATTAATATATTTTTATCGTGGTAAAATATGGATATATATGAGAAAATCAGAGAATTGAAAATTATACCAGTCGCCACTATTAATAATAAGAATGATGCTGTTCCATTAGGAAAGGCTTTAATTGAGGCGGGGCTTCCGGTTATAGAAGTTACATTTAGAACAGAAGCAGCAGCTGAATCTATTAAAATCTTAATGAAAGAGCTACCAAATCTTTTTGTTGGAGCAGGTACAGTCCTAAAGGTTGAACAAGTAAAGCATGCTGTAGATGCGGGTACTCAATTTATAGTAACACCTGGATTCAATCCCAAAGTTGTCGATTATTGCATTGAGCAAAATATCCCCATTATTCCGGGTGTTAATACACCAACAATGGTAGAATGGGCACTTGATAGGGGATTAAAAGTCGTAAAATTTTTCCCTGCAGATCTTTCAGGCGGTCCAAAAATGTTAAGAAATTTAGCAGGTCCTTACCCTGAAATGAAGTATTTACCAACTGGCGGAATAAATAATGATTCTTTAAATAAATATTTGGAATTACCTAATGTAATTGCCTGTGGTGGAAGTTGGATAGTTAGAAAAGATTTAATTTCTGAAGGTAAATTTGAAGAAATTAAGAAATTAACTAAAGATGCACTTTCTTTAATTAAGTCCTAAAATGAACTCTCAATAAATTATGAAATAAATTCTAATTTTATTATTTTAGTTATTCATAAAATAAACGATATAATTCATGATATAATTCAGCTAACTTAGAAATCTTATCGCTATCATTTTCTTGTAATGCATAATAGATGTAACTGTAAAGACCCTCTTGGTGTTTCATCCATTCAATAAATCCTTCAATTTCAGCTTTAAGGTATGGATCGATTGAGTGTTTGGTTGATTTAATTTGAGGAGCCTTAACTATTGAAGCCTCTTCATTCGCTAAATCCACTTCTGATTCAATAAATTGTGATTTTGATCCTTTTTTCATCATTGCTGCTGCTCTTGCTACTGCTGGATATGCCATGTGAAACCAACCTTTAGCTTTAGCTTTCACGTGTGCGATCATAAATTTATCGCCATCTGGAGTAGCTGCTCCTACTAAGTGTCCCTTCTTATGGCGATTGGTCCCAATGAACCTCTCCGGTTCCATTTGAAGGATTGAATACCTAATTCCGTTAATTTCCACTGACTGAGCAGTTCCACTAGACCAGTTTGCGAGAAATGCTTTAAGGTCTCCTTTAACATCCCATTTTGAAGTGGAAAAAAGAATTTTTCCATTTTTACTAATGATTGCTACATCCATTGCGTCAGGATAATGTTTTTGAAGACTTTTTACAATAGACTTATAATTAGTCATAACCTATTAGTTCCATTTCACTCTAATTCTGATAAATTTATCCATTTCTCTTTCAATTCTAACAATACGAATTTTTTTTAGAGCTTTAAAAGAATTTATAGTTATATAATTAAATTTTTGCAGTTTTAATATTTATTCTTTTGTTGAATATATTCGCAATTTTAGTTATAAAGAATGTTTTTAAATTTAAGTCAATTATATCTTTTAATATACTAATTTTGAGAAATAAAAATGCCGTATTTTAATAATAATAGTTAATTTTTATTCTAATTTTATTTATAAATAATTTTAGAAAAGAATTTCAAGATGAAAGTATCTCAAGAACTGAACATATAATAGTCTAAATAGGATTATGAAAGGATTAATATTTGACATTCAAAATTATGCGATATATGATGGACCAGGAATAAGAACTCTAATCTTTTTAAAAGGATGCCCTTTAAAGTGTGCTTGGTGCCAAAATCCTGAATCACAAAAACTAACGCCTCAAATATCTTATTTTGAAGAGAAATGTTTAAAATGTGAGAGTTGCATTAATGCTTGTCCAAATAATGCACTGCAATTACAAGAAGATAAAATTGTGAGAAATGAAGAACTTTGTACAACTTGTGGAACTTGTGTCGAAGTATGTCCAAATCAAGTTATGGAAATGGTTGGAAAAGAAATATTAGTCGAAGAATTAGTTGAAATTGTTCTAAGAGATAAACCATTTTTTGATAATTCGGGAGGTGGGTTAACTATTTCAGGGGGAGAACCTACAATGCAGATAAAATTTCTTTTAGAAATACTTAAAGCTCTGCAACAAAGAGGTATCCATACAGCAATAGTAACTTGTTGCTATTTTAACGATGATATAATAGAAGATTTAACTGAATATGTAGATCTTTTTCTATTTGATATTAAGCATATTGATTCTTCAGTTCATAAAGAATACACTGGTGTACCGAATGATAAAATTTTAGCTAATTTCTCTACGTTACATTCAAAAGTTGGCAGTGAAAGAATTATTCCTCGTATTCCAATAATTCCAGGTGTTAATATGGATGAAGATACTATTAAAAGTATAGCTTCCTTCTTGAATAATTTAAATTATAATGGACCAGTACATCTTATGCCATATAATAAATTAACAAAAACAAAATATGAAAAAGTTGGAATGGGGAATTTATATAGAGATATGGGTGAAGTGTCAGAAGAAGACCTCCAAAATATTACACTTCTGTTCCAACAATATTCTTTCCATGTTGTTATTAATCATTAAGTTATAGAGTGTTTTAGACCTCTTAATCTGTTCTAAAATACCAAATTATAAATATTTCTACTATATAATTTTTAATTAGTTATCAGAAAGATTGATTTATTTCTGGGAGTTTTATAAAATTCCAAATCCCTAAAAAACCGTTTTAAGACGTGGTAAAAAATATGGAATTTATTGATAACGCAAGTGAAAGAATAAAAAGGATAAGAAGAAGACTCCTTGATGATATTCCTTTAATATCTATAGAGAGAGCCAAACTCTATACTGAAAAATGGAAGGAAACTCAAAATAAGGGGTTATCTCTTGGCATAAGAGTTGCACTTTCAATGAAAAATGTTCTTGAAAACATGACTCTATATATAGATCATGACGATCGAATAGCGGGAAAATGGACAGAAAATTTCATCGGAATACCTGTTGATATTGAACGTGGAATATGGAATAAAGTTTTTGAAATTGAACTTGATGCAAAAACAATGAAAAAGTATATGAAAGAAAGTAATAAGCATTATATGTCATATATGATAAGTAAAATTGGTCCTGATGGCCTTCATGAATTACTTGACAATACCATAAAAATTGGAGCACCTATTACAACTCTTGGAACAGATACATTAGAACAAAGAAAAATAAATCCATATACTATTAAAGAAGAAGCCAAAAAAGTCCTACTTACGAAACTTATTCCTTATTGGAAAGAAAAAACACTCGCTGATATTCTAGAAAAAGAATATGCAAATTCTGAAGTATATACAGGTGAAGCATATGAATTCTTATCTCATTTACCATTAAAAACAGCTCAAAATGATATAGTAATATCTCCTTGTGCAGTGATTGGTGTATGGCAAGGTCATTTAGTTCTTGATTTTGAGACAATCTTGAAGAAAGGACTTTTATCTATGCAGAAGGAAATCCGGGATGAAATAGAAAAGAATAAAGATTTGACTGATGAACAAAAATATTTTTTACATTCGACTGAAATAACACTTGAAGCTATAATAATTTATTCGCACAGACTAGCAGAAAAAATTAAAGATGAATTAAATAAGACTAGTAATGTTGAGAGAAAAAAAGTGTTATCAACTATGTATGAGACATGTAAGCGAATACCAACTCAATCACCTACTACATTTAGAGAAGCAGTGCAATTATTTTGGACTGTTAAAAATACTGTAGATTTAGCGATACCGTTTAATGTGCATGGACCCGGTCGTTTAGATCAACTTTTTTATCCTTTTTATAGCTCAGATATTAAAAAAGGTCTTATTACTCGAGAAGAAGCAAGAGAACTACTTGAAGAGTTAGTCTTGAATATAATGAGTCATAATATTCGTCCTTATTCTAACGCACTAAGTGATTTTAGCCAACGATTTGAAGGTTCAGAACCGGTGACAGTAGGAGGTTTAAATGAAGTAGGTGAAGATGCCACAAACGATCTTACATATCTTGTATTAGAAGCAGCAGATAGATCAAAAGCTTCCCTTAATTTTGCTGTTCGTTTTCATGATAATAGTCCTGAAGAACTATATATGAAGGTTGCTGAAATCCAATACAATGGATATTCAAGTATATCTATACTAAATGATAATGTTTGTATTGAAGCATTAAAAAAACGAGGTATTACTCAAAAAGATGCGAATGCCTATTCAATCACAGGTTGTGTGGATATGTGTAGTCCTGGAAAAACTGGAGGAATTGGTTTTTCAGCTCTTTTATTGTGTAGAACTCTGGATATGACACTTCGAAATGGCAACTGCTTAACAATAGGTGGTTTAGTAAATAATGTGGGATTAAAGACAGGTAATCCAAATAGTTTTGATGCGTTCGATGAATTTCTTGATGCATTTTATCAGCAAATAAATTTTGTTATCCAAAAAATAGTATTGGCAACTACTATACGTGATAAATTATTTGCTAAGTATTTTCCTGCTCCTTTCATATCTACATTCATGCGAGGATGTTTTAAGAGTAAAAAAGATGTAACTCAAGGAGGTGCTTATTATGATGCTGAAGGGATTCTTATAATGAATAGTATTGCAAATTTGATCGATTCTCTATATGTAATTAAAAAACTCATCTTTGAACAAAAAAAATTCACCTTTAAAGAGTTATTAGAAGCAATTGATAATAATTTCACTGGTAAATATGAAAAAATCCATAAAATAATCTTAGATCTTGAAGGAAAATGGGGAAATGGAAACCCTGAATGTGATGAACTTGCTCGAGAAGTTACAACTCAAATATTTGAAGAAACTTATGATTATAAAACTTATAGAGGTGGAGTTTACGCTCCTTTTATTATATCAATGACTTCTCACACATATGATGGAAGAATAGGTATTGCAACGCCAGATGGTAGACTTGCTGGGAAACCTTTTGCTGCAAGTTGTAATCCATACAATGTTGAGAAGAACGGTCCAACAGGTGTGTTGCGATCAGTAGCTGCTATTGATTTTAAGCATGTTTGTGGCTGTGCAGTTAATATACGAATGCATCCATCTGGGATTGGTAAAACTAAAGAAACTCGAAAAAAGTGGATTTCTCTGCTAAAAACTTATTATAGTTTAGGAGGTCAACAGCTTCAACCTACTGTTGTATCTACAGAAGTATTGAAAGCAGCTCAACAGAATCCAGAACCTTATAGGAATATAATCGTAAAAGTTGGAGGTTATTCTGCCTACTTTACTGATTTAGGAAAAGAGATTCAAGATGAGGTTATTTCAAGGACAGAACATTTAATAATTTAGTATTTCAATTTCTATTATTCCTTAATTTATCATGCATTACCCATCTATGCTTGTTCTATAAATTTAAAGTGCTATTCCACCTATTAATCCCAAAGCTCCACCTGCTATCCCTAAAAAAAAACCAACCCATAATCCCCAGGTATAATCATAAACAAGAGCAAAAAAGTGTTCCCAATACCAGTCTCTAGTGATGAAGAGATCCATATTATCTCTGATAACTCCAGCAAGTTCACTCATACCAACTAAAAAATCAATCACCAAGAGAAGAGGTGCTAAAAGCATCAGAAGTCCCCCAAGAGCACCCATACCTTTCGATTCCTTAACGATGGCTACAATACATAAAATAGATCCAATAATTACCAGAGTTCCGCCAACTACCCCTAATATGGACATTGTCATAGGAACAGTATCTCCTATATCAATAACAGTTCCAATCCCGGTAAGATACCATCCTCCTGAACTTCCCAACCCCGATACTTCATATCTATACCAGCTAAATAAAGCGGGAAAAATAAAACTAAGGAGAATACTTGCTAATCCTATAATTGCGGCAATTATTGATGCAACTTTACCAAATCCCATTATATTAACCTCTCTTTATTTTATTTCAATATAAATTAAATTCCTTTCAAATAAGTTAAAAGTTCCAATAAATCTTATTTTCGTCTAATTATTAATAAAGTTTTCTGTAAGATATCGTAAATAAAACCACTTGGTAAAAACTGTTCTTTTTGTTCACCAGCGCCAAATGATATCTTCTGCATGACCTAATAGACTATCAATATGTATCTTCTCGCCATTATCTAATACCATATCTCCGGTATATAAACCGTGAAGAAGGGAAGAATTCAGATATATCAGTCCAAAATTTAATTTTTCCCTGTGGGGAATCAAAGGAGTCAGAGTCATATTAAATCTATCATCATTGCTCGTGAATTTCCAAGGCTTTGAAGGATCTCGATCTTCATGGTGAAAGGTTACTTCGTCAATTTTGTGAGCCTTTCCATCATAGAAAATGATATTTTCAGTATGTGTTGATAAATCTCCAAATCCATATCCAATATTAAAAGCAATAGGCATCCCATTTACCATTCCACACGCAGATCCCCATAACCAATGTGTATGATAAGGCCAAATTCCACGTCCCCAATCCATTAGACCAAAAGATGTTTCTGGTTCAAAAGAGTAATCTTTAGTACCAATCTGAATCGATCCTTCAGCGGGTATCATGTTGATTTTATGATTATAATAAAACAGTCGAGGATCTTCCTTATAACCTGTTACGACTACGGTATTATCCCATTCTGGTTTATCATTAAGAGTAATAGTTCCTTTAATCCCCTTATCCATAAAAGTTGGATCATCAATAGTCAATATTCTCTGATTCCCTCTTTTTTCAATAGTTGCCTTAAATTTTTTAGAGGGAAATTCAATCTTACTATTTTCTAGAGAACAAAGCGGCAGGAGCTTAGACTTAGTAAAAAACTTAAACTCTCCATTCCCTTCTCTTTCTTTATTCTCAAAATCAAGCCATACATAACTCATTTGAGTAAGATATCCAATATCTCCAATTGTAAGTTGAAATCCAAATTTTTTGTTTAATATAGAGAAATGATCCCATTCTTTTGTTCGTGACCACCCTTTTCCAATATCATCTTTGTTATACCTTAATAATGGTTTTCTTGCCCATCCTCTCTGTACAAGAGAGCCATCTTTATTGAATAAATCTGAAGTCTTTGTAATTTCGTTTTGTTTTCTCATTTTAATTTTCATTTACCATAAGTCATAAAAAGATAATTTTAAAAAAGATTTGAAATAAAATAAAATATTTGGGAATTATCAAAATTTAAAGTGAGCTTTAATGTCTTCAGAATTTGAAATAAATTTAGAGAAATTCGCAGAAGTTATTGTGAAAATCGGCCTTAATATTCAACCTGGGCAGCGGTTACTGATTGGTGGACCTACAGCATATACTTACGGAACACCAATAGAATTAGCTCCATTAGTACGGTTAATAACAAAGAAAGCATATCAAGTAGGAGCGAGATTTGTAGAAGTTTTTTGGGACGATGATCAGCTACGTAAAAGTCGATTTGAACATGCTCCAAGAGATTCTTTTGAAGAATATCCCACTTGGCGAACTGATTGTCAATATCAGTTTGGATCAGAAGGGGATGCAGTACTTATTTTTGCTGCTTTTAATCCTGATTTACTCGATGGTCAAGATCCTGATTTAATGTCAACCACTTTTAATGCTTATGCTAAACATAGAAAAACTTTTGGTGATTTAATATCAAAAAGTGCGGTGAATTGGACAGCAATTACTGCTCCTGTTGATGGATGGACAGATAAAGTATTTCCAAATGATTCTAATGAGACTCAGAAAGCGAAATTTTGGGATATTATCTTTGAAATATGTCGGGTTAAAAATGAAAACCCAATTGCAACGTGGGAAGAACATATCAGACAACTCCGAGCTAGAAGCAACTTTTTAAATAACAAGAAATATATGTCATTGAAATTGAATGGTCCAGGGACAGATCTTACTATTGGGCTACCTAAGGGTTATTCTTGGGGAAGTGCACGATTTAAAACTCAAAGTGGTATTGATTTTGTAGGAAATATACCTACTGAGGAAGTTTTCACAACGCCACATAGAGATCATACAGAAGGTATTGTAACTTCAACAAAACCTCGCCATACAGATGTTTTAATTGATGGGGTAAGCTTAACTTTTTCCAAAGGGCGTGTTGTAGAAGCAACTGCTAAAAAAGGAGAAGAAATGTTGCACACTTTGCTTAAAACTGACGAAGGAGCAAAAAGACTAGGGGAGGTTGCCCTTGTTCCACACAGCTCACCCATTTCACAATCAGGATTGTTATTTTACAATACTCTAATTGATGAAAATGCCTCATGCCATATTGCTATAGGTAGAGGTTTCAAATTTGCTGTGAAAAATGGTAATAAAATGTCTGATGAGGAGTTTTCTGATATTGGTGGCAATATTAGTAAAATACACATAGACTTTATGATTGGTTCAGATAAAATGGATGTAGATGGCATCTTAAAAAATGGAAAAACAGAGTCAATAATGAGAAAAGGAGAATGGGCTTTTACTGTTTAAAGCTCACTCAATTTTTTGACAAATATTACCAATTTTTTGAATTGTTTCATCAATGATTTCATCAGAATGAAGCATACAAGTGTAAAATCTACTCCCAGCTACCGAGATAGTCTCTTGGTCAACAAGTGCAGCCCCCATTTCACCCATAAAATCTTTTCTTTTAGGTAGCTCTCCAGCTTGTTTTGGATCCCCTAAATCAAGTCCAAATAAGCAACTTGTATGAAAATGTACTGTACCTCCATAATTATAAGAAAACCATGGTAAGTCATAATTATCGAATATTTTATTTAATCCATTTGATAATCTGCTACCAGCTTTTATAGCTTTTTCTGTAGCATTTTTCTCTTCTACAAATTTTAATGCATAAAAAGCTGCAGCGCAAGTTAATGGATTTGCTGCTACAGTTCCCCCAGAGTACGCTTTCTTACCTCCACTTACTCCTGCAGCACACACACTCATAACATCAGCTCTTCCTCCAACAGCAGCAGCAGAAGGAAAACCGTGTCCTATGATTTTTCCAAACACAGAAATATCAGGAGTATAACCAAAATATGCTTGTCCTCCACCCATGTGCAATCTAAAAGCGCAAACAACCTCGTCTGATATCATTAAAGCTTTATTCGCGTGGCATAGTTCTTCTACTTCTTTATTAAATTCAGGTCTTACTGGAATACCTCCGGATTCTCCACCCATAGGCTCAACAATTACGGCAGCAACTTTACGTTTTTCTTTAAACATTTGTGTTAGAATCTCAATATCATTTGGAGGGCATGAATCAATCCATTTGAATACATTTTTTGGTATTCCATGAGATTCTAATAATTTTGTTCCGGGAACATGCATGTCATATACAAGTTGGTCAGACCATCCATGATATGATCCACCAATTTTAATTATCCATTTACGATTTGTAAAAGTTCTTGCAATCCTTATAGCAAGCATATCAGCTTCAGTTCCAGATTGTAACCATCTGATGATTTCACATGAAGGAAAATATTTTTGAACTTGTTCAGCAGCTAAATATTCGTATTCATTGGTAATTCCGTGGCAAGGTCCATTTTTTTGAATGACTTCCACAACCTTATCAATTAACGGTTTATATTGATGACCTAAAATAATTGGGCCACCACACATTAAATAATCAGTTAAAACAACATCATCTACAGTTTCCATATAGCAATCGTATACCTTTTTACTTGCTAAAGGAAATGGGTGATTAAATGCGAGATTATGTTCAACACCACCAGGAATGATTTTACGTGCCCTCTCATATGCCTCTTTGGATTTTGGATGATTTCTCTCATATCTTTCAATTATCCCCTTAATCTCCTCTGGTTTAAATTTCTTAATTGGCTGATTGACGATATTTTCAATCTTATCTTTCATTTCTTCATATTTCATACTGGACATAATAACTCAAAATTAGTAATATTTTGGTAACTAAATTAATTAGTAAATTATAACATCAAAAATTAAGTTTGTTTTTGTTTTGAAATTTGGAATTATATAAAAGTCATCCTAAAAAAATCTTTATTTACTTTAACAACATTTATTATAAATATGTCAGATTCTCAAATGAAATATATTCTAGCCATAGATCATGGCACTGGAGGTCCAAAATCCGCGATTGTCTCTATAAAAGGAGAAGTTATTGAATGGGCTTTTCAAGAAACCCCAATTTTCGCATTTAAAGGTGGTTCTATCGAACAAAATCCAGATGATTGGTGGAATGCTATAAAAAATACTGTTAAAAAAGTGATTGACAGGGGAAGTGTACCAGTAGAAGATATTGTGGGTATCTGCAACTCTAGTCAATGGAGTGGAACGGTTGCAGTCGATAAAGATGGTAACCATCTGATGAATTCTATTATATGGATGGATACGAGAGGAGCGAAATATATAGAACGATTTAATAAAGGTCTTCTAAAAGTTTCGGGATATAATGTAAGAAAAATATTAACATTATTAAAACGAGCTTCTGGTGGTCCAACTTTACCTGGTAAAGATCCCATTGCACATATATTGGTAATTAAGAATGAATTTCCAGAGATCTATGATAGAACATTCATGTTTTTAGAACCTCAAGATTTTATTAACATGAAATTAACAGGAAATTTTGCTGCATCATTTGCATCAATCACACTTCACTGGGTAACTGATACAAGAGATCCTAACAATATCCATTACTCAAAGAAATTACTAAAGATGTTTAAAGTACCACAGAATAAATTTCCACCAGAACTCAAAAATTCAACAGATATATTAGGTCCAATTAAAAAAGAGTTAGCTGATGAGTTAGGATTAGAAAAAAATACTAAAGTAGTGATGGGTGCTCCAGATATACATTCTGCAACTATAGGATCAGGCGCAGTTGGGAATTATGAGGGACATATATATATTGGTACAAGTGATTGGGTTTTTCTACACATACCTCATAAAGGAGTAGATATTGCTCATAATTTGGGTACATTGCCTTCTGCGATACCAGGAAGATATCTTACAGGAAATGAACAAGAAATTGCAGGAGGAGCATTATCCTTTCTGAGAGACAAAATTTTATACCATAAGGATGACTTATTAAAGGAAGAAGCTGTGCCCGATGTATATAAAATCTTTGATCGAATTGTCGAGAATGTTCCTGCTGGTTCAAACAACCTCATTTTTACCCCATGGCTTATAGGAGAACGATCACCTATTGATGATCCTACTATTCGAGGAGGCTTATATAATCTCTCTCTTGAAATGTCAAGAGAGCATATAATAAGAGCGATTTTTGAAGGCGTTGCGTATAATGTTAGATGGTTATTGAATACCATTGAAAACTTCATTAGAAAATGGGTCATAAAGGATCGAGGATTACCAAAAAATAGTATTATTATGCCAGAGTTAAACATAATTGGAGGAGGAGCCCAAAGTGATATCTGGTGTCAAATCTTTGCGGATGTTCTTAACAGAAAGATTAAACAAGTTTCAGATCCTATACAAGCAAATGCTCGAGGTGCTGCTTATATTGCATCAGTAGGACTCGGATACCTCAAATGGGATGAAATTCAAAATTGCTGTGAGATAGCAAATATTTTTACTCCGAATCCAGATAATAGAGATCTCTATGATAAACTGTTTAAAGAATATTTAAATATCTATAAAATTATGAGTAAAACTTATAAACGCTTAAATAAATAATCAAATTAAATTTTTTTGAATGATAGTCAGGATTTTCTATCCTTTTACTTCTTTATAGGTTTTATTAATCCTGAATTTTTTTCGCTAAAACAGGATCCATTCTTTTATGAATGAACTCTTTTATGATGCTTAAGTAAGTTTTTGTAATGGTTGAAGTAATCGCTATCTTTTGTAATTTTTTTACTAAATCTTTTTTAGAGATCTTCTTAACCGAATTTAATATAATAATTGTCTTATCAACATCTTCAAGAAACTTA
Source organism: Promethearchaeota archaeon (assembly GCA_019058425.1). GTDB lineage: Archaea > Asgardarchaeota > Lokiarchaeia > Sigyniarchaeales > SOKP01 > Loki-b32. The sequence continues at coordinate 36,763 of JAHPYZ010000039.1, forward strand.
GAAAAGTAAAATGATAGAAATTTGACTTGTTCATTTGTCTCCTCTTTTGAGATAGCAGAATTAATTATCGCTCTTTCTAGTTGTAAATCAGTATTCCAAGGCTTTTGAACAAGATTTTTATATGTATTAATCAGGAGTGCATTTCTATTTCTATGCTTAACCAATGCGTAAAAGTATGTAGCAACAGGATAGATATCGCCGGGATATGTAAGTACTTCTAAATTTCTGGTATTTTTATATATATCTGGCATCGCTTCAACAAGGATATTGTCTAAAATGTGCATATTTATTGTATTTTCTTCCTCTGGCATGATAATGAAAAATGGATAATTAAACAATTTCGCATGAAGTAAACCAGAAAAGCAACGAAATCCCAATATTTCTACAATTTCTTTAATTGTAATTTGTCTTCCATCTCTGGTAGAACCATCCTCTTGTGTTTCAAATTTAGCTAGAGAGGATAATGAAATATCAACCGATTCGTAACCAATAATTCGTTCTTCGAGATCTAAAAAAGCGATAAAATCATGATCTTCACATACAGCACCTTTAGGCACTTGTATTTTAACATGCCCAAATTTTTTTTGAGTAAACAAACTGAGTGGAACTGGTACGCCCTTTTCTAGACCGCACTTTGGACATGCAAATTTAATTAGAGTATATTGATCTTGGCTCATTTAACCCACTAAAATAAGAATTATCACAAACGTGTATAAATTACATAACCTTTTACAAATATAAATATATACTATTTTTAAATTTGTTCATGATATCTACACAACATAAGCAAGACATCAACTATTTTATAAATAAAAAAAGTTAAACAAATTGAATTTTAACGGTTTTCTTCTTTTTCATGATGAAGCATTAATACAATTCCTAAAATGAGCATAGCAGAATCATCATCTAAATCAGGCGTCATTTTTATTCCATACGTTCCCTTAATTAAACTCTTGAAAAGTTTCTTATGAATTTCAGCAACTACTTTATTATTTTTTAGGATTTTAAATTTCAGGGTAAAAATATTTCCCTTCATTGTAAAAACTTTATTCTCACTTGGATCTTCAAACCAGTAACTTGGTTTAACTGAAACCAGCTTTCTTTTTAATTTTCCTATGTATTTATCTTCATCTTGTTCTCCACCTTTATAGAACTTATAAGTGGAACGCATTGAAATTACTTTTTCATGAACTGTTAATACGGGATTTTCATCAAGATCTCTTATTCGGTAAGTATTACCAATCTTTATTAATTTACCAGCGAAAGTACCAATTACTTCTTTATTTAGATTCATTATTTTTCCTTTATCTTTTAAGGAAATCATTTTTTCCTGAAGCATAAAGTCCCGAGTTATTTGAAGTGACATTTTTTTCATTTATTTTATTATATTATTTAATATTTTTAGTACTAATTTACGTTTAAAAATCTGTGTAAAATTTTATAATGAAGCATATAGGCAATAAAACATTAAGGAAAAATACAAATAAGAAAATGGTATAATTTAGCTTAAATTAAAAAATAAAAAAAATTATGTCTTTACTTTTCAATTCAGAAGGATATTTCTGTCAAGGAGATGTTGATAAAGATTGGCAGCTAACTATGAAACTTGGAAGGATATTATTAACGTCTCAAGAATTATCACTTCTTAAGAAATCACAAATAAGTTTAACAGACACAGAGCCAATTATAGATAAATTCAACGAAGGGTTTAAGATTCCTATATTGAAAATCGATAAAGTCTCCTTGAATAAAAAAGTGAAAATTTTTGTTGTACAAATTGAAACTACTGATGGCTTTTTATTTTCTATTACAATGGCAGGATATAGGAGTTCTGGGAAGAAAGGAAGCATGAAATTAAATGAATTATTAAATGGGATGATTTTAAAAAGTAATTAAAAAAAAGATAAACAAATAGAATTTAAAAGTGATATCAAGTTGTACAAGTCTAACTTTCTAACCTTTTATTGATTTTCCTTGTTCAAGCTTACTCAAATCTTTTTCCTGTAACTCACGTCTTTGGACTTTACCAGTCGCGCTAATTGGTAGTTTCCTTGCAAATTCAATGTATTTAGGGGATTTCCATTTTGCCATGTTTTCTCTTGCCCATTCTTTCAATTGCTCACTTGTTATATCACGATCAGCCTTAAATCCTTTTTTCAGTGTAACCCACGCTTTTACTGCTTCGCCGCTGTATTCATCAGGTATCCCCGCAACAGCAACTTCATCTACCATTTTATGATGAGCTAATAATTCCTCTACCTCTTTTGGAAACACAGAATGACCAGATACCTTAATTAGCGATTTTTTACGATCTCGTATCTCAACCCATCCGTGTTCGTCCATAAATCCTATATCACCTGTAAGTAACCAACGCTTCCCGCCCCAATATTTCAAATTATCTTCTTGTTCTTTCTGTTTGCCTAAATAACCTAACATTATATGTGGTCCAGCAAGACATATCTCTCCTGTATTTTCGATTCCAAAACCTCCTCTTTCTTTAGTTCCATCACAAATAGGTCCTGCCTCAAAATTATCAGAAGGAAATATAGCCCAATCTGCGCCTGGAATTGGTAATCCTAATTTTCCATCCTTGGTTGGACCCCAAAAAGGAGCAACACTATGTACAGGCGAACTTTCTGTTAATCCATAACCTGCCCGTATTGGGCAAAATATTGACTCAAAAGGATCTTGTACATAAGAATGCAATGGACCTGCACCTTGTGTGGCATACCTCAGTTTCTTCCACAAATCATATTTCTTTTTAAATTCCTCAACACCCATTTCCTCTACAAAATCTGTAAACCTCTTAAACCACATTTCAACTCCTGTATATATTATTCCTTCATTAGCATCTATCTTATTGACTGCTTCGCATAGTACATCATCTGCAGGCGGTTTTGGGAATAGAAGCATAATCATTCCTATCCCAAGAGCAGAATTCATGACACAAGTCATACCAAAGCTGTGAAAAAATGGAATTGCTCCAATAGTTATAACCCCCGGTCCAAGACCTGTCCAATCCTTAACCATATTTAGATTAGCACTTAGATTAGCATGTGAAAGCATTGCAACTTTAGGTAGTCCAGTAGTCCCTCCAGTCATGAGATATATCGCAGGATCTGTCCAAGGATCAATATCAACCTTAATTTCTTCTGGCTGTGTTTCTTTAATAATTTTATCCATCCAATAAACTTTATAATGTTCAGTTTCATCAGGTATTTTGTCACGAGCAGTTGGAACACCTAACTTCTCAATAGTGGCGGCATCTGCAGTCATAAAATCTACAAAATTTGAAGGTATTACAAATTTTACATCTGTTTTTGGGAGAACATCCTTAGGACCAGCTATATATAGCATATCCATCATAACAAATACTTTTGCTTGAGTCATATTTAAAGAATGTAAAAGCTCCATCGGTCTGTAAGTAGGATTAATCCCTTGTGCAATAGCTCCAATATACTGACAACCCATATAAGCAACTACAAAATTAATAGAATTTGGTAGATCAATGGCCACAACATCACCTTTTCTAATCCCAAGAGTTCGATAAAGAAACGTCCCAAACCGTTTTCCATATTCAAATATAGTTTTTAACTTCACACGTTCTATATATGGACCATATACGAAAATACAGCTATCATTGTCTCGTGTTTTATATAAGTCAGCAGCATGTTGAAAATAGTCCCACATTGGTAAAATTTCTACATCTTCAACGTCTTTTAACTGTTTTGGTACACCCTCAGGCCAGTAACCTTCAGTAAACCATACTTTATTCTCGTTAACTAAAAATTCTGGATCGTTTAAACTCGGCATAATTAAATCATTTTTGTTTTAAATTCGATTTTTTTGTAAAAAATGAGTTAAATTCTCATTTATTATACTTTGATTGATTTGTTATTACTTAATAATTTAACTTGAATATAATTTAGTACGTGTTAGTAATAAAATAAAAAAAAAAAAGAATGTAGTTATAAGGTTTGGGTTCTACTTTTAAATTTCTTACGTCTTTTATAGAAATAATAAACATTAATTAATATTAAAATTCCCACTACAGTCCATTGAAGAGGAGGCCAATCAGCTAAAAGAGAGACACCTAATAATGTTAGAAGAAGATTTGAAGTAATTTCTTTAAAAAATTCACCCTTTTCTAAAGTTTCTTCCAACCGTTCTTGGATTATTCTATCTGTATCGATATCCTGTTTATATTCTTCAATTAGTTTTCGTAAATCATCGTCTTCTAGCATATAATTCAATGATTTTGTTGGATTTATAATCCAATCATTCACTATTGAAAGAGAAAGGAACGATTTAGTCTGAAATTCAAGAGCTTTGCTAATGAAATCATAATATTCTTTCACGTCAAATTCTTGTCCTTTATCTCCATTTATTATTAAAGAGTATTTACCATATATTAACTTTCCATCAAAATTATTGGGGAAGTCATATACAATTCTCAATGTGTTAGTAAATTTAGTTTCATAAAAGATACCTTGCTTACTAGATCTAAAAATAGGAATTACTGGAAAGAAATCGGACTTAAATGGAAAGAAGACTCTTAACAACTCTGAATACCTAAAATTAAGTTGAATTAATTCTTTTAAAATTTCTCTTCCAAATTGAATAATCTTGTTTACTGTCCTATCAACATCCTTATTTGATGTTTTACATCGTAAGATTAATTTATCTTCATCAAAAAAACCATCAAGTTTCTCTTTTTGAATAGTAAAGCTTCCAGTTTTTTCGAATTTTTTATCTACAAATAATTTAAATCCTGAAATTTCAGCAGATGGAAAACAGCTCATGAGAAAATGATGTGAGCTTATTGAAGAGCCGGGGATTTTAAAGATAAGATAAATCTCATCAGTACCATCGGGAATATGATAAGTTTTCCAATTAAAATCCAATTTAGTTTCTTTTAAGCTTAACATTTTCTTTTTTGTATCAATGTAATATGCATGTGACCCGTTTAAAATGGAAAATTTAACTTTTTTTTCAAAACGTAATTTTTTCAATGTTTTTCCTATTTTGGGAATCTCAGCAAATATTTCGTTTGATAACAAATTAGTTCTTAATTCATAATCCTTAATTCCAGATTTGATTAAGAGGTTTGTTAAGGTTAATTTCGAATCAACTTTTCCCCTTGATAAGATTCTTAAAATACTTTTCTCTAATAGATCCTCTTCTTTAATTTCTTCTACTTCTTCCTCATCTTCAAACTCTTCTTCTACAAGATACTTATTTTTTGGGACTTTTTCACTCAATTTAATCATCCTATTAATTTCTGAAATAATATAATTAAATAATTCAAATTTTATATTATTATATACTTTTTTAGACATAATTATAATGAATTTTAAAAACAAAATTAAAGAAACCTTAAAAGATGTTTTAAATGAAGAAGAGCTCTCGCTTCTTCCTAGAGGTTTTCAGACTTTAGGGAATGTTATCATCTTAAAATTGAATCAACGGTTATTTAATAAAGAAGATATTATCGCTGAAGCATACTTAGAAATGCTTCCAAAGATAAGATCTGTTTATGTTAATAGAGGGAAAATAACAGGAACTTTTAGGGAACCTGAAAAAATAGAATTTATAGGTGGAGAAGATAATCCGATTGTTACTCATAAAGAGCATGAGGTTATTTATAAGTTTGATATAACTAAAATCATGTTTAGCAAGGGAAATATCAATGAACGAAAGTATCTTTCTACTCTTGTAACTGAGGGTGAAATTGTTGTTGATATGTTCGCGGGAATTGGTTATTTTTCATTACCTATTGCAAAACATTCTCCAGTAGGTAAAATCTACAGTATTGAGCTTAATCCTGAATCTTATAATTTTTTTGTTGAAAATATTAATCTAAATCATTTAGAAGACAAAATTATGCCAATCAGGGGGAATAGTAAGGTTGAAGTGTTAAAGTTAAGTAAATCCGGAATAAAAGCTACAAGAGTAATCATGGGAGTATTTCCCGCTCCAAAAGATTACATATCTGAGGCA
>JAHPYZ010000040.1 GCA_019058425.1 Promethearchaeota archaeon
ATCAAGGATAGAATATAATAAATTCATATTAAAGAAACAAAATAATGATATCTCTCATGTGATCAGAGATTGTGCAAATGAAATGAAGTACTTCTCAAAAGAAAGAAATCTTTCTCTTAAATTAGAAATACCAGACGAAATATATTTTGATTTCGATAGAATAAGAATTGAGCAGGTACTCAGAAATTTATTATCAAATGCAATAAAAAATACACCTCCAAAAAGAAATATTACCGTTAAGATGGAAAAAATAGATAATTTGGTGATTCTATCTATAATAGACACTGGAGTTGGATTAACAATTGGAGAAATGGAGATCCTCTTCACTAGATTTGGTAAAATTGAAAGATTTGGTGATGGATTAGAATATATCGATATTCAAGGATCTGGGCTAGGTTTATTTATTTCAAAAGAAATTGTGGATTTGCATGGGGGAACTATTCAAGCAGAATCAGAAGGTAGGAATAAGGGGAGTACTTTTATCGTAAAATTACCAATTAACTGATTTTCATTTTAATATCGATATAATGGAAATTATATCAAAATATCTAAACAGATTGGAGGAAACTGAAATTGAAAATATATTATCTACTAATACATTTATAAATGAAAAAATATTAAAATTATTCTCCTTCATGAATTGGATAATTATTAAAGACATAAAAAATCTTGATTTAAGGTTCAATAACAAAGAAGAAGAACACCCCATAGCATTTCATATTATGATGAAAATTTTTAATAATTTTCAGATGTAATAATTTAAGATTTTGCCATTTCTTTTGATATAGTAGGACCAAATCTTTATTCAACCGAAGCTTAAATAACTCAATTTTTTTTTGAAGTTCTTTCATTCCATCCTTCATAGTTTATTAAATTCAATGTTCTTAAGAGAATGCTATATTTTAACTTCTATTTGTTTCAGAAAGCAGGTTTTATAATTTTAATATTAATAGAAAAGTAATCGTATTAGACGTATTTATTATATTAAAATCATATTGTAATATTATTGAGAGGTTTTTTAACAGCACCTTGGATAAGACTATTTAATTTTTCAAGAGAAATTGGTTTTTCTATAAATGGTATTCCTAAACGCATAGCTTTTTGTGAAATTCGAGCATCAGCGCTAAATAGAATAAATTTAATATTGAGATTCATTTTAACAATTTCATTTATTGAATCAATACCGTTAAGAATCGGCATACGATAATCCATTAGTATGATATCTGGAGGTACTGCGTTTTCTTTTATTATATCTATAACTTGTAATCCATTTTCTGCAAGCCCTATGATTTTGTATCCCATTGAATCTAGATATGTCTTATACAAATACCTAACATTTTTATCATCATCTGCTATAATAATTTTTACCAATTTACCCACTTGTCTTTTCTAAGATAAAAATTTATTTAATCATTCACAAAATAATATAAGGGACTTAAATTATAAGAAAAATTCCCTAAATTGCTAAAATAAACACACAAATTTATAACTACAATTGTTTCGGAATGCATTTTCAACGAAAAAATTTTATTATATATCCAAATATTTTTAATATAATATTAAAGACTAGAATGGAAAAAAATTCCATTCTAGCGATTAATAAATGCTTTGAATATTGGATAAAGAAAGGATGATCGTTATTAGTTTTCTTTATCTAATGAATCTTTTAATTCCTCAGCTAATCCTATTAATTTTTGTGCGGTAGTAGTTATTTCTTCCATTGAAGCTGTCTGTTGTTCTGTGGAAGCACTAATCCCTTCCATTGCCGATGTTGTAGATTGTATTCGAGAAATAATATCACCAACTTTAATTTTTGTATTATCTATGGAACTTTTAGATTCTTCTGCTAATTTTCGTACTTCATCAGCAACTACAGCGAAACCTTTACCATGTTCTCCCGCTCGTCCAGCTTCAATACTAGCATTTAAGGCTAGTAGGTTTGTTTGATCTGATACATTCGTTATAAAAGTCATAATATTCTCTATATCTTGAGATGATTTCATTGCATTTTGACTTTCAACAGCAACTTCCGAAGTTGCTGATGCTATTTCCTCAGATGCCACATTAACTTCACTTGCATTTGCAGCTAATTCATTTGCTATATTTGAGACATTAATACTTACATTTGAAGCTTTCTTAATTATGTCTTGTAAATTTGAGTTTAATTTTTCAAGTCTTACTTCAACTGTAGGAAGAAGAATCATAAACATTGCTGATGCTCCAGAAAAAATCATAAAACCTATGGTAAAACCCTCAGCAAATTCAAGATCTAATAAATACCACTCATAAAATAGGTTTCCTAAAGTAATCATAGAAGCTCCAATAATGAGAAATATAAGTGTTAAGTTGAGTATACTTTTTTTTCTCAAATATACAAGAAAACCGAATAGTGCTGTGATGAATAGGCATATCATACCAATTAAATTTAATACTCCGTTAAGAATGTCCATTTTATTTCCTAATCTCCTTTTTAATTAATATACTTTCTTGTTTTGAAATATCTGTAAAGTAGACATAAACCATTCCTAAAAGCCAAAATATTCCCGATAGCATTAGAAATAAATGTGTAAAAAAATTAGTCTCACCAACGATTGCTATGCTTGATATATAAGAAGTTATATAGGAGAACACTAGTAAAGCAGCTCCAGGCAATAATGGATATAGATCTTTCCTTCTCTTGAGTATATAATAACATCCAGAAAATGGTACTATTAGAATTAATAATGCTAGTAATTTAAGAATTTGAACTGATGCCATATTTATGAACCACCTTTTCCTATTAATTTTTTATACTTTTTCTACTGATCTTGTTTTTATCTTTTTAAACAAAATATTATAAAGCAATTCATTATTATTTGCGTTTTTTATTATATTAATTATATTTATATGTGCTAATGAATATTTTGTTTTAATTTTTCAATATCTCCTTAATAATTATTATTACTTATAAATATATTATTATAACAAAAGTTTATATATAAGAAGAATATTATACTTATTACGATTGTAGCAATATAATTTACATATGTTTTTCTAAAAATATTAAGAATTTTAATCTTAGATTAAAAATAGTTACTATTTTATTTGAAATATATTTTAATTATCATTTTTCTGAAAAATTCTAAAAAAATTATTTTTTCAATGAATTAGTTGTAAGAATAAATAAATATTAATTTGAACATGTGGATTTGTTAAATAATTCCTTGTAAGAATAGTTATTATCACTTAATTGGAATGATAACTCTAAAACTAGCACCTTTATTTCTTCCTTCTGATTCTACCTCAATAGTACCTTGGTGTAATTCCACGATTTTCTTTGTAATATAGAGTCCTAATCCTGTGCCTTCTTGTTCAATATTAAAATCACTACGCATTACATCTAATTTACTAAATCGTTTAAATAATTTTGATTTCTCTTCCTTTGAAATACCCACACCATTGTCTATTACCGAAAACTCTAATAAATTATCCAATTTTCTTAATTTTAGGTATATCTTACTATTTATAGGGCTATATTTTATAGCATTGTTTAATAGATTAATAACAACACGTTCAAATCTTTGTTTATCCAACTTTATCTTAAAAACTTCTGGAAAATCCAGTACAGCTTGTTGTTGTTTCTTTTTTAATAACTGTTGTAATTCAGAAACAATATCCTGGATTAGTTCATTCAAATTAACGGTATGTAAATTTAGTTTGATATTATTTGTCTCTAAGTTTGATATATCAAGTAAATTAAGAACAAGATTATTTAGTTTTATTACTCCTTTCCGAATAATCTCCACATATTTAAATAGATCTGTACTCAATTTATGAGAATACGATTCATCTAATAGTTGAATTGACCCTAAAATTGAATTTAAGGGGATTTTTAACTCGTGTGTTGCAATATCCAGAAAATCTTTCCTAATTTTTTCTAATTCTTTTAGTTTTTCATTTTCTCGTTTTAAATATTTTTCATATTCTTTTTTTGTTGTGATTTCTCTCGCGATTGTTAATATCTTGGTGTTTCCTACATCATCTTTAAATTTTGTTGCTTTAATGTCAAACCATAACCAATCTCCATTTTTATGTTTGTACCTTCCTTCGCGAGTTGCATGGCCTTTTCTAATCACTTCTTTTGATAAGGAAATGATGTCTTGAATTTCATCAGGATGGACGAAGAAGTATCCTACTTTTCGATATAGATCTTCTTTTGGATATCCTAATATATTTTTATGCGCTTCTTCGTTAAGATATTCAATTTCAAAACTGTCATTTAGAACTCGAATCAATTCGGATGCATTTTCAGCAATAAGTCTGTACATTTCTTCAGAGAGTTCCATTTCAATTTTTTTTTTTTTTAATAAATTCGGAATAAATCTATTAAATTTCATATTTGATGAAAAATTACATATTTATTTTTAGAAGTATACAAAAATTATTTATAATAGATAATATCACATATTCTTTTGCTGATTTAAATGAATAATTCAATTTTTCTCTCGTCTTTTGATTTTTATATATTTATTTATATTAAATAAAAACACAATTATTAATTTTATAACAAATTATTATAAAAAATAAAAAACCTATTTATTAAATATACTTTTTTTTAATAATATTAGTATTATTATTTTTTGACATTTTAGGAGGTTAAATAATATTGGTTAAAAAGAGTTCAGAAAAGGTAAAAAGAGTGGGGATATTAGTTTCTGAAGAAATGAAAACTACTTGGCAAAATTTTGCAGAAGAACACAATTTTTCAACCTTATCAATGTTAATCAGAAAAGCAGTTAATTTATATATAGAAAAAAATTCAATTTTATCTCGATTAGAGAATATATCCCAACTTACACATGATTTGAAAGAACCACTAACCTCCATTCAAGGATTTTCTCAATTAATATTGGAAAATGAAAAAGAAGCATTGAACCCAAGAACTTTACATAAAATAAAGGAAATATTATCACAGAGTATTTATCTTGAAAAAATTATAAATGAAATTAACGTTGATGTTAAACAAGAAAAGTCAGATTATGATATCTTAATAATTGACGATGATAATCCCACTTTAACTGTTTTAAATGATTATTTTGAATCTAAAGGAATTACAAGTATAGGAGTAAACTCAGGATTACGAGGTTTAGAAGAATTAAGAAGAGGAGTTCCAAAATTAATCCTATTAGATATAATCTTACCCGATATGAGTGGATATGAAATATGTAAAAAAATAAAAGCCGATAAAAGCCTACAAGAAATTCCAATATATTACATAACAGCGATTTCTGAAGAGGATGTAATAAAGGGATTAGAAGAAACTGGAGCTGAAGGATTTCTACTAAAACCCTTTAAGTTTCCTCAATTTAAAATATTATCAAAGTATCTAAAGAATTAATTCAAATGATGCTAATCTGGATTAAAATTAATTGGTAAAGTGATAACACAGGTAGTTCCTTTATTTCTTCCTCCTGATTCTATTTGAATGTCCCCATTATGTAGATCAACAATTTTTTTAGAGATGAATAGTCCTAATCCCGAACCTTCAGTATTTATATCCATCCCTTTCCCATATCGCTCAATTTTACCAAATTTTTGGAATATTTTCGTTTTTTCTTTCATTGTGAAACCTACGCCTGTATCGGAAATAAAAATTTGGACATTGGTTGTAGTTTTATTCAACCTAACATACAATTTTCCGTATGGAGGTGTATTCTTTACTGCATTAGATAAGATATTAATAATCACCTGGTGAATCCGTGTTTTGTCACATTCTATGTATACTTCTTGATTAAGTTCAGAATGGACAATTAAATTTCTTTCAAGTATCAAATAATATAATTCTTCTAGACTTTCTCTCAAAAGATTAATAAGATTAACCTTTTTGATATTTAATTCTAACTTTCCAATATCTATCCGAGATAAATCCAATGTATTCTTTACTAATTCATCTAATCTTTTTGCACCGTTATGTATTATTTTTATTAATCTTAACTGCTTTTGACTTAACTCATTTTGAAACAAGTCTATAAATAATGAAGATGCAGAATATACAGAAGTTAATGGTGTTTTTAATTCATGGGATGACCTATCAATAAATTCATTCCGGATTTCATCCAAATCTTTTAGTTTTTGAACTTCTTGTTTGATTAATTTCTCAATTTTTTTTTGTTCTGTAATATCTATCAATGATATCAAAATAGCTCTCCTTTGTTGATAAAAAATTGTTTTTATATGAGTACGTATCCATTTTATCTCCTTTTTTTTGGTATAATACTGGAATTCTACTTCAGCACTCAGTCCTTCTACACTATTTTGAAATTTAGTTATATAAGTTGAAACCAATTCCCGATAATTTTCATGAACTGGTTCTAATAATTTTTGTCCTTCCCATCTTAAAATTTCTTCTAATGAATATCCGGTTATATCTGAGTGTGCTTTGTTACTATACTTAATTCTATTATCTTGAAGGATTACATACCCAATAAGTGTTTGCTCTGCTATTTCTCTAAAATTTTGTTCAGACTCTTTTAATTTCTGGTCAGCTTCAATCTTATCGGTAATATCAATTATCATAGCTAAATCTGCTGAATGTCCTTTATAAATTATCGTTTTCGAAAAAATTTCCATCCATCTGATTTGCCCTTCTTTCCTTATTGTTCTATATCGATACTGATGGATTACATCTGGATCACCCGCTTGCTTTTTACGTGCTTGTTCACTCACGAATTCTCGATCGTCAGGATAGATAGATTTTACCCATTCATTAGGAGTCCAATCTTTAATCTCTTCTGCTGTATAGCCATTCATCTCAGAAATTCTATCATTAAAATATTTAAATACCCCATCTTGTAAGATAATTATCCCCATTAAGGATTGTTCCGCGATATTTCGAAATTTTTCTTCAGATTCTTTTAGAGAGATTTCTGCTTGTTTTTTGTCTGTAATATCTATAAAAGTTGCAAAAAGGGCATTTTTATCTTGATAAATAATCGTTTTAAAGTTACCATGAAGCCATTTAGGCTCACCATTTCTACTATAAATTAAAAATTCCAATTCAGAAACTGGTTTTTCAGGTTCCATCTGATATTCATTTATATAATCCAATACCAATTTGCGAAGATCTTCAGACACTAATTTTGTTGCATCATTAACATCCCATCCTATTATTTCATTTATAGAAATGCCTGTTATATCTGAAATCATTTGATTGCCATATACAATTTTATTATTTTGAACAATGACTATTCCTACAAAATTCTCTTCTGTAATTCTTCTAAACTTCTCTTCAGAGTCCCTTAAAGCTAATTCTGCTTGCTTTTTCTCGGAAATATCTAATGTAGTCACTAAAATACCATAACGCTGTTGATAAATTATTGTTTTTCTTTTAAGGAGTATCCACTTTAATCCTTTTTTTTTATTATAAAAAGGAAATTCTATTTCAGAAACAGGTTGCTTTATATCTTGTTGATAATCATTTATAAATTTCAACACCTTTTCACGATAATCCTCATGGATTGGTAGTATTAAATCATCTCCGCCCAAATCTAAAATTTCCTCCAATGAATATCCAGTTATATTCGATTGTGCTTTATTGCTATATACAATTTTATTATCCTGAAGGATAGTGACTCCTATGGATGTTTGTTCTGTTATTTCTCTAAATTTTTCTTCAGATTCTTTCAATGCTATTTCTGAATGCTTTCTTTCTGTAATGTCTCTAATAAATACTGCTATTTTTTCTTTTGAAAAATAAAGTAATCGAGCTTCATAGTAATGTAAACCAGCTATCATAGGTAATTCATATTCAATAATTTGTGGATTTTCTGTTCTAATTGTTTTTTCAATAGTCTCAGTAAAGATTTTACTTAATTTTGGAGGAAATAATTCTGATACTTTTTTCCCTAGAAAATTTTCAGGCACTATATAGAAATCCTCTTCTTTTCCACTATAATCAAGAAAGGTGGAATCTTTGTCAATCATAAAAAATAGATCAGGGTTCGAATCAAAAATCTTTCTAAATTTTTCTTCAGATTCTTTTAAAGCTATTTCTGCTTTTTTTCTCTCTGTAATATCAATCGTCGTTACAAAAAGACAATTCTTTTCTCGATAAATCATAGTTTTTAGATTGACCCGTACCCATTTTAACTCCGATTTTTTGGTATAATGTGGAAATTCTGATTCAAAAACTGGCTTATCAGTATCTTGTTGATATGTAATTATATAATTTAGCATCATTTCACGATGATCTTGATGAATGGGTCTTACAATATCATTAATTTCCCAGTTTAAAATTTCATCTTTTGGAAATCCAGCGATATCTATAAATGCTTGATTAAAATAAACTATTTTATTATCTTGAATAATGGTAATTCCTATAAATGTTTCTTCTGTAATACTTCTAAATTTTTCTTCAGATTCTTTTAGAGCTATTTCTGCTATTTTTCTCTCTGTGATATCTCTAGCAAAGATCGCTAATTTTTCTTCTGAAAAGAATAATATTTGAGCTTCAAAATAATGTAAACCATCTTTCTGGAGTAATTTATATTCAATGATTTGTGGATTTTCTGTTCTAAATGTTTTTTCAAAAGCATTAGTAAAGATTTTACTTAATTCTGGAGGAAATAATTCAGATACTTTTTTCCCTAGAAAATTTTCAGGTGTAGTATATAGATCCTCTTCTTTTCCACTATATTCAAGAAAAGTGTAATCCTTGTCAATTAAAAAAAACAGATCAGGGTTTGATTCAAAAATCCTTTTAAACTTATCTTCAGATTGTTTTAATTCTTGCTCAATTTTTTTATGTTCGGTTATATCAACCGACAAACCAATAATTCCTTTAATGTCTCCATCTTTACTATAATAAGGAATTTTATTTGTAATTGCCCATATTTTTCCATCAGGAAAATCAACGCTTTCTTCAATATTTAATTTTGGTTTTCCATTATTAATTACTTCTAAGTCATCTTTTTGAAAGGATTCAGCTTGATCTTTGGGAAATAAATCAAAAGCAGTTTTGCCTATTATTTCACTTTTCCTTAAATTGAGAGATTCTGCAAATATGAGATTTGTTCGTGTAACAACACCATTTTTATCCTTACAATAGAACATTCCAGGAATTATATCAAGTATGGTTTCTAATTCATAACTTAAGTTTCTAAATTTTTCTTCAGACTCCATCAAAGCTATTTCTGCTTGCTTTTTCTCGGTAATATCAATTAAAGTTGCCAAAAGTGCATTCCTATCTAAATAGAATATCGTCTTAAAATTGACATGTAACCATTTTAACTCACTTTTTTTAGAATAAACGGGGAATTCGATTTCCGAAACTGGGGTGTTAGGGGTCTGTTGATACTCATTGAGAGAATTTAATACCAATTCACGATATTCTGGATGAATTATTTGTAGTATATCATCAACAGCCCAAGTTAGCATTTCATCTATTGAATATTCATTGATATCTGAAACTGCTTGATTACAATACACCATTTTGTTATCTTGAACGATAGCAATCCCAATAAAAGTCTGTTCTGTTATTCCTCTAAATTTTTCTTCAGATTCTTTAAGTTTATGATATAAAAACTGATTTTTTACAAATTCTTTAGTTTTTCTTATTATTTCTTCAATATCAAAAGGTTTTATAAAATAATCATCAACACCAGCTCTTAAAGCGTCTATTTGACTCCATACAGAGGGATCTTCAGATATAACAATATAATTTCTTTCTGGGTAAATTTCTTTCAGATTCTTTACTAGAGAGACTCCATTTATATCTGGAAGTTTTTCTCCCACAAATGCCAAATTAAATGGAATATTTTTAGCTTTTTCCATCGCATCTTCTCCACTATTAGCAATAATGACTTTGAAATTAATCCTTTGAAATATATCAGATAATTTCTTATAAATTAGTTCGTCATCAGTAACAATTAAACATGTAGCTTCAATTATTTCCATCATTTTTTCAGATCACGCTATAATATTCATAAATAAAATATAAATTTCATCTTATTGTTATTTCAAATACCCAATAGAGACCTAATAGATTCTATACTTATTATGAATCGTAGGGATTTAATACATAAGAGTTTCTTCCATCTAATAGAGATGCCTAAAAAAATGTGATGCTTTTGTCTTAATTCATTCACTTTTTAATCCCCATATACTAATAACTTTGCTGAAGTTAGCAATATGTTAAAAATATTATAACTTCTAGTACTTTAATTCTAGTTTAAGATCTTGATTATTTTTTCTATACCTAAAATGTCTAATATATTTAGTATTAATTACTTATAAGACTATCTTTGCAAGATTTTTCAATTGATTTTTAATATTAAATTCTGATTAGCTACATCGTATTAGTTCGACTTAGATTTTCAATAGGAAGATCTTCATATACACATTAAAAATTTTGGTTATTGAAAATAATAAATTCACTTCAAAATGGTATCTCACCAACAGAATAATAGATAATATTAAAATAGAATCAGAAAGTAAAAATTAAGATTTTAAATTTAATGTAAAGATATAAATTGTTTAATTTCACTCTAAAGAAAAGAAAATCATAAAATTTTTGCTAAATTATATCCTTGCTCAATGAGTTCATAGTTAAGTTGACCTAATCTTTCACCCATTCGCTTGTATAGAACTGTTTTTAAATTTTCTAGATTTAAATCTGGTAAGGCTTTTGAAAGTAAGCCGAGGATTGGAGTATTAATAATTGGACTTCCATCTATAGTAAGATTTTTCTCTATTGCTATTTTACTAATATCTGCTACAACAATTTTTGTCTCAGTGCTTAGATTAAATTCTTCAACAAAATATTGAGGATTTTTTTCAGAATTTACAATGAAGAAACCATCTTTTCTAAGAGAAGCTGCAATTTCTTGATTTAAAACTGACTCATCAAATATAATTAAAACATTTGGATTTTCTATCTGAGCTCTATCCCATATAGTATCTGTTCTAGAGAGTTTAGCATATGCTTGAACAGGAGCACCTCTTCTTTCTGCTCCAAATGAAGGATAGGCATGGACATCGACAAAATTACCACTTAAATAGGCGGCTTCAGCAATTAATTCACAAGCGGTTACTGCACCCTGACCGCCTCTTCCATGGATAATGATTTCAATATTTTCAGTTTCATGCATATAGAAAGCCTAAAGAATTTGAACAAATATTAATTATTATGAAGTCTAGCTAATAATATAAAATTTTTTTAAATTTCTTTTCTGAGCATTATTATTATATAAAGATTTAATGATTAATTCATTGAAAGTAATAATATTAATAAGATAAAGATATTATAACATATCATTCATCTTTAAAATGTTTAGTCTAAAAACGATTTGAAAATATTATGAAAAATGAAACTGGATATTTCGAAGGAAGAGAATTGAAAAAATTGTTCTATCAATATTGGTTACCTGATTCTGGAGAGATTAAAGCATATATTATTGCTTTTCATGGATGGGGCACTCATTCTGACAGATTTAAAAGCACAGCTGAATATTTTACAGAAAAAGGGTATGCTATTTATGCTTTTGATTTAAGGGGGCACTGGAGAAATGCTGGTGATTTACCTGGACATATTGAGAGTATGGATCATATCCAAAAGGATACACTTCTTTTTATGGATATACTCCATGAAATTGCTGGAGATAAAAAAGTTTTTTTAATAGGCTATTCCTTTGGAGGTTTAGTTAGTTTAATATTTGCAATACATCACCCAAAATTATCAGGAGTACTAGTTTCCTCACCACTCTTAGGTATGTTTTTAAAACTGTCAATGGGGAAAAAAGTAATAAAATCAGTATCAAAAACTCTTGTTAAATTAGCACCTAATAAGATCTTAGATAATATTATTGATCAAAATCAATTGACAAGTGATTTAAAGATCTTACGACAACATATCGCAGATAAGCATAAAATTGAGGTAATATCGGCCAAATCGGCTACAGAAATTGATAAATTTTCAAAATGGGCAATCGATAATGCATCAAATTTGTTATGTCCTGTTTTGATAATGCAAGCAGGTGATGATAAAATTATAGATAAAGGAAAAACTAAAGAATTTTTCGAGAAAGTTAGAAGTAAAGATAAAACTTACCGAGAATATGATGGGTTTTTACATGAATTATGGAATGAAAAAGGGAGAGCTCAAGTATATCAAGATATGTATGTATGGCTTGAAAAACATATATAAAAAAAATGATTTGATTATCTACCTTTGAATTTGGGTTGTGTTTTTGTCATAGATGCTCTCACTTCTTTCTCGTAAATAATTTCAGTAAAATCTTCGAAATTCATTTTCATCACTTATTATTATTACTTAGTATTTTGGAAGTCCCTTAAAAATAATAAAAAACCTATCTAACTTCTATATTATTGTTATTAAAATTTTAACAAATACAGTTAAAATTGAATGACTGCTATTAAAAAATATATTTATTATTCTAAATCATCGTTAAATTGAGTGATTCATGGAGGATATTAACCCTAAAAACTTAACCCCAATGTTAAAACATTGGTATTCTATTCGGAAAAGATATCCTCCAGAAAATCTCATAGCCTACCGGATGGGTGACTTCTATGAATTCTTTTACGATGACGCTGAAAAAATTTCAAAGCTATTAGGAATTACTTTAACAAAAAGAGGAGATGTTCCCTTAGCAGGGATTCCACATCATTCTGGTCATAATTATTTTAACAATCTTATGAATCTCGGTGAGACTCTGGTTATAGTTGATCAATTAGAAGACCCTTCAACTGTAAAAGGAAGAATTGTCAAAAGAGGAGTAACTCGAATAATTTCTCCCGGGACAATCATAGAGCCAAATTTATTAAAATCTAATGAAAACAACTATATTGCTTCTATGGTAAAAGAGAGAAATGGTTTTGGTGTTGCTTTCACTGATATATCTACTGGAGAATTTGTAGCAACCGAATTTTTATCTAAAGATCAAGATCCACAGGAAAATTTACTTAGTTTATTTTCTCAATATGACCCGGTAGAATTAATAATCCCTCCTGAGTTGAAGAATGATGAGAGATTTTTTATAATATTAACTGATTTAACGAATGCAATTATTAAATCCTATGAAGAGCATGTTTTTTTATATGATGAAGCTTATACCCTTATATCTCGTCATTTTAAAATTTCTAATTTGGAGAGCTTTGGTTTAGAAGAGAAAAAAATGGCGATTCAAGCAACGGGAGGACTTTTAGCATTTCTGAAAGACACTCAAAGAGATATTATTCCTAACATCTTTAAAATCAACCTGATTCAAGAAAAAAACATTCTTCATTTAGATTATATTACACAAAGGAATTTAGAATTAATAAACTCTTTATGGGAAAGAGGAAAGGATGCTACATTATATTCAATCTTCAACCATACGCATACTCCAATGGGAGCACGGTTGCTAAAAAAGTTTATTCTCCAACCATTAACAAATGTTGATGAAATTAATCAAAGATTGAATATTATTCAGAAATTTAAGGATGATATTTTCTTAAGATCAGATTTAAGAGAAGAATTGAGAGTAATTGGTGATCTTGAAAGATATATTAATAAGGTTAATTATATTGGTCATACAAATGCTCGAGATTTAATAAATATCAGTAATTCTTTGGAAAAAATTCCAAGAGTTAGAGAATTATTATTAAAGGCCGATATCCCTGAAATTTCAGAATTTATAGAAAAAATAATTCCGTTTAATGAGCTAAAAGAATTAATTAATATTTCAATTAAAGATAATCCCCCAACTACCATTAAAGAAGGTAATATCATTAAGGAAGGCTTTAACAATGATGTTGACGAACTTCGGGATATAATTCACAATGGAAAAAAATATATCCTTGAATATGAAGAAGCACAAAAGAAAAAATGGAATTTAACTACAGGTCTGAAAGTTGGATTTAATAATATTCTTGGGTATTACATTGAAATTACTTTAAGAACTCTTAATATTATCAAAACTGTCCCTGAAAATTATATTGAGCGAGCAACACTCAAAAATGCAAAACGATATACAACTAAAAAGCTAAAAGAACTTGAAGAAAAAATTGTAAATGCTGAAGAAAAAATAAATGAATTGGAATATGAAATTTTTAATACCGTTCGAGAAAAGGTTGAAAACGAAACAAAAAATATTCTTGAAACTGCGCAAAATATTGCAATTATTGATGTTCTTGCATGTTTTGCTGAGATTTCCGAACAATATAATTATTGTCGCCCTAAGATAAATAATGAAAACAAAATTATAATTAAAGCTGGTAGACACCCTGTAGTGGAGCAAATTAACTTGGATGAACAATTTATACCCAATGATTGTTTTTTAGATAATGAAAACGACCAATTACTAATTATAACAGGTCCTAATATGGCAGGTAAATGTGTACAAGAGGATACATATTTATTTTCAGAAGAGGGGATTTTGCCAATTAAATGGTTTAAACCAAAAGATATTGCTATTGAGTCATTTAAGGAGAAGAATATACAGTTAGTAGGATTGGAAGGCATTGATGAGACTTCTCATTTTTATTCAGATGGATTAAAACCTTCAATAAAAATTAAAAGCAAATTGGGATATAATATTGAAGGTTCAGTAAATCATCCAATATTAGTAAGAAATTCTTTGGGAAAGCATGTATGGAAGAAACTATCTGAACTCTCAGAAGATGACTATTTAATTATTAATAGAAAAAACGATTTATGGGGAAATGAAACTAGAATTAAATATTATCCCCCGAAATATGAGTCTGGAACTCCAATGTATCCTTATGGAGGAATAAAATATAAACTTCCAACTCAAATTAATGAAGATTTAGCATATCTTCTCGGATTGTTAATAGGAGATGGAACTCTAACATACAAACAGAGTTTTAGCTTTACATCAAAAGACACATTTCTAAAAAACGAATTTTACCGTATAATAAAAAAACTATTTGGCTATAATGCAAAATCGAAAAAAGATGATAAATCTGAACACTATGTTTCAAGTCTTTATATAAGAGATTTCCTATATTATTTAGGGCTAGATTATGTTAAAGCACATGAAAAGACTATTCCTAACTGTCTCCTTAGAGCGCCCAAAAAAATTATGGTTGCTTTAATTCAAGGTTTATTTGATACAGATGGAACAGCGGATAATAAATATGGAAATGTATCATATTCTAGTACATCCATAACATTAGCAACTCAAATCCATACTATATTATTAAATTTTGGAATTATTTCTTCAATAAAACCAAAGAAGACCTCTGGTAGAACTATATATAACATTAATCTTTATGGTGAAGATTCAATTAAGTTTTATCAAGAGATTAATTTTTGCTTACCAAGGAAATTAGCGAGAAGAAGTCTATTAAGTGAAACTCGTATGACTAATATTGATAGTGTCCCATATCTGGAAAATCTTTTGAAAATTATTCAAAAGCGAATCTTAGAAAATAGTGGAATTATACCTCATAATGATAAGTTAAAATATAATAAAAAAATTGGTGGAATCTTTTATTCATATATACCTCAAAATAGAAATATTTCTTACCATAAATTAAAAGAATTGATTAATTACTGTCAGAACTATAGTATAAAATGCGATGAGTTAAAAGAGATATACCAAAATAATTTCTTTTATGATAAAATAGAGACAATTGAGAAATCTAAAGCAGAATTATATGATTTTACAATTCCAAAATCACATTCATTTATAGGAAATGGTTTCATAAATCATAATTCTACTTATCTTAGACAGGTAGCTTTAATATGCATAATCGCACAGATGGGATGTTTCGTTCCAGCAACATCTGCCACAATAGGAATAGTTGATCAAATTTTCACGCGTATAGGAGCTTCAGACGATCTTGCGAGAAAATTAAGCACTTTTATGATTGAGATGACAGAGACTGCCAAAATATTAAATTATTCTACACCAAAAAGCCTTATAATCATAGATGAATTAGGAAGAGGAACAAGTACTAGTGATGGGCAGAGTATAGCAATGGCAACTCTTGAAAAACTTCATGAGTTAAAAATCAAGACTTTATTTAGTACCCATTATCACCAATTAACTGAAATTAGTTTAACAGGAGTAAAAAATTATCATTTAGATATTATTGAAAATGATGATGGGAGTATAAATTTTGTGAGAACATTAAAACCGGGAAGTACTGATAAATCATATGGTATCCATGTCGCTAAATTGGCAGGGATACCTGATGATGTGATAATTAGAGCATTTGAAATTCTTGAACAAATAGAAGAAAAAGATCCATTCAGAACAACAGTTAGAGAAAATGGAGATAATGCCTCTTCAGAAAAGTTTTATGATAAGATCATCAATGGTAAGAAAAATGAACTCGAAAAATTAAACACGAAATTAAGAACTATTAAAGAATCTCTGAGTGAATGTAATGAAGACTTAAGAAGAAGAGAAAAGGATCTTGAAAAGAGAAAGGAAGAAATTAAAGATCTAGAAGAAAAAATTGAAAGCAAAAAGACTAGAACACCAAAACAGAAAAAATATGTACAGACAAGTTTATTTGAACCTATTGTCAATAAAGAAAAAATTTCTGATTTAATAGATGTTATCAAAGGAATAGATATGAATATGGATATTCCAGAGACATTAAAAGAACAATTGAGTGAAATAAGAAGAAAAATAGAAAAACTTGGTTAAGTTAAAATAACTGGAATAATAAAAACGATTGTTGTGAGATAAATATAATATATCGTTATTATAGATACAAGAATTGTTCTATACAAATTTTTATTCTTTTCATTTCTGATATTTTCTAAAAAGACTATAAGTAATAGACCAATAAATGTTAAATGGGAAGGTTGCAAAGCTTTCCATAAAATTGAATCGATAAGTAAAATTCCTCTTATTTCAGTATCGCTATGTCCCCAATTAGAAATCATTTGAAAAAAGTAATCAGGAAAAATCAGATATGGGATACAAACTATAAGAAGTGGTAACAAGAAGTATATAAGATCTTTCCATTTTATTTTTTTAATTATTAGTAAAACTGGAAGAAATAATAATGCCGTTATTTTAAACGTCGCAAGGGTGAATAAAATACCTGCAATCCATTTCTTGCCTCTTTCTAAAAATACATAAGAATAGAAAAGTAAAAATAAAATCAAAAAATTGACGTTGTTGTAATAAGCATCAATAGAATAGCCAATAATGCACATTACATAAAAGATTACTAGATCTTTTTTATTCTTAAACACTTTTGATGATTCTTTTACAACCATAATTGTTAAAATCAATCTTAAAACATCCCAAAAATATACTCCTATTATTGTATTGAATGGTATTATATATATTAGATAAAATATAAAATACCAAAAATAAAGATAATAAGGAGGCCAATGTGATATAGCCACAGGATCATAGAAGTTAATCAAACCATTTTTCATGCCTGCTATTAGTATTTTAAAATCGATATCCTTAGTTTCTTGAATCCAATCAGAGATATCGAAAAAATACAAAAGAATTCTTAAAATAATGAGGGTAATTGTAATACATGTGAAAAAAATTATAAAATACAAATGAAGTGGATATTTTTCCTCCTTGTTCATTGTATCTTGATTACTCATAATTTACACTCGATTGAATTATAATAATGTATTAAAAGAAATTTAAAAGATTTTCCTTCAATTTAATCGTTAAATTAAAAACACTCACAGTTCTAGATTTTATTTAAGCTAAATAATTTAATTCAAACTTCATTTTAATCTTCTCTTTTCAAATAGAAATCTTCAGTCTCTATTATTTTAAATCAAATCCAATTCTTCACTATTATAGGGATGAAGCTGACAGAACGGATTCAATTAAAAAAAACAGCACTTTTCTCTTATCTATGTCATTTATCCAAAAATCTCTATAATCTTGCAAATTATTATGTAAGACAAGAATATTTCTGCTTTGGAAATTGGTTGAGATATTATGATTTATGGTATATGTTAAAAGATAAGGCTCCATATAAAAAACTTCCTTCTCAAACAGCTCAGCAAATCTTAAAACTTGTGGAAAAGAATTGGAAATCATTTTTCAAATCTCTAAAAATCCATAGAATGCATCCAAAAAAGTATTATGGTTCTCCAAAACCTCCACGATATAAAAAGAAAGATGGTGAGTATATACTTATTTTCACGAATCAACAATGTAGGATTAAAGGAAGTTTTCTTTATTTTCCAAAAAAATCTCTATTAAGTCCTATTAAAACACGTATAAAAAGTAAATTGCATCAAGTCAGAATTATTCCAAAAGGATTGTATTATATCTTAGAAATTATTTATCAAAAGGAAGTAATAAATTTAGGTTTGGATAGACAGAGAATTATAGGAATTGATTTAGGTTTGAACAATATCATAACTCTAGTAAATAATGCTGGATTGCAGCCCGCTATTATTAAGGGTGGTATAATTAAATCTATCAATCAATTCTATAATAAACAACTTGCTAAATACAAAAGCATAAAAGATAAGCAAGGGATTAGTTCTGAAACAAAAAAAATTCAACAACTAACTCAAAGAAGGAACAATAAAATAAATTATATTTTTCATAAAATTTCAAGAACTCTAATTAACTATTGTATTAAAAACGATTTTGGAACGATAGTCATCGGTTACAATAAAACATGGAAAAATAAGATAAAATTTGGTAAGCGAAATAATCAAAACTTTGTACAAATTCCTTTTTCTATATTAATATCCCAAATTAAATACAAATCAGAATTAATTGGAATTGATATTCTTTTAGAACCAGAATTTTTCACATCAAAATGTAGTTTCTTAGATAATGAATCAATTAAAAAACATAAGAAATATGAAGGAAGACGTATTTGTAGGGGGTTATATCAAAGTCAGAAAGGGAAAATTATCAATGCAGATGTGAATGGAGCATATAATATCCTTAAAAAAGCAGTCCCAAATGCTATATCGGCAGATGGGATAGAGGGTGTAGGGTTACACCCATATTCTATTACAATTTCATAACTATAGAATATATAGAATAAAATTTTAATTTCATGAAGGGAATTTAAAAATAACCTTTAAACTTTAATAGTGTATTTTTTTAAATTTGAATGTAATGAGGAATATATTAATATAGTAATCTTATCTTCTCATTGAAAAAACCTTAAAATTATAAAAAAATCTTGAAAGTTCCTAAAATTAAGAAGATCATTGATGCTGAGAAAATAGCTGCGGGTGAAGTTGTTGATAGACCTGTTAATATAGTAAAAGAGCTTATTGAGAATAGTGTCGACGCAGAGGCATCAGAAATAAGGATAATTGTCAAGAGAGCGGGAAAATCTTTAATCCAAGTAATAGATAATGGTAATGGTATTCCATCGGAGGATATTGTATTGGCTTTTGAGAGGCATACAAGTAGCAAAATTAGAAGTATCGAGGATTTACAAAATCTTTCTACTTTAGGTTTTAGAGGAGAAGCACTTGCGAGTATAGCGGCAGTAAGTAAAGTAGAAGTTACTTCGAGAGTTGAGTATGAAGAGAAAGGAGTAAATTTATGTATTGAAGGTGGTAAAATCACAGAGCAAAAGAGAATTTCTTGTCCTATTGGAACAAATATCCGAGTGAAAAATTTATTTTATAATCTACCCGCGAGACAAAAATTCCTTAAAACAGATGCTACAGAATTGAGTCATATTACAGATATTGTACAGAGATATTCTTTAGCATACCCAAAACACCATTTCTTATATCGTCATAATGATCTGGATATACTCAATTGTCCTGCTTTAAATGATTTAAAAACAACTACGTTTCATATCTATGGAAAAAAAGTAGCGAAATTTATGGAACCAATCGATTTTATAGAGGAGAGTATAAAATTTCGAATTTATGGTTTATTAGGCCATCCTCAAATCGCTAAAAAGAATAGGTCTTACTCCAGTTTATTTATTAATAACCGTTATATTATTAGTGATCTATTGTTTAGGGCGATTCATGAAGCCTATGAAGGAACTCTTATGATTAGGAATTATCCATTCTTTATTATATTTCTTGAGCTTGATCCTTCTGTAGTTGATTTCAATGTCCACCCAAAGAAGCTCCACATAAGATTTGAAAAAGAGGAATCTATATATAATAGAGTATTTAACGTTATTCAAAGTTTTGTTCAAGAAAAATTTATTATTAAGGAGGCAAAATATATATCCACAGAACTAGAGGATTATTTACCCAAATCAGAGAAAAAATCATTAGCAGTTAAAAAAAAAGTAATAGAAGACCAAGAAAGTATTCGTATGGACAATCAAATCATTCCAGAAGAACATAACAAATATGAAGAAAGTGTTCAGTTAATTTTGAGTGATCAGATGGTTGATAATGGCGTTCAAAAAAAAGAACTCCCCGAGACATATCTACGGGATAAATATGTTATTTCAGAGAATTTTCCGAAATTACGTTTAATATCTCAAACAGGCCAGTTAAGCAATAAAATATATATTGTTTTAGAAGGAATCAATGAAAATGATGAAGAAGGATTATTCATTTTAGATCAGCATGCTGCTTCAGAAAGGATAAACAAGGAAAAGATTTTAGAAGCATATGAAAATTCAAAAATGAGTAAACAAAAATTAATCTCAGCTTTAAAAATTGATGTCTCTCCTAGTGAGAAAATATTTTTAGAAGTAAATTTATCTGAAATTAGGAAATTGGGGTTTAATTTTGATCATTTTGGAGGTAATACATTCATTTTAAGAGAAATACCAACTATCATGGGAAAGATCCCAGATATCAATATTATAAAAGAAATTATAAGTGATATAACGGATATTGGAAAAGAAAAAAGTTTTACAGATGTAAAAGAAGAAATAATCAATTATCTATCATGCCATAAAAGTATAAGAGGAGGTGATGATCTTTCATTGAAAGATATAAGACATTTATTGATTGAATTAGCAAAATGTAAAGATTCTTATCATTGCGCTCACGGAAGACCAACTTTAAGATTTTTCTCTTTTAAAGAATTAGATAAATTATTTAAAAGAATAGTATAAAATTTTCTACTTACATTTAGACTATTATATTTAAAATATTTCTAGCATATTGAAAAACAAAAAAAAGAGAAGTATATAATGAAGAAAAAAGAGAAGCAAAAGGATAAAAAGTCTAAAAAAATAGAGTTAACAAAATCTACTATTTCTTAAATAGATAGTAGATTTCAAATAACTGCTAAAATAGAAGACTTGGAAAATTTAGCTCAGAATAGTTATCTAAGTGGTGATTATCATAAAGCAATTAGTTATGCAGAAGAAATAATTAGATTAGCAGTTCAAGGAGATGTAAAATCCTATGTCAAGGAACAAGAAAAATTCATTAATGTCATAGCTGATAAGCTTCAAAGAGAATATTTGGTTTCAGAAATCAAAGATGTTATTACAGGAATACAAAGTCTTTATGAAGCATTAATTAAAACGAATAGGGTTCAGAAAGCTCATAAAATTGTAGAAGATTTTAAGGCACGATATGAAGATGTATCAGAATTCGAATCTATCCCCCAAGTTCAAGAGATAATCATGAAAGACAATTAAGAATGGATTAAATATACTTCAGGTATAAGTGAAGATGTTGGAACAGAACCTATTGAGGAAAATGAAGAAGATAGTATTGATTCTATGGTTAATGAAATGCAAAGATTTCTAAAAACGCGTTAATATTTCTGTTTAAAAATAGTTTATTAATTATATTCAAGCTTTTGAAAAGGCAATACCTTCAATACCTTGAATACCTTCGACCTTTCCAAATAATCCTTCAAGTTTATCTGTCCCGCCCCATTCTTCAGGATACCTAACTCGGACTCTAGCTTTCTTCAATCCAAAAGCTACGGGCATTATTTCATAAGTCTCAATAACACATGTATCAGGTAAAACATTTTTTAATTTTCCAATAAATTCCTCGAAGTTTACTTCAGTATCTTCTGGAACAACATCAATTAAAGCAACAAATTCTCCCATTTTATATTAACCGTCTTTTATTTATTTCAAGGTCCCAAAAAGTCACATTTTAAACAACGATAGTCCTTCCCCATCTCTCTACACCGTTCACATCGCCAAATCGTTACATCTCCACATGAGGGGCAAGGAAAGTGTACTGCAGCTTCATAGGGAGCTATTGGACGCCCACATCCGAAGCACATGTTCTTTTTGTAAGCACTCATATATCAGTCAATTATTACTCTAATAGAATTTAGATTTTAAAATATATGATAACTTTAATTATTTTTGGTTTTGTAATTTAAACAAAAAAGAGATAAATTCAAGTCTTTTGAATTATTACCTTCTTGATTTAAATTGATTTATTCATTATAGAAAAAACAAGGAAATTAAATTTTAAATTAATAAACACCTTAATTTGCATATAAATAATATTATAAATTAATAATTCAAATTTATATAGAATTACAATGCCAGAAAATAAAGTGAGGAAGTACTTCAGGTTAATCGAAGCATGGGCTTGGTGTGATATTTGTGATGATATGGTAGCACTCAATATTGACAAACAAGAGATTATCAATGGTTTAAAGATGAGTATTTATACTAAGGAGTATAAACATTCTAATCCCCATCCTGACCATGAAGATCCTGACGATCTCTCAGGGAACGAGCATACAATCTTTATTTATATAAATGATGATTATGATATTACGGGTGTAAAAGCGTTTTTTGGAGAAGCACCCACTACTGAAGAAATTGGTGCTAAAACCATTGAAGAAGGAGGTGAAGTTAGAATTCCTATTGTTGTAAAGGAGATCCCTCCGATGGCAGTGCAATTCGGTATGCTTAACAAGGAGCAATTTAAAGTTTTAAAAATATGTGACGGAATGAATACTATTGAACAAGTTGCGAGCATTGCGGAAATAAGTGTAAAAGATATTGAGAAAATGATGGAACAGCTCAGAAAAAAAGGATTAGTAAAAGTTATTAAAAGAACATAAGAAAATATTTAAAATTAGTTTATCAAACTAAATCATATTAATGCTATAAAAAGAAGTTTTATAAATAATATAATTGGAAAAATGAGTTTTATGGCATTTTGTATAATAAATCTTTATACTTACTCCTTCCTAATATAATCAAAATAAAAAAAAAGTATTAATTAAGAATATTTCTTAACTGTTCAGCTAGAGTCCCAAGTTTTACAGCGGTTGATGTAATTTCTTCCATTGAAGCTGTTTGTTGTTGGGTTGATGCACTTATTTCTTCAAAGGAGGCGTTAGATGATTCTATACCTTTTAAAATATCAGTAATATCCGTTTTTGTACTATTCACAACATTTTTTGATTGCTCTGCTAATTTTCTCACTTCATCAGCTACTACTGAAAATCCACGTCCCGCTTCACCCGCTCTTCCCGCTTCTATACTCGCGTTTAAAGCTAATAAATTAGTTTGTTCTGAAATATTTGTTATTTCTTCTATAACTTTATAGATCTTGCTTGTTGATCGCATCATGAGTTGACTTTCTTTTGAGACTCTTTGGGAAGTTGAAGATATCTGTTCTGAGGAGGCATTTACTTCATTTGCACCTGCAGCCAATTCTGATGATATATTTGCTACTTGTATAGACATTGATGAAGACTCTTCTATTATATTATTCAACCGATTCTGAGTTTTTTTTAAATTCATGACATTTTTATTTATAAAGAAAATAATAATAGATAATCCTCCTGCTATAACCGTCATGAAAGTTATCCATGAGCGTTCAAATATCTCCATCTGCATCAATACTAAGAGTGCAACAATCATCATTACGGACGTCATCATTATTGCTACTTTATATTCTGTAGTATTACGGTCTTTTCCAAGCTTAAAATAGAAGAATATAGCCAGTCCTATCCAAGCGAGTATTATTGCTAAAAAAGGTATATAAACTTCATGTTGTCCTAATGGTAATTCCATATTTATTTCCACTTCATGTAAAAATGTGCTTTTTTTTTAAAAGACACATATTTTTTATATGTTTTAAGCAAGAATGAATATTTAAACTTTGATATTTCATTTTCTTTATAAATAATTGAAAAATATTTATAATATATTTGCATAATTATGTAAAAATACGTATTTTTTATAGAATATATGCAAATTTGAATTTTAAAGCCTATATATCTCCACATTACTTAAAGAATTTTCAAGATATTTCTAATTTTCATTAAAACAAAAATTATTTGTCTGCAAAATTCATTATGTAAAAATGATTTCAATCATTTTACTTTATATGAATTATGAAATATTTCTTTTAGACTCATGAAATCTGTAGAGTAACTTATATAATTTTATTTTACTTTTGGTGATATATCGAAATTACCAAAAAGAATTAAGGAATGTTCGCAAATTTTAATTTTTTTAAAAAAATATCGCTTATATTATATTTTAATAACAAACGGAATAATATTGGTGTTTATTAGGAATTTTCTATCATTTTATTTGCAATATATGCAAATATTTCTTCAACTTTATCGCCTGTTTTAGATGAACATTCAAAATGTCCTTGCAATTCTAGTGATCTCGAAATTTCTATTGCTTCTTCGATTTCAACGGATCTTTTATCCTCTAAATCATTTTTCCCCCCAACCATGATTATGGGTATTTTCTTTTCAGATTTTGAAACAAAATATTCGAATATTGAAAGCCAATCATTAACATCTTTAATACTGGAATATCTTGTTATATCATACATAAAGATACCTCCATGTGCTCCTTTAGCAAAGCTTGGTAAAAGCACTCTAAAACGCTCTTCACCTGCAAAATCCCATATGCGAAGGGTTACAGTTTTATCATCAACTGTAACATTTTTAACACTAAAATCTGCACCTATTGTCATTTTTAGATCTTTATCAAATACTTTTGAGACAAATCTCTTTATCAATGTTGTTTTTCCTACGCCTCCCGCCCCAAAAATACATAATTTAAAAGCGTGTTTTGACCCGTTATTTTCCTGTTTTCTATACATTATTGGTTTAGACTCATTAATTTTATATGGGATGGGATAGAAACAAATCGATCAATAAATTATTCAAATTAATTATATATTCATCAAGTAACTATTTATATTGATATGAAAGCCTTATCTTAATTCAATAATATTTTCTTTTCTAAATAATCTCTTTAATCTTTAAAAATCTTTTTTTTTGATTTAAAGTAATTTAAATCTTATTTTTAATACTTTTTATTTTTTGTGTTCTTTGGAGCTAAAAATCATTATTTAATTACAAGTGATACAAATTCTATTTTTATTCATTGAAGTTCTCTCAACAAACTTAATAGTCAGGAAAAAAAAGTATGATTGAAGTAATTCTACTTAAGGATTTTAAATTAAAAGAGCGTTTTTTTGATTTTAGAATTAAGCTTTAACTAGATTCTAAATATTTTTTAAGATCAATGATAATAGTCTTCTTTTTAGCTTCTTCATGTTCGATTACAACTTTTAAAAGATTTGTTTCTATTGAAGCTGATTTTAGTTTAATTTCGTCTAATTCTACAGAATCAGAATCTTTTGCCTTTTTAACTTTTGACTTCGTTTCTAAACATGTATGATGTTCATCATAGAGATAACAATTTTCACAGCAAAAGCCTACAGGCATATATCCTACAATTGAACATTTCTCAAAGAAATCACAATTACAATTTTGGCACATCAATATAATTATTAGAATTACAACTATTTAAATTATGTCGTTTAACGTCATAATGCGATCTTTATTAATTGATTTGATCAGATCATAACTTTGATTTGACTAATAACGTAAATTAGAAATATCATAAATGATTAAAATTAAAAGTTGATGAAATTCATAATATAATTTGTTATTAAAATTAATCAAAAACATGAGAAAATCGTAAATAATCAAACACTAAGAGAATCTGTTATAAAAAATAATTTTTTTTCAAACCTTAGTTTTAGGAATTTTCTAAAAAATTTTTTAACCTTCTATAATTTGTATAACCATCTAGATGAACATATTAATTAATAATAATTGACATGTCTGTAATAAATTTTCAATTCCGTAATCAGGTCTTAAGCCACAACGCATCATTGTCATACTGTTATCAATGTTCTACCTGTAGTGGTGGTTGTCCTGTTGCTTTGCTAACAAATGGGAAATATAATCCTAGAAAGATTATTGAAGAGGCAATATTAGGCCTACAAGATAAATTAGTTGAAAAGCAAGAACCAAATTCATGGTTATGTTCAACCTGTCAAAAATGTGTGGAATTATGTCCTCAGAAAGTTGAACTTACCGAAATTTTTACTTTAATTAAAAACCTATGTTTTGAGAGTGGAAAAGTACCTGAAGCTTTTATCGCACAAGGTCAAGCTGTATTAGAAAACGGAGTAGCAATACCATATTCTAAAGCAATTTTGACACGACGAGAGAAGTTAGGGCTTCCTCTAATTAAAACCGCTCCTGTTGATGAAATCAAGAAAATCTTAATTGAAACTAATTTTGAAAAACACATTCCAAAGGGGGTTGAATAAAAAATGGCATATGATTTATTTTTAGGATGTGTAATTCCTGCTAGATTGCCTTATTTAGAAACATCTTCGAGAAAAGTATTCGAAAAACTCGGAATTAAACTGAAGGATGTTGATGGTTTTTCTTGTTGTCCAGATCCTACTGGAATAGAATTAATAGACCATAAGACTTGGTTAACTTTAGGAGCAAGGAACTTAAGTTTATGTAACACTAATGGTGGTGTAGTATCTTTTTGTTCTGGCTGTGTAGAAACATTAAAAGGAGTTAATTATGCTATTAACAAAGATTCTCAAGTTAAAGAAGAAGTTAATAGTGTATTAAAAAAAGTTGGAAAGTCTTACGATGGAAAAGTAAACGTAAAACATTTTGCTGAAATCCTTTATGAATATATAGATAAGATTAAAGCTTACGTAGAAAAACCCTTAGATGGATTCAAGGTTGCAGTTCATTATGGATGTCATTATTTAAGACCATCAGAAGTGATAAATTGGGATGACCCATTTGAACCAAAAACCGTCGATGAAATAGTAAGAGCTCTTGGAGCAGAATCTGTAGATTATGAAATGAAAATGGAGTGTTGTGGAAATCCAGTTGAGAAATCTGATAAAGATTTATCTCTCTTAATGATAGATCAGAAATTAAAAGCAATTCAAGAATCAGGTGCTAATTGTGTCGTGGTTGTTTGCCCTGCATGTTATCAACAATATGAATTTAATCAGAGGGAGTTAAATAAGAAAAATGAATCAAATTATGATTTTCCCATATTTTACTTGTCAGAACTAGTCGCTTTAGCATTTGGTTTTAAACCAGAAGAATTAGGATTTAATTTTCATAGAATTAAACCAACTAAATTATTTGAAAGTATTAATTTTACTCTCTAAATTTAATTTTTAAAAAAAAAGATCAAAGATTTGATATATATGACAGAAGTAAAGCCGAAGAAAACGGTTCTTAAAGATGTTAAGATCTTCAAGAACCTTGAAGATGAAATTATCAAAACTAATAAATGTTGCGCATGTGGTGCGTGCGTTGCTTATTGTAGTTCACAAGGTTTTGATGTTATTAAAATGGAAGGTTATACTCCTCAATTCATATCCGATGCAAATGTAGATAATTGTAAAGAGTGTGGTCTATGCTATTATATTTGTCCACAAACCGATCCATTGATGGATAAGCTAGATAACATATATAAAATTAAAGATGAGATGGGTTATGTAGAAGATGTTATAGCGGCAAAGACTACCGATGAAAAAATCAAGGAAGTTGGTCAAGATGGAGGTTTGGTCACGACACTTCTTATGTATTTATTTGAAACTAATAAAATTGATGCTGCAATCGTCTCTGAATATGATGAGAATTTAAAACCACTTCCAAAGATCATTTATAATAAAGAAGATTTGCTGAAATCTTCAGGTACGAGATATACAATATCTTCTAATCTTTTACCATTGGTCGATTTGTATAAAGTAGCTGAAGAGATCATCCAGAAACAAAAGCAAATCTATGATATAAATCAATTACGTATGGCATTTGTAGGAACTCCATGCCAATGTAGGGCTGTACGGAAGATGCAGTTATTAAATATTAGCCCTACTCATGTAATTAAGTATGTTTTTGGATTATTCTGCATGGAGAATTTTGATTATGATAAATTATTTGAGCTTGTAAAAGCCGAAACTGGATTAGAACCTAAAGATATTGCAAAAATGAACATTAAAAAGAATTTTTTTATCACCAGTAAAGTAAATGAGACGAAGGAAGTAGACCTTCATAAATTTGATCCTGCTGTTCGAAACCATTGTCAAGAATGCGATGAGTTTACGAGTAGATTTGCAGACATTAGTTTTGGAGGATCAGGGGCAGTGCAACAAAATTCTATGTTAATTTTGAGATCTGAAAAAGGTAAAAAACTGATTACGGATGCAATTATTGAGGGTTATGTAGAAAAGTTTGTACCTAAAAAATCTCCTATCCCAGAATGGAAAGCATCCAAGCTCAATCTATTAAAAAGAATGACAAATAACAAGGTAAAAAAATAAATAGAGGATTAAAAATGTCAGATAAATCTGTTGTTGTAATTGGTGCTGGAATAGCCGGTATACAAGCAGCATTAGACCTAGGAGATATGGGAATTAATGTTGTATTGGTTGAGAAAGAACCTTGTATTGGGGGTAGAATGGCCCAATTAGATAAAACATTTCCTACTCTTGATTGTTCAATTTGTATTCTCGCTCCAAAACTTTCAGAATGCTATAGACATCCAAATATAACTCTCTATACATTAGCTGAAGTTCAAAAAATAGAAGGTTCAGCAGGCGAGTTTACTGTAGAAATCCTAAAACATCCAAGGTATGTAAAAGAGGGTGTATGTACTAACTGTGGAGATTGTGGAACTATATGTCCGGTTAGAGGTGTGACAAACTTTTTTGATGCAGATCTACTTACTCAATCTGCAGCACAAATTGCATTTCCGGCAGCAGTTCCCCCAGTGTATAGGATCAATCCAGATGTCTGTTTATATT
The DNA here is from genome assembly GCA_019058425.1 of Promethearchaeota archaeon. Classification (GTDB taxonomy): domain Archaea; phylum Asgardarchaeota; class Lokiarchaeia; order Sigyniarchaeales; family SOKP01; genus Loki-b32. Next base: position 29,009 of record JAHPYZ010000040.1, read on the forward strand.
TAAATTATGGTATATGTGGTTTATGTTATCAGAATTGTGGTGCAGATGCTATCGATTTTACCCAAAAAGAGGAAATTATTCCTGTTAATAACGTAGGGGCAATAATCGTAGCCACTGGAGTGGACTTGGCAGAAGATATTCATACTTTAAATGTTTATGGTTACCAAAAATATGATAATGTAGTCACTGCAATGGAGTTTGAACGACTAATATGTGCTTCAGGACCCCAACATGGTCACTTGAAGACACTTACAGATGGAAGAACTCCCAAAAAAGTCGCTTTCCTTCAATGTATAGATTCAAGAAATGATCGCACCCAAGATTATTGTTCTTCAGTCTGTTGTATGTATACAACAAAAGAGGCTATGGTTGCTTATGAACATGATAACGAATTGGAATCTTATGTGTTTTATATTGATTTAAGAGCTGGGGGGAAAGGATTTCAAAAATTTCTCCAAAGAGGTGCAGATGAATATAATATTAAGTATATTAAAAGTAAGATTTCTCATATTTTGTTGTTTTAGCCACCTGTATTATCCCTTCATTATCAAATGAAAAAATCTCAAAGATTCTAGGTGTGGATTTGGATAAGAACCGGTTTATTAAAACAGATCCTTTCTTTCCTGTTGAATCCAGCGTTCCAGGTATCTATACTTGTGGGTGTACTAGAGAGCCTATGGATATCCCACGTTCAGTAGCTGAAGCAAGTGGAGCAGCAGCGAGAGCGGCAGAATTGGTTAAAGGAGGTTAATAAAATGTCAGAAGAAGAAAAGAAAGAAGAAGAAACTCGAATAGGAGTTTTTATTTGTCATTGTGGTTCTAATATTGGGGGATTTATTGATTGTAAGGAGGTTGCTGAAAGGGCAAAAAAATTACCACATGTAGTTTTTACACAAGACAATCTATACACATGTTCTGAGACAGGATTAGCAGAAATTAAGAAAGGAATAAGGGAACACAATTTAAACCGAGTTGTGGTTGCCTCTTGTACTCCAAGAACTCATGAACCTTTGTTTAGAGCATGTATAGAAGAAGAAGGTTTAAATCCTTACTTATTTAATTTTGTAAATATCAGAGATCAAAATACTTGGGTACATCAGAAAGAAACAGATAAAGCTTTTATAAAAGCAAATGATGTAGTAAGGATGGGTGTTGCTAAAGCAGAAAGACTTGAAGCTTTACAAAAAATTATGGTTAATGTTACACCTACAGCATTAGTAATTGGAGGTGGTGTAGCAGGTATGACTGCCGCACTAAATCTGAGTAACCAAGGATTTGAAACCCATTTAGTTGAGAAAGATAATCAATTGGGAGGAAGACTTAATGGTCTTTATAAACTCTTCCCAAAAGATCAAGAAGCTTCAGAATTACTCGGACTTCTTAGGAAAAAAATTGAAAGCAATCCCAAATTAAAAGTGTATACTTCAGCGACGGTAAAAAATATAGAGGGATTTGTTGGAAATTATGAAATAGAAGTAGATCAAGGAGGAAATATAATACCACTTAAAATTGGTTGTATAATTGTCGCAGTTGGTACGTCTTTATTCACTCCTGAAGGATATTATGGATATGATGGAGAAAAACGGATAACTCAAAGTCAATTAGAAGTTAAACTAAAAAGTGGTAATGTAAATGCGAAAGAGATTGTTATGATTCAATGTGTTGGAGCTCGTATAGAGGAAAGGAAATATTGTTCAAATGTTTGTTGCATGACCGCTCTAAAGAATTCATTAGTAATTAAGGAAAAAAATCCTGATACTCATATAACAATTCTTTTTAGGGATTTATTCACTCCTGGTTCATATTATGAAGATTATTATAGAAGAGCAAGAGAGGAAGGTATTGTTTTTATCAGTTATAACCCTGAAAAACTTCCCAATGTTGAAGGAGACACAATTAAAGTGCATAATGAATACATAGGAGAGGAAATTAGTATTCCTTATGATCTTTTAGTGTTGTCTGTACCATTGGTAGCAAATAGTGAAAATAAAGCTCTTGCTCAAATGCTAAAAGTACCCTTAGAAGAAAACGGCTTCTTCTTGGAAGCTCATGTTAAGCTAAGACCTATGGATTTTGCGACTGATGGAGTATATGTCTGTGGTTCAGCTAAGTGGCCTGTAGATATTACAGAATCTATAACTCAAGGTTATGCAGCAGCTTCAAGGGCAAGTACAATTTTATCTCATAATACTCTTGAAGTTGAAGGAGCAACTTCATCATTACCAGAATATAATAAAGCATTATGTAGTGGATGTGAGGTATGTATTACTGTTTGTCCTTATAAGGCAATCAGCAAGAATGAGGATGATGAAATTGTTATTACTCAAGTTTTATGTAAAGGATGTGGAGTTTGTGGAGCTACTTGTACAAATCATGCAATCGTTATAAGACATTTCACAGATGAACAAATAATGGCCGAAATTGATGCATTTGGAGGTAAATAAAAATGAGTTTTGAGCCAAAAATTTTAGGATTTTTATGTAATTGGTGTTCTTATGCAGGGGCAGATCTAGCGGGAGTAAGTAGAGTGCAATACCCACCAAATATTAGAGTAATTCGTGTTATGTGTAGTGGTAGAGTTGATCCCGCATTTGTTTTTCGAGGGTTTGAAGTAGGAGCTGATGGTGTAATTGTTATGGGATGCCATATTGGAGATTGTCATTATCTGGAAGGTAATTATGAAGCAGAAAAGAAATATGCTATGCTGGAAAAATTTCTCAAGCTTATAGGAATGGATAATAGAATTCGATTAGAATGGGTTTCTGCTTCTGAAGGGACAAGATATGGTGCTGTTGTTACAGAATTTACTGAACATATTAAATCATTAGGCCCAGCACCAACAACAGGGGATAATCCAGATCAAACAATACTTACTAAATTAAAAGCAATAACAATGGCTGCTGGTAGCGACAGAATGAGAGCATTAGTAGGGAGACAAAGGAAGATCACAGAAATTGAAAATGTTTATGGAGAAAAAACCGATATTGATACTTTTATGGAAATTTTTGATAATGCTATTGTTGAAGAGTATGAACGTGCTCAAATAATCATTGCACTTGAGCAAAAATCAAAATCAGTAAAAGATTTAGCAGTAGAATTAGATATTGACTCAAGTATTGTATTAGAACATATGACGATTTTAAAAACTCGAGGATTAGTTGATTTTGGGGAAATAATTGGAATTACCCCAATGTTTCATAAATTGTAAGGAGGATTAAATATGGAAAAAGTAGGAGCAGTAATGGTTGTAGGCGCTGGAATTGGAGGATCTCAAGCAGCGCTAGATTTAGGAGATTCTGGCTTCAAAGTCTATTTAATTGAATCTACTACAAGTATTGGAGGAGTAATGGCACAGCTAGATAAAACATTCCCTACAAACGATTGTGCTATGTGTATTGTAAGTCCAAAGCTAGTAGAGACGGGACGTCACCAGAATATCGATTTAAGTATTAATTGTGAGATTCTAGATGTCTCGGGAGAACCTGGAAATTTTACAGTAAAAGTAAAAAAGAATTCATTATATATTAATCCGGATGTGTGCACAGGATGCGGTGTTTGTGGTCGAAACTGCCCAGTTGAGGCAATAGATATGTTCAATGAAGGTTTAGCAAAATATGCTGCAACTTCAGTGAAATATCCCCAAGCAGTTCCGCTTGTATATGCTATCAATAAAGATTATTGTATAGGTTGTGGAGTATGTGCTGGAGTTTGTAAAGCAAAAGCTGTTGAATATGATCGAGAAAACGAAATTGTTAATATCAATGTTGGTGCGATAGTATTAGCACCTGGTTTTGATGAATATATTCCTCCAGAAGTTAATAAATATGGTTATGGTAAATCTAAGAATGTTGTGTCCAGTATTGAGTTTGAACGTATATTAAGCGCTAGTGGTCCTTATGCAGGAAGAGTTTTAAGACCTTCTGATGGAGTTATTCCAGAGAAAGTTGCTTTTCTTCAATGTGTAGGATCACGAGATTATTCTGGAGAAGGTCAGCCCTATTGTTCTTCAGTATGTTGTATGTATACTGCTAAAGAGGCGGTAATTGCTCATGAACATCAACATGAAGTAAAACCTACTATATTTAGTATGGATATTAGAGCTTATGGAAAGGATTTTGATAAATATATAATTAGGGCTCAGGAAGAATATGGTATTAGATATATTAGAAGTCGTATTTCTTCTGTAGATGAAGATCCCGAAACAAAGGATTTAATCTTAAGATATGAAACTGAAGAGGGAAAGGTTGTAGAGGAAATTTATAATATGGTCGTGTTGGGAGTTGGATTAAATCCCCCAAACGATGCTCAATATCTTGCCGATAAGTTTGGAATTAAATTAAATGAATATCATTTCGCTGAAACTGATGTTTTTAATCCAGTACAGACTACCAGACCGGGTATTTTTGCTTGTGGCGCTTTTTCTCAACCTAAAGACATCCCTGAAACTGTCACTCAAGCAAGTGCTGCTGCTGGATGTGTAGATCAACTACTATATTCAGAGAGAGGTACATTAATTACAGAAAAAACATTACCACCAGAAATTTTTGTTGCAGGTCAACCCCCTAGAATTGGAGTATTCATTTGTCATTGTGGAATTAATATCGGTGGATATGTAGATGTACCAGAAGTAACTCGATATGCGAGTACTCTACCAAATGTAGTTATGGCAGATAGAAATTTATATACATGTTCAGCGGATACTCAAGGGATTATAAAAGAAAAAATTGAAGAATATCATTTAAATCGTGTTATTGTAGCCTCATGTACACCAAGAACGCATGAACCACTATTCCAAGAAACAATTAGAGAGGCAGGATTAAATAGATACTTGTTCCAAATGGCTAACATTAGGGATCAGTGTTCATGGGTCCATATGAACCAACCTGAGGAAGCTACGCAAAAAGCAAAAGATCTTGTAAGAATGGCAGTAAATAAAGCTCGTAGAATTGCTCCAATAGATAGAATTAAATTAGGAGTAACAAAAAAGGCAATGGTTATAGGCGGGGGTATTAGTGGTATGGTCGCTGCTCTAAATTTCGCAAGCCAAGAAATTGAAACTCACTTAGTTGAGAGAGAAGCAAAACTAGGAGGTTTTGCCAACCACATATATCATACGCTTGAAGGAGGAGATGTTCAAGCCTATGTCGCAGACTTAATTGATAAAGTAAAATCGAATAAATTCATTCATGTATATACAGAAGCAGAAATTGAAAGCATAGATGGATATATAGGTAATTTTAAAACCACATTAGCATATGGTAAAAAGAAAGATAGAGTAGAATTTGATCATGGAGTTGTTATTGTAGCTACTGGAGCAAATGAATATAAACCAAAAGAATTTCTTTATGGTCAGAATGATAGTGTAATTTCGCAATCTGAATTTGAAAAAATCTTAAATACAAATGGAGCAGTAAAAGATAAAAATACTATTGTAATGATACAATGCGTAGGTTCTAGAAACGACGATCATCCTTACTGTAGTAAAATGTGTTGCGCAGAAGCTATTAAAAACGCGTTGTTAGTTAAAGAATTAAATCCATCAAGCGAAGTAATAATTCTATTTCGGGATATAAGAACTTATGGATTTAAGGAAAAATATTATAGAAAAGCAAGGGAAGCAGGAGTTATTTTCCTTCGATACGATGAAAATAAACCTCCTGAAATTAGCACAAATGGATCTTCATTAAAAGTGGATGTTAAGACTGCAAAAACGGGTGACTTATCAATACCCACCGATTTACTAGTATTGAGTGCAGGTATTGTTGCACCTCACGAAGAAAATGAAGAACTTGCTAAAATGTTAAAAGTACCTTTAAATGATGATAATTTTTATTTAGAAGCCCACGTCAAGCTTCGTCCAGTCGATTTTGCGACTGAGGGAGTTTTCGTCGCTGGAATGGCTCATTGTCCGAAACCAATTGAGGATTCAATATCACAAGCAAATGCAGCTGTTTCGAGAGCATGTACCATCCTCTCTAAAGATGAAATTGAAGCAGAAGGTAAAACAGCTGTAATTGATATGTCCCGATGTATTGGGTGTGGTATGTGTGTAGAGAACTGTGCCTATAATGCTATAGAATTGATTCAGGATAGAAGATTTGGCCTCGTAGCGTCAATTAATCAAGCATTATGTAAGGGATGTGGAGCATGCAGTGGGAATTGTCGATGCAGTGCCATCGATATTTTAGGCTTTACAGCCGAACAAATTTATGAAATGATAACAGGTCGTATAGGTTAGAGAGGTATTAAAGAAAATGACTGAAACAGTTTTGGAAAAGAAAGTGAATGAAAAATGGGAACCAAAGATCATAGCATTCTTATGTAACTGGTGTTCTTATGCTGGAGCTGATCTGGCGGGAGTGAGTAGAATTCAATATCCCCCAAATATAAGAATTGTAAGAGTACCATGTTCTGGGAGGGTTAATCCTTATTTTATAATAAAGAGTTTGATCGATGGATGGGATGGAGTAGTAATTTCAGGTTGTCATCCAGGTGACTGCCATTATATTAGTGGTAACTTAGTTGCTCGACGAAGATTCGCAATATTAAAAGAACTTTTAGAATTTTTTGGAATTGAACCAGGTAGAGTTAATTTTATGTGGGCATCAGCCGCCGAAGGAGAGCGCTTTGCTGTGCTTATTAGGAAAGCTACAAAGATAGTTAAGGAATTAGGACCGAATACGAAATTCCAAAAGGAGTGGTGTTAAAAATGGGAATAGAAGTAGATAATAAGAAAATTACAAATTTAATAAGAGAAAATGCTAAAAAGCTACTTAGCGAGAATGAAGTTGATGTAATAATTGGATATTCTCAAGGTACTATACCTTTAAGTTCTACTCCAATTATTATTAGAAAAGAAGAAGACGTAGAAAAATTAATTTGGAATAATTTATGCTATATGAATTTAGCTAGATATTTAGCCCCTTTAATGCCTCAACTTTGTGATTCAGAAGGAAAATCATTAAAAATCGGGATTGTTGCGAAGGGATGCGTTGGTAGGGCAGTAAATCTTTTAGCTGTAGAGAAGCAAGTGGATCTGGATAACATAAAGATGATAGGGTTTAATTGCAATGGAATTGTGAACAGAAGTAAAATCGATATGGAAATTGGAGAAAAAGAGATTCTTGATGTTTCTATATCTGATGATGATATTATTGTGAAGGGGAAAGACTGGGAGAAAAAATTTCCCTATAATCAATATATTAATGAGCTATGTAAAGTATGTCAAGTAAAATCTCCTTCTGCCACTGATACAAATTGTGTGGGTGAATGTAAAGAACTTGAATCCATACACGACGAATATTCAGATATTGCTGATTTTGAAGCTAAGCCTGCTGCAGAAAAATGGGAATATATTAAAGATTCTTTGCAAGTATGCACTCTTTGTTACAGCTGTCGTCAAGCATGTCCGGCATGCTACTGTAATCTTTGTTTTGTTGATCAAAATATGCCGATATGGTTTGGTAAAACTACTGAGTACCAAGATATTTTTACATTTCACTTAATTCGAGCAACACATTTAGCAGGTAGATGTGTAGCCTGTGGAGCATGCTCATCAGTATGTCCTGTCGGTATAGACTTAAATTTTATCACTAGAAAATTAGAAAAAATCGTGAAAGATCGATTTGATTATACTTCTGGGCTCAATGCTGAAAAACTTCCTCCAATGATGGACTTTGAGATGGAGGATGCACAGGAATTTATGTTGGAGGAAGATTAAAAAGGTGATTAAAAGAATGGATCAAAAACTACTAAAAAAGGATCAAATTGGAAAATTATATGAAGAGTTTAAAGGAGAGTATAGTTTCTATGCTCCTATTAACAAAAAAGGAAATCTTGCATTTGAAAAAATTGATAATCCAGAAGATATTGTATTAGATTACCTAAATTCAAAGATACCACCAAAATCAGTTTTATTTCCCCAAGAGGAAGTATTATTTGAATACTCTTTAGACGAAAAAGATGTTGAAATTACTGATAGACAAGATTTAGAACAAAAAATTTTGATTTTTGGAATCCGACCTTGTGATGCTTATAGTTTTGAATTGATGGCAAAATTCTTTTCATTTCATGGAAACTGGGAAGATGAAATCTATTTAAAGAAAAAAGAAAATACAACGCTTATTGGAATTGGATGTAATACTCCAAGAACTACATGTTTTTGTACATCAGTGGGCGGAAATCCATTTAACAAGGAAAATATGGATATATTTTTAACCGATTTGGGTGAAACATATTTAGTTGAAGGAATCAGTGATAAAGGTAAAGATATAATCAAGAAATTATCATGGCTTTCTGATGCTTCTAAAGATGATGTGAAAAAAGCAGACCAATTGGCAAAAGTAGCTGAAGAATCAATCACCACAAAGATCGATGTTGATACTATTGTAAAAAATTTAGAAACAAGCTTCGAACACCCTGTATGGGATGAAATTAGTGAATCGTGTATAGGATGTGGTTCTTGTGCTTATCTATGTCCAACATGTACGTGCTTCGATGTAATAGATGAAAAAGACCAGTATAATAATACAGGACGAAGAATTAGAATCTGGGATACATGTCAATCATGTCTTTATACATTGGAAACAAGTGGTCATAATCCTCGGAATAGCAAAATCCAACGTTGTCGAAACCGAATAATGCATAAGTTTAGTTATTATCCTGCAAATTATGAGTTGTTGGGATGCGTAGGATGCGGTAGATGCGTTTATGTATGCCCAGCAAATAATGATCTTCGAGTAATATTAGATAAAATAGAAAAAATAGAAAAAGAGGAGGATGAGAAAGTAGTTGCCTAATCCATATATTCCTTATCTAACAAAAGTTAAATCGATAGTTGCAGAGAATAAAGCTAATGATATAAAAACTATCGAATTGGAATTTAAAAATGAAGAGGAATACAAGAAATTTGATTATATTCCCGGTCAGTTCGCCGAGATTAGTATAATTGGTATGGGTGAATGCCCTATTGGGATTGCTTCTTCTCCAACTGAAGAGGGAACAATCAGATTTACGATTAAAAGAATGGGAACCGTTACTTCAGCTTTCCATAGTAGGGAAATTGGAGATATTGTTGGTGTTAGAGGCCCATGTGGCAATGGTTGGCCAGTTGAAGAGATGAAAGGGAAGAATATTGTGGTAATTGGTGGAGGATTTGCATTTTCCACATTACGTTCTCTTGTTATATTCTTGCTTGATGAGAAGTATAGAAAAGATTACGGAGATATAACCGTAATTTATGGTAATCGTGATCCTGGAGAAGTATTATATACAGATGTTTTAGAGGAGTGGAAAAAAAGAGATGATATCAAAGTTGTATTAACAATTGATCGCGAAGCAGAGGGTTGGACTGAAGAAGTAGGATTTGTTGCACCTATTGTGAAGAAAGTAGCTCCAAGCTCCGATAACGCTATTGCAGTCGTGTGCGGTCCACCGATAATGATTAAAACTACAATCGCCGTTATGGAAGAACTGAATTGGAGTCCAGAACAAATCCTCAACAGTTTAGAGGCAAGAATGAAGTGTGGAATTGGTAAGTGCGGTCGATGCAATATTGGGAATAAGTTCATTTGTACTGATGGACCCGTATTTTCTCTTGCTGAACTAAAAGAATTACCAGATGAATATTAGGATAATCTCTTAAAAATTTCTTAAAATATAAATTACAATTTTTTAGTTTTCTTCATTTTTTGCTTTATGAATTTTTAAATAAAGAGAAATTTAAAAGAAATAAATCTCAAAATAATTTTTCAATTTCTATGATTTTACTCAATTCCTATAATACCACCGATTATACCTAAAATGCCTCCACCAAGTAAAAGATAAGTCCCAAGAGATACTTCCATAGTCCCGAGTGATCCAGCAGTAAGATGGAAAGGCATAATTCCTACGGATTCAGTCCAAAAGAAAGATACAATATTAGTCAAAGGATCGGGAAATAGGATATCGTAAAAATCAGAGATAAATATTAGACTAATAAATATAGGCAATATTGAACCTACGATCGCTGCTACACGGCTTTTTATTCCAGCTATTTGTATTAAACCCGAAACTAGAAACAAGAATAATACCACAACAAGAATGTATACCACGATGTTTTGGCCTCCAAACAATACAGCGTATGAGGAGGTATCCCCAAATATATTATCCAGATTCAATATAAATCCAATTCCAAAGAAAGCAAAGCCTGTTAGCGGTTCATATCCAAAAGCCAATATAAATGTTGATACTAATGTTAAAATTCCGCTTATAATACAAAAAACTTTACCATTACCCATAAATGCACACTTTTTTATTTTTTATAGTTTTATAATTTTTCCTTATTTTTTTCATATACCTCTGCAACATGTGGAAGTAGAAGATATACAGCTGCTAAATATAAAGGAATCAACGATAATTCTACAAAAATTGATATTATAAATGGAGACTGGGGACTGATAAGATCCCATACTATTCCTCCTAAAATTGGGCCAATAACACTTCCAAAAAAGGCAAAAAAGTCCCCTACTCCAAAAATTTTTCCTCTATGTTTAGAAGAAATCCTACTCATTAAATTTTGAAAAATTAAACCTGAAGACATTACAATTGCTAAATCAAATAACAAAAGAAGAGAAAAAACCCAAAGGTTAGCAGAATTAATTAAAAACCATGTCACTAATGCTCCTAACAAGCTTGTGATTGTTATACCCACTGAAGGATGAAGTTTATCAACAAGAGCTCCTAATTTTGGAGCTAGAAGAGTCGCTAACAGCCCGGTAGGAAGATATGCCCACACTACTAAGTTTACATTACTTTCAATATTTTCTATTAAATAAATGTTTAAAAAAGGTCGAGCAATTGAACCATTAATACTCCCTAAAAAGAGAATGCTTATCAAAAAGAATGCGCCAATAATCATACCTGGTGATTTAAAAATTTTTGATTTCTTATTTGTAATAGTTGAATCTATTTCGCTTGAACTTACATCAGTTAATTCTGAAAATTTAATTGATTCGTCTATATTGCGATAAAATAAAATGCCAGCGATAAAATTAGCGATCCCATAAATAGGGATTGCACAATATATTATAGCAGGATTATCAGTATAGGGACTCACAATCAAAATGAATGTAAATCCAAACACTGCACCTATAATTTGACCTACGGCATTTATAGAGTCTCTCTTTCCGTAAGCATGAGAACGGTGATCTTTATTAGATTTTTCCGCTACAAATATATTAAATGGAATCCAGAATACTCCTGCCATGAACCCTAAGGTAGCATGTCCAAATCCCAAGAGAAAAATATGATTTGTAATAAAAGCAGCATAGATGATAAAATAAGAGACACCCCTCATAAAGCTTCCGATCATCACTAATCTTGTTTTTGATTTTGTGCGATCGGCAATGAAACCCATAAAGAAACCGCTTATCATGCGACCAATAACATTAGAAACTACTACCAAACTTATTTGAAAGGCAGATGCACCCATATTGGATCTGGTAATAATAGGAATCCAGAACCCAATGTAAAAAAAGCCTAAACTATTTAATATGATAATTTTTAACATTTGATTATAGTCGCTAGTAAAACGACTCTCATCATCTTTAAAAAGTCTAAACTTCATTGAATTCTGAAATATGTTATTAAATTTATTGTTTTATATCAGAAATTTACATGAAGTCTTTAATTAATAAACTAAAGAAGAAGAAGAGAAATGCAATTCTTGTTAATTAGGAATACATTTTTTTATTTCTCTTGGTTGTTTCGACAATTTTCTCGTACTCTATCATTTCCAAGTATCTTTTTTTAAAGGGTGCATATCTATATCGTCTTAAATATTCCCATACTTCACGTTTCATTTCTAATGTTTCAGTCTTCATTTTATGTAATATTTTATTTTCTTTTCCTATTGAGTCTAAAAAAAAGTTTATACTATAAATTATATCTCGAGTCCAATTTTTATCAAGCAAATTAGAGATTACAGTTCAAAAATATTTCCTGTGTTATAGATAGTACTATCTAAATCGAGAATAATTTGCTTACCTGAAGCTATTTCTACAGCATAATTTATACCTTCTAAAACTCTATGCATCATAAATTCATAAGCTCTAAAACAATCCTCAAGCTGTGACATATGTTGTTCTGCATAACATTGTGAGATAGCTGGAATTAATTCCGGAATGAAATCTTGACTTATCATCATCTCCTCTGCATCAATATCAATTTCTTTCGCCAATGTAAAAGGAGTATATACATCCATTTGAGCAAACATTACTCTACAAACAAATATAGAGGCTTTAATCTCTTTCATAATAAACTTGATTCTATTTTTATCATCGAGGAATTTCTTAAAAGTAATGGCGTTGATTATATCTTCATTTGTAATAGTTTTTGAAGTATCCATCAATTCACTCACTCTCTCTGACATTCTTTTTGAAGATAACATTAATTTAAGATTCATTTTATTCTTCGTGTAGTAATCCTGATAAAAAGTAGAAAGAAATGTATGCGCGCCCAAGTATCCTTGGTCTCCTGTTGTATCCAATTTATAATTATTCTCTTTAAATTTATCCATAAAATTCTTAATAACTAAAAATTTCAACTTTAATCGATGTAAAGCAAAAAATAAACACAACCTTGTTTTAGTGTAAGCTTCTACATTTCCCATTCTAAACCTATCGTGATGATCTCTTTCATACATAACAATAGGTTTTAATTTACTTACAATAACTTCAATAAAATATTCAATTATGTGTTCAAGAGGCTCACAATCTATTACATGAAATTTTTCGATTAATTTTTCACTTGATGGCTGACTTTGTGGTAATTCTCTGATATCATCATAATTATAATATTCTAGAAAAAGAGAAGTAAGAGCTTCCATTTCCAAAACTGTACGGCAAGGAATAAAAACTTTATTTAAATCATATAAGATATTTCCACTTTCGGGCATAGATATACTCCTATTTAACTAATTTTATGAATTAAGGGAAAACTCTCTTTTTTATCAAGTAACATTTAGATCTCCATCAATAATAAGTTTATTATCGATACTTCCTTACAAGAATAAATATTTATTTCATCTTTTTTGTTTTCAAATTGGTATGGTAAAATGCATCAATTGAAATTGATTTTAAAATTTGTTGTCCTAAACGACGATAAAGTTACCAATTTTGTACATATACTTAAAAGCGATTTTACATACATTTATCATGTTTTTTTGTTTTGTATTCAAAAAATTTATAAAGAAGTTTCTTTATTATTATGTTAATTTTAATCTTGAAATTTATCAATTTAAAGATAAATAATAAGAGAAAATTAACAATAAGGTTTTTATAAAAATTTTAAAATATATAATCGAAGAAATTAACCGAATAAAAAAAAATTAATTAAAATTAAGAGCTGAATTAGAAATATGGCAGAGGAAGAAAGCTTTTTGAA
>JAHPYZ010000041.1 GCA_019058425.1 Promethearchaeota archaeon
CCATTGAACTTCAATGTTTTAAACTATATATTATCAAATTTCATTATTTAAATTAGTTTAAGGCAAATTAAGCTTATTTTTAATTTTAACCTTAAAATGAAATCAACTTTTAGAAAACTCAATAATTCCTAAAGAGAAGGATAAAATTGACAAAAATAAAAATTACAGTAATGAAACGATTTAGTCCTGAAGATGTTTTTGGGCATGAATATAAAACTCCCACAGGTATAGTAGTTGAGAAATGCGATTTTGAAGATGGTCAAGAATGGATTAGTGAAAGTAGAGAAATGCCAGAGGGATTTTGTTGGTGGGCATGGGCAGATTTAACTCGTAGTGTAAATATATTACGATTTGGTGGTAATTATAAGCATTGGGCAGAGGATGGTATAATATATGATACTTGCAGTGACGGAGTAAGACCAGTTTGTTTTAAAATAGAAAGAATAGATGATTAAGGTGATAATTGTGACAAAAGTAAAAATTACAATAATTAAGAAATTTAGTCCTGAAGATGTTTTAGGACATGAGTATAAAAATCCTGCTGGAAAAAAAGTTAATAAATGTCCCTTAAAAGAAGGACAAGAATGGATAATTGATAGTGGAGCAATGCCAGACGATTTTTGTACAGGAGCTTGGTTAGATATATCTCGTAGTTTATATGTTTTACGTTTTGGTGGTACATTTAAGGATTTTTGGGAAGAAGGGGTAAGTTATAATGCTTGTTCTGATGGAATAAGACCTGTTTGTTTTAAATTAGAGAGAATAGAAGAATGATGTGAAAGAATTGTCAAGAGTTAAAATTACTATAATCAAAAAGTTTAGTCCTATTGATGTATTCGGTCATGAAGTTTTCTCCACATCAGGTACCAAGATCACAACCTGTGGTGCATTTGAAGAAGGTCAAGAATTCATAGTTAAACATATCGAAAAAATGCCAGAAGGATTTTGTGGCTGGGCTTGGCGCGATATTTATAAAGATTTGTCTGTACTTTATTTTGATGGAAATTTTTATGGCCATGAGGAGGGAGTTCAACATGTCTCTTGCTCAGACGGACGTAAACCTGTTTGTTTCAAATTAGAGAGAATTTCCGACTAAGTATTTTATTAAACTGAAATAAATTGAGAAAAACATTAAATTAAGCGAGATATAAAAATATGAGTAAAGTAAAAATCACTGTAGTAAAACAATTTAGTCCAGAGGATGTGCTTGGACATGAATTTAAAAAACCTGATGGAGAGCCAATTATGAAATGTGGTATAAAAGAAGGTCTTGAATTCATAGTAGATGAAACAGGTAACATGCCTGAAGGTTTCTGTCACCATGCTTGGTTTGGATTATATAAAAATATTCAAATTTTACAGTATGGAGGTGGATTTCCTACTTGGACAGGGGATGATATGATATATACTGCTTGTCCAGATGGTATTCGCCCAGTTTGTTTTAAATTAGAAAGAATTTCTGAATAAAAATTAGGAAAAAAAATAACATTATAGTGATGAATATGGAAATTAAAAAGTTAGATTTTGAGACTATATATTTTGACTTATATGAATTAAGCCCGGGAATTTATGCCGCAATAACCGCTGAAAGATTTCCTTCTTCAAATGCTGGTTTTTTTGATCTTGGTAATTATTCGATTATCTTTGATACTCTTATGGATCCTTTTTCTACTGATGACTTAATTAAAGCTTCAAAACAATTTACAAATAAAGAACCGTCATTTGTGATAAATAGCCATTATCATACGGATCATTTATTTGGTAATCGCAAATTTCCTTTAGAAACTCCCATTAT
Source organism: Promethearchaeota archaeon (assembly GCA_019058425.1). Taxonomy (GTDB): domain Archaea; phylum Asgardarchaeota; class Lokiarchaeia; order Sigyniarchaeales; family SOKP01; genus Loki-b32. The sequence goes on from JAHPYZ010000041.1 coordinate 1,796, forward strand.
TTGTTGCTCTGAAACCTTATCAACATTTCAAGAAAATTTAGATGATACTCTTCAACGCTGGAAAGGAATCGCGAAACAAGAATTGGAACGAACAAATGAAATAATCAAAGAAGAAACTGAACCGACTAAGATTCTTGAGTATAACAATGATATAAAAACATATAGTGAAATCCTTGAGGATTCCTTTAGTTTGAGACCTCCAGATTTCATAATAGATGGCTCTTTTATAATTGAAGGAACAGAGAATAAAGTTCAGGTAATTTATATTGGAGATGCTCACACTCCTGGAGATATGGTTGCATATTTTGAAAAAGAAAAAATAGTTTTTATGGGAGATTTGTTATTTGAGGAAACAGATCCTAATTGGTATACTACCACTGATCCTGCGCCTAGACCTACTAATCCTCAACGACTCTGTGATACTCTAATTGAGTATATGGAAAAGGACATTGATATATATATCCCTGGACATGGAAAGATCTGCTCGAAAAAGATCCTTAAAGAAAATGCTGAATTTTTCGAAGAATACTTCATTAAAAAAGAAGCATCAAAATAAGTAGTATAGATTTAGTAAGAAATTTTTTTTTACATTAAAGTCAAAGCATTGCGTAATTCCATTTATTCACATGAAAAATCGGATATACAATGCTTATTATATAAAAACCTTTGGTTTCCTCACAGTTTAAATATATACAATTTATAAAATGATTAAATTTATATTAATATTCTAAAATTAGTAAATAATAATGTGTTTATAATGGAAACTAAAGAGATTTATAAAACAATTCAAAACATTTTTCAACCCACAGAACAACCTCATTTTCCTGATATCTCAAGATTACTTACTCCGTTTGCGAATATTGGTGAAATTGAAAAACCTCTATTTCTTTATGAGGGAACTGAGGAAATTCCTTTTAGTGAAAGACACCCTGAATATCAAAAAATCTTTATTAATGAGTTTTTAACAATAAGTAAAATTCAACTCGAAAATTATTGAGTAGAATTAGTAATTCAATAAATTAAAAATCAGGATCATAATAAGCTTTCTTCTTCTTGAAAAATTCGCTTTCTTTTTATATTTTCATAAAGATAATCAATAAAAGAGACTAAAATTGAATTGTTTATAGATTCACAATTAATTGAAGAAAAAGTTGAAGATCTTTTAAATCATATTCTCAAACAAAGACCTTCTTATAATAGGAAGAAACTCCAACGAGGAAAGTTTTCTTTATTATCAAAGCTTGTAGCAGAATTGTTTAAAAGCAAGAATTCAAAAATTAGTTTTAATAACATTTCAAGTTTAATAATTTTAATTCTAAACATTTGTAATGAAAAATTTAGATTAGATAATTATTCTAATACAGAAAATAACTCTCTTAACACTTTCAAACCAGAATATAAGCATATTTTGAAGGATGAATTTCTGAAATAATGAGTACAATCTAAGGATTAATCACTAATTTTGTCGGGTCTTTTAATTTAAAAGACTAAACTTTCATTGTAATGTTAATAAGGAGTCAATGTGAGATATAAGATGGGGTTAGAGGTAATAAATAGTAAAATTCAAATTATTAATAATGATATAGATGTTTTTAAGGAGTCTTTTAATATTTCAGATCTAATAATCCCTTTCTCTGTTATATTCAAAAAAGAAATTTCACCAGATATTTACTCTGGAGAAGAGTCAATACCTTTTAAAGAGAAAGTCTCAGAATTTCAACAAATACTTGTGTCTGAATTTTTAATGGCTAATAAAGAGTAATAAATAATAAAGAATTTTATTTCCTTTAATTTTGAATGGATATACAAATTTTATATATCTAGAAGTATAAAATATAATCCATACATCTTTAGAATTCATTTAAAAAAATGAAAAATTATGGAAAATTTAGATAAAATATTCAAAAAAGTTCATGCAAGTTATTTTGGTATTCTTGGAGTGGTAATTTTTCTTATAGGTGTCATTCCTGCAATTTCAGTTCAAAATAATTTCAGTTTTTTAACAACGTTTGTTAGTGATTTAGCGGTACCAGGGTGGAATGACTTAGCAATTTACTTCAGTATCTTTTGGTTTATCACAGGGCTTTTTATGGTACTCTTCATATTAGGATTTACTCAGTTTTTGCAAAGTAAGGGTGCCTCTACAAAAAGTACCAATATAGCTTGTATTTTAGGAGTTATCTCTGCTATTGGAATTTTAATGTTAGCATTATTTAATACTAGAGATGCTGATCTTTTACATGACATTGCACAATACGTTTTCTTCTTCCCAGGCATATTATACTTATTCAGTTATGCCTATCTTGAAAATAAGCTCTCAGAATTCCCACTATGGCAAGCTCTATTCAATTTAATCGTAGTATTTTTCTTTATCCTGTACTTTGTACTCTTTTTTATTAACAAAATAGATGAAACATTATTAGTTGAAGCAAAAGTTGTAGCAGAGTGGTTATTTCTTTTTGGAAACTTGTTTTGGTTTGTAGAAACAGGACTCTTTATCTTAAAAAATAAATAAATTTCAATTTTTTTTATTTTTATGTTCCTTAGTATTTTCCTAAAGATAATACCTTATTTGGAAATAGAAAAACGTTTTGACACATTGGACATGCATTATATTTTTGAAGCCAATTTGAAACACATACCGAATGATACATACTTCCACAATATGAACATTTGATTGTTTTATGCGTAGTAGGATCAACATTTCTATGGCAAATTGTACATTGGACTTTCTTTATCATATTTTTCTTATCTTGTTTTAATTTTTTGCCACAATAAGTACAGAAATTTGGCATTTCTTTAGTAGATCTAACCAATCTCTTCCCACAATAAGGACAAAAATTATAGATTCTTTCAGGCAAATTCTTTTCACTACCAAAAGGGTTTTATTTCTAATTAAGTAAAAATTCAAGTAATAGAAAAATGATCTCTAGACCATTTTTTAATTGAAAAAAAGAGCTTAATTTTTATTTATGTTTTTGGATAAATTCTTTTAGTGGTGTAGTATACTCCTCTCTAAATGAGAATATATTATTATGACCTGCTCCTTCAATCAATACTAATTTTTTATCAACATCCTCTGGAATGCATTCATAGATCAATTTTCCCTCATCAAAAGGAATGATCCAATCTTGAGTACCATGAATAACTAATACTGGCTTTTTAAATCTTATTATTCTTGTATCATTTGAAAATTCCTTCAATCCTTCTGGTGTAATACCAGGACCACTTACTCTAAATAGTCTTGTCATCATGTTGTATGTACTTGCAAATCCACTTTCAAAAATAGTGCCTTTTAAACTATGTGGGTTATTTGCTCCAATTTCAGAGGCACATACACTCCCAAGTGAGCGTCCTAATAGAAAAAGAGAGTCCTCTATACCATTCTCATTTATCCATTCATAAAATTTATTATAAATAGGTAACGCATCAGAAATAAGACTACTATATATTGGTTTTCCTGTACTAAATCCATACCCCCTAAAATCCACTACTGCTAAATTTACTCCACAATCAAAAAAGAAATCCAAAAAATATTGGTAATCTGCAGCAATTTCACCATTTCCATGAAATAATAAAATGGTTGGGAACGTAGCATTATTTAAATAGAAAAACCCTCCAATTATTAAGTCTTTATTTATTTCAAATTTTAGGATTTTAATATTTGGTCCCAAATTAGCAGGGATGGGGACTTTTCGAGGATAAAAAACAATATTAGAAACCGCTGGATTATCAATAAAAGATTTTTTCACCATAATAGAAAACCTCTTGTATGCTTTTAAAAAATTCCTTAATTACTTATAATCTTTTGGTGATTGTTTTTGACAAAAATGAAAATCCTTAAATAAAATTAAACTATGAATTAAATTACACGAAATCTAATCCTTAAAATTTAAAAGAGGTAATCATAAGTTATGGGTGTTGTAATGGTAACTACATGGTACCCTAGCCATAAAGGCTTGGACGTTGGCAAGTTGTATTTAAAGCAACCAAGAGAGGTACCATTTGTTACAAAATGGCGTGTTTTTAATACTCCCGGAGGAATCAATGGTATGAAACAATATCATTTAATATATACAGAAAGAGGAAAATTAGAAGATGCAACCATGGAACTATGGAAGTATTTTACTCCATTTGTTATGCAAATAGAAGGTTATAATATGACAGTTGAAATTCTTTTAGGAGTATCAGACACTTATAAAATGGCAGGAATGAAATGGGAATAAGATCTTTATTCATGTAAATTCTTTTTTTTTTTATTTTAAGAGTGTTTTTATTTTCTATTTCTGAGAATTTTTTTTTTAAAACACAGAATAATAAATAAAATTGTACTTAGGAAAGCTAATGAAATAACTATTGTATTAAAATTAATATTTGGCTGCCCATCGGTACAAACAGGATAATCCTCAGCAATCCATGCATTTATTCCCCCAAGCATATTATAAATCTTATTAAAATTGTGATTATCGACAAGATTTTGGCTTGCTATAACACTTCTACTTCCGGACCTACAGTAAACAATAATCTCAGTATCCTTGTATGGTTCAAGCTCGCTAATTCTCGTCTCAATATGTATAACTGGTATTAAAATTGCATTACACAAATGATTTTCATCATACTCCCATTGTTCTCTTACATCAAGTATAACCAAGTCTGGATATAGAGTATGATTATTTATCATATTATAAGCTGTTTACGCCGAAATATCTATGACAGTTTGAGCTTTGACATTAATTGCAGGTATCAAAATCAAAGCAGGCGATGAAAAGATCAAAAAAAAGAAAATTATAAGCTTTTTAGATTTAGAGATCATCTGAAAGCACACTTAAAATCATAAACAATTATTTTGACTTTCCTTGAGCTGCAACAGCCTCAATTGCTTTAGCAATTTCTTCGGCGTCCCCAAGATAATAATGAGTAATTGGCTTCAAATTATCATCTAACTCATATATTAAAGGTACTCCTGTAGGGATATTCAATTTAACTACTTCTTCATCGGGCATATTATCAAGATACTTAACAAGTGCCCTTAGACTATTTCCATGAGCTGAAATCAAGACCCTCTTGCCTGACTTTATAGTAGGGGTAATGGTTTCATGCCAATAAGGTAATACTCTTGCAACTGTATCTTTCAAACATTCAGTTAAAGGAAGCTCATCGACAGTTAAACCTTTATATTTATCCTCATTTCCAGGATATCTTGGATCGCTTGTTTTTAGAGGAGGGGGTGGAATATCATAACTCCTTCTCCAGATAAGAACTTGTTCTTCCCCTACTTCAGCCGCCATTTTGGCTTTGTAAAAACCTTGTAAAGCACCGTAATGCCTTTCATTTAATCGCCAAGAGCGGTATACCGGAATCCACATTAAGTCCATTTTTTCCAAAACAATCCAAAGAGTTCGAATTCCTCTTTTAAGTACGGATGTATATGCAACATCAAAAGTATAACCTCCTTCCGTCAATAGTTTTGCTGCTTCTATCGCTTCTTGTTCTCCTTTTTCTGAAAGATCCACATCAGTCCAGCCAGTAAACCTATTTTCCTTATTCCATGTACTTTCTCCATGCCTTAAAAGTACTAATTTATACATTTTAATCACATCTTGAACTTGTTTTTAACACATTATTTGAATATTCTAAAACTTAATATATAAAGTCTTTCTCTAAAAAAAGCAATAAAAAAAAAGTAAAGTTAGAATTTCCTATTCTCTCCTTAACATCACTATAATTGATCGAAGTTCTTTTATCTTTCTAATTCTTGTAATTTTTGACGTTTTTCATCATGCAAAATAAGTACATCTTTTTGAATCTTTTCCCAATAGTCTCCTTTTATTGGATATAGTTGCAGTATTAGAGCTGCCAAAATTAAAGCGATACCTGGTATTAATCCAATAAAAAGCCTTATTGCAAAAATGGCGGCTGGAGGTTGAGGTAGAACAGGGGGATCACCAAGAGCATGGGGTATGAAATTAGCTAAATCCAAAAGCGCAGTAGGAATTATTATAGCAAGACTTTGTGCGGGTTTAGTAAAGAAGGCATTCATACCAAAGAATGCGGCCTCTCTCCTTACTCCTGTCTGAAGTTCATCCTCATCTGATACTTGAGCAAATAATACATTTGTAAAAATTAAGGGTCCTACAAAACCAATTGCTGCAATAGCTAATGCTAAATAAACCAATTCATTTATTCCAAAACCAGTTACAATAAATAAAAGAATTAGTCCAGATCCACCGATTATTAGTAAAAACTGGTCACTTCGTACTACACCCCATTTTTTAATTAATTTCGGAGTTACCCAGATACCGGCGAGAAGCGGTATAAATACAAACAATAATAGTATCAATGTAGATTCTTGCACGACATAATCTGCTAAATAAAAGAGAGACCCAACTATTAATGACTGAATAAGAATTCCCATAAAGTTAGCAGCAGTTACTATAAGAAAGGATTTGTTTTTAATTGTTACTTTAAAAGCTTCTGCAAATCCTAAAGGTTCACCTACCTTAGAGAATTCAGGCCTTTCTGTGAATTTATATGAAGTATACAGGATTAATGAGGCTCCCAAAATTCCAACCAAAACCATAGACATTAGAAGCATGAATCTGGATTGATTCCGGAATAAATCTGGAATAATGAAACCGAAAATTGTACCAACCATACTTAAGAATTGCCAATACATATTAAGACTATTTCGCTCTTGCTCATCTTCTGTAAGCTCAGGTAAAAGAGCAGAATAAACAAGAAATATTATAGTATAAGCGGTATCATAAAGACATGTAGTTATCACCATCCACCAGAATACATTCCAATTTCCCGCAATCGGTTCAGGGGCAAACCAAACTAATACAAAAGTTAAAGCTAAAAATGGAGCAGTGTATCTTATAAAAGGAATTCTCCTTCCTTTTTTGGCTTTTGATCTATCTGAATAAAATCCGAAAAGTGGATCGTTTAGAGCATTCACTATAAGGTAGATTATCTGAACATAATAGATTATCGCTGCGTTTTCTACAAGACCTAAATAATCTACGTAAAAAATAGGTAAAAGTGATGCGTAGATACCACTGATTATTGCTCCTCCTAGACTAGCTAATCCCCATTGTACTTTACGTGTTGTTGAAAACTTAGGGGGGGTTCTATCGATTGACATCTCAAACAAATTTAATTTTTTTTATATAAATTGAATTTTTATTAATGTAGATATTTCAACCCTAATCTTTATTAAAATTTATTCAAATAATATTCCCTAATTACTATAAGAATTTCTTATTTTTGATTTGAAAATTGTTTTATATCAAATTTAATTCTTTTACCTGTGTCTACAAACCTTCTCATTGGCTGCTTCTTACTATCCGCTATTGCTTTTTGAGTGGATTGATATTTTTGAGCGTAATTTCCAACATATATCCAATCAGGCTCTAAAATCTGATTTATATGTGTTACTGTCCATACTCCTAATGTTGCTCCTTTTCCTATTATTGTCCCCGGCGATACAATCGAATATGCTCCTAAAACTACATGATCTCCAATTATCACTTTCTTAATCAATAAATAATCATTGCTTTCAATTCTAACAATTATACTTGAAAATATTTGAGCTCCTTGCCCAATCATGACATTTTTTCCATATTCAATAAATTCGACATCACTCCACCCATCAAACATAGTGCTTTTTAAATCTGTTTTTATGTCACATGCCTTAAAAGCAAAATTATTGGCCCAAGGAAAGCAAAAATTATTCCAAATCCAAAAAATATATTTTTTTATTGTAGTCCTAAGACAGAAATGAGAATAATCTTTATTCTTTCTCTCAATTTTGAATAGCCCTTCGCGAGGTTTGTGTATTAGTTTTAAAATTATTAATAATAATTTACCAAGGAGTAAACTAATAAGAAGATACGAACCCCACCATGCTACAACATCTATAAAGAAAAATATAAACCTCCAATGAAAGAAGTTTGAATCCATTGCAAAACTAAAGAAGGTCAAAATCATTACCGTTGGCATAATAAGTGAAAAAACATGCAAAAATAGATAAAGCAAATTTGAAGTAAATGTCCATTTAAATCCATTAGTTGTTATGGGAATTCGATTCAAATCTACTAATTTCTCCTTCCCAATCCCCGTTATGTTTGTATTATTCTCCATAAAATTCATCACCTATAAGTTTTTTAATTTCTTCCATTGTCAGTTTTTTCGCGGGAAACTTTCCAAATATTCCATTCTTTCCTAATTTATCATATTTTACAGTTGCACAGAGAGGTAAAATTGTGGAATTGTGATTCATTTGTAAACCTGGCATTGCACCATTTGATAGACTAAAGACACAATTATTACTAATATCTGCTCCGAAGAAGGTTAGATTTTCTTCTCCATAAACTCCATCAACCAAATGGTTACTAATATGAGTAGCTGTGCCAATATAGCAGTTGTCACCAAAATTAATATGGCTATGAAAAAAGGTTTCTTCTAAGACTGTTCCCCTTCCAACCTTATTTGAATTTAAAAATCTTAATTCCCAATTAAGAAGCCATGGAAATGGAGAACGACTAAATACAAAAATTGGGTATTTAAATAAGAAAGATAAAAAATGATAATAGTCCAAAGTTGTTGAAGACTCATCTAAATTACGATCAAAAACTCCTTGATTAGGTCCTCTCTCATCAGCTATCCTATAGAACCAACGAGTAAATAATGCCACGCAGAATAAATGTAATAGATAGATACAAATAAAAATTAGTGGAGTTGATAATAGAAGTGCCATGAATTTTAAGTCTAAAAGTTGACTAAATGAGAAAGTGATAGAAAACAAATTAGGTATTAATAATCCAAATAGAAATATGAAAAATAAAAAACCAGGTAACATAAATGATCCTCCAATAATGAGCCACCCACATATAATGTAAAAGTGAAATGGAACAGACAGTTCTTTCGTATGCGTTCTTAAATTTTCTTCATCATATTCCTCAACTGCATTTCTTTCAAAGATAGATGCTTTGAATTTACTTTCATCTTTAAGTAAATCTCCCCCTTCCACCTTTCTAGCAGGGTATCCACGGTAAATGGTATTTCCGTCTAATTTTTGGTTTACTGCTGTTGCTGATAACACATCAAGGATTGTATTAGATTCTATAATTGTTCCAGGTAATACGATTGAATGAGCACTGATGATAACATTATCTTTTATTTTTACTTTTTTCAGAATTAATTTATCTTGGATAATCAAATTAGAAACAATAAAACTTCCTTGCCCAATCTTAACATTTTTTCCCAATTCAATAAATTCACAATCAGTCCATCCTTCATTCAACGAATTAGAAAACGAACTTTTGACGCCAAGCATTTTTAGGATAATAAGTTCAAATAGTGGTAAAGAAAGTTGCCGTGCTAACCAAGTTGGCCATTTTCTAACAATTGCTCTTAAACTCCAATAACAATAGTCCTTATCGCTTTTACTTCTTAAGAAAACTCCTTCTTTTGGTTTATGTAGGACATTTATGAATATCAAAAAGATTTTGGCTACGATCCCGGAACTTAGTATTAATAGGATAATCCCTATAAACAACGCGAATGGGAAAAATATATAAAATATCAGATTAAGAATTGGAAAAAATTGCCAAAAAAACCATAACCATAATATCGAAGGTTGAGCGCTTAATGTCATTATCAAAAGATAAATAATTAGATACCTTTTTTTCGCAAGTGTATTTGTAGTTCTTGGTCCAACACGTAATGAGGATGGAACTGAAATTTTAAGATCACTTTAATTTATTCAATTTTAGAGCAGAATTTAATGAATTTAGCATTTTAATATTGTATAAAAGAATAATTTTGTCTTAGCTATTTATTTTTATCCTTTTTAAAAAAAGAGCTAAACCATATTTGATCAACATATGCTTCAAATAAATTAAATTATGGAATTCTTTTTAAAAGAAATTTGATATTCTATTTACATCAATCCAAAAATAGAATATTAAAATTAAAAAATATTACCGAGTAAAAAGAGGCAGTTATAAAATGAGTGAATCATTTTTTTGGTGGACTAAAGAACAATTAGATCTTTATGAAAAAGTAAAGGATTTTGTTGAGAATCATATTGAAGAAGCTGAATTTTATTATTGGAAGCGGAAATTTCCATGGCCTTTAGTGAAAAAAGCTGCTAAGGAAGGATTTTTTGGAGTGGGTATTCCTAAAGAATATGGGGGAATGGAATTAGGGGCGACTGGAGGTTGTATTACTGGAGAACAGTTAGGTCGTCTTTATTCTGTGGGACATGTTTTCACTGTAAGTATCCTGGCGGGGTTGGAACAAATTTTAAGATATGCTACAGAAGAGCAAAAACGCAAATGGCTTCCTAAAATAGCAAGTGGTGAACAATTAGGAGCAGTTTGCATAACTGAACCATTTGCAGGTTCCGATGCAGCAAATGTTTTCACTTCAGCTGAGAAGGATGGGGATGAATGGATAATTAATGGTAAAAAAAGGTTTATAACTGGTGCTGGTGTTGCTGATAGATATTTTATATATGCTAAAACTAGTGAGGACCCTGCTGTTCGCAAACAATCTGGGCATATTACATCATTTATCGTTGAAAAAGGTACTCCAGGTTTTACATTAGAAAAAATTAATCCATTAATTGGCATTGAAAATGTTCCAAATGGATATTTAGATTTTAATAATGTAAGAATTTCTGATAAAAATCGAATAGGAGCAGTAGGAAAAGGCTGGAATGTTATGATGTCGGGATTAAATTTCGAAAGATTAATTGGATCTGCTATTTTATTAGGAATGTTTGATGATACTATTAAATTACTCTTTCATTATACAAAAAGACGAGTTCAATTTAATCGTACTACTAACAAATTTCCAGGTATCCAAAATGGAATTGCTGAAATAATAACCAAGTGTAAAGTTGCTAGAACCTTCGCTTATTATTGTGCTAAATTAATAGATGAAGGAAAAGAACCAATGATTGAAGCCTCAATTGCAAAGTTGGTAGCCACTGAATATGGAAGAGAATGTGCCCTGAAAGCTATTCAAATAATGGGTGGTGACGGTTTGACTAGATTTTATCCAACAGAACGTTTTTTACGTGATTCTAAAATTGGTGAGATTGTAGGGGGGACAAATGAAGTTCAAAAAATGATAATTTATAGATTTAGTGCAATGCTTCCAGGATCTAATGTAAGTATAAGATTACGGTGGAACGATGAAATTGATGCCCCATTAATATCAAAGAAAGACTCTAGATTCAAAGGATTGGAAGTGAATGAAGAAAATATTCTAAAAGTTATTGCTCATGATTTTAAAGTTAATCCTGGTTTATATATGACCCCGGATGATGTAAGAGAAGATATTGGGGGAGGAAGTCGTTCCTCAATTAGAAAGATTTTCGAAGCTTTAGAAAATAAAAAATTAATTGTAGTTCATAGAGATAGACAAAAAAAAATAGCATTAGTAAAAGCCTCTTATGAAGGTTTACAACAAGCGTTTCCAAAAGAACACTATCAATGGTTCCCTGAATGGTATGATGATTCAGATAAATTTTAAATAATATTTCTTATTTTTTTTTCTTTTATTTATCTTTTTCAGTTAGATATTATTCAATTTCAAAGTCTTCTATCATTGAAATTTTCTTATCCACATCAATTACAATGGCAATAAGATTTATTTCTTCTTCATCTTCAGTCTCTGGATCCATCATAACAAAATAGAATTTATTACCCTCTGTGTCAAATCCCACTTCCATTTCACCACAATCCTCTGGGATCATTTGAAGAATATTTTCAGGTGCATTCTCTTTCAAGATCTCATAGATACCATCTTCAAGTTTTTTCTGATTTGCTCTAATTTCTTTAATTTTTGAAAAATCAAATTGACCCATTGATTCTTGAGCTTTTAAATTTAATTCATTCCATTCTTGGAACATTTCATTCAAATTTTGTTTTGACATAAAATAGCATTATTATTAACTAAAATAAAACTTCTTATTTTCAGCAAAATAAATAATAAGAAATTACACTGTACTATCTTAAATTCATATAAAATAAAGAAGGTGAGATAATGGATCTTCAACTTCCAAAGCCAATATTAAAAGGAACTAAAAGTTTAGAAGAATGTATTTATATACGAGAAAGTGTTAGAAGTTATAGCAAGAAAGAAATTGAGATTGAAAAAATTTCGCAAATATTATGGGCTACTCAAGGGAAAAAAGGGAGTAAGAGAACAGTTCCATCCGCGGGGGCTACGTATCCTTTAGAAATTTATGTTAATCTAAAAGGTAGGGGTTATTTCCATTATAATTATTCTAAGCATGTTTTGGAATTTATTACAGATAAAGATTTAAGTAAAAAACTTGCCAACGCCTCATGGGATCAACAATTCATTGCTGAGGCATATCTTAATATTATAATTTGTGCTATATTCGAAAGGACAACCCAAAGATATGGACAAAGGGGTGTAAGATATGTTTATATAGAAGTAGGTCATTGTGCTCAAAATATTCATTTAGAAGCTGTAGCATTAGGATTATGTTCTGTACCAATAGGAGCTTATGAAGACAATAAAGTTAAACAAGTATTAGAACTCAAAAAAAATATTGAACCTCTGTATATTATTCCTATTGGATACAAAAAATGAAGTGACTACTCTAATAATCTCTTTGAGCTTCAAATTCAGCTTTCTCTATAGAAAAATGCATTACTTTGGATGGAATATTTTTAATTAACACTTGACCCATATATTTCATTCCTGCTCTTTCAGCTACTTTCCAAGCTTTTGAATTTACAGGGTTGATAAATGCTATTATCCTTGCTATATTGAGTTCCTCAAATGAATATTGAATAAGTTTTTTCATTGCCTCTATAGCGAAACCATGACCTCTATATTTAGGTAGTAGATAATAAAAACATTCTATATTATTTTCGTCTTTTATCGGCACTAAACCACATAATCCTAGATAAACCCCACTTTCTTTATTAATTACTATTACTACAATTACGGGATTGATCGTGTTATAAGATTCTATGAGGGATGTAAATAATTGTTGAGTATTGTTTTCTGAATTCATCTTCAAGATGAGTCTTAAGTTAGTAACCATATCTCCATCCTTTATTATATCTGAAAAGACCTCAAAGTCTTCTCGAGTAATTGGCCTTAGAATTAGTCTTTTGCTTACGATTTCTTTAGGAATAATCATCTGAAAATTTTAAGTTATAAGATATATATTATTAAGTTTTAAAGATGTATTAATATATATAATTTCCATTAAATCATAATTAATAACCATTACTTTAATGTCATACGACGAGAATGTTGTAAAAATCAGGATAAAAAATAGCTTAATATACAATTCTGTGATTTTCTTGATTTTTGTATTTTGGTATTTCTACTCATCGCTTTATAATATTTCCATTTTGTTCCTGATATGTTTAGCAATTTTAATGGTAATTTTCATTAAATTTATAACTGAACTAAGATCTGGGTTTACATTAAAAGATAAGATCTTGTACATATTACTTTTTTTTATACCTATTGCTTTATTTGGGAATATTATCTTATTTAATAGCACTTCAATTAATGTTTTTATTCCTTTTAATGAGTTAGTTGGTATTAAGCATCATCATAATATACTCCTGTTTCTGCTCTATTTCTCAATAATCTTACTAAAATTAATTGGTATCAAGGTTTACTTCTCAAGAAATATAAAAATCCTTGAAGAAGGAGGAGGAGATGAAATATTCCAATTTTTTACTAAAAACATCTCAATTAAAAAAGTATTACTTTTGCTGGTTCTCTTTCCACTTGTCGCATTTATTGAGGAATTGATTTATAGAACTCTTTTAATTAGTGTTTTAACGTATTATTTAAATTGGAATTATATTTTAAGTATCATCTTCATTTCAATTATTTTTGGATTGGTTCATTATTCTACATCCCAAAATTGGGGCCACGTAATTTCAACACTTATATCCTCTATAATTTATTCCCTTGCCTTAATTCAATTAGGTATATTATATCCTTGGATATTTCATTTAGCAACAAATTTATTCGTTCTTTTGTTCTATTATCAATTAAAAAAGAATTTTAAATTCAAAAAACCACAATAATTTTTTTTGTGATTTATTTATTCTATTACAGTTATTAGAGCCAATGGCCATCCATTATTTCCATCATATATATCGAGATCATTTTCAGGTTGAGTATTATTGAATATATCAGTTGCTTTAGTAAATATTGTAAATATTCCTGGATTGTCAAAAGCTACTGAAAACTTCCAAAAGACCCACAAATGATCTAAATCTAGGCTTTTTACAATGGGGATTTGAGTCCAATTTGTAATTCCATCAATTTTATATTCAACTTTAGAAATTCTAGTACCTCCAAAAGCAGCTCCTCCGATTTCGAGTGATTCAGCAATTTTTACTTTTACACCACCTTTGGGAAAAAAGATCGTCGAGTCCACGGCCATAGGTGGAGAAGTATCCCAACCTCTATCATCCCAATAATTTTCAAGTGGTCTATCAATTACTTCAATTTCTATCACCCATGCTGGTTGTTTTGCACCATATGATCCTGGGGTTACAATTCTGAGTGGAAAACCTTGAACGGGAGGTAAGACTTCACCATTCATATAGAGAGCTCCTATTGTTCCATTATCTCGTATTTGATCAAGTGTATGAGAGACGTAATATCCATCTGCAGCTAAGTATTTTACTCCTGTAGCATTTTCCTTTAATCCAAGCGAAACTAGTAAATCATATACTAAAAATCCCTTCCATACAGCAGTAGATAGGAGTGGTCCTTTTGGAGGATTGCCAATGCATTCTGTTGTTAATGTTCTTTCAGTAAGATTTAATGCTAAAAGTTCATTAAGAGTAAATTGTTTTGGATTGTCTATTTGTCCCCAAACAAATAGACTATATGTATCAGCATTAATTTCTGGGACATCTCCTTTCCTTATAACAAAATAGTCATCATTTTTTGTTATAAAATCTGGAAATGCATTAATATTATCTGAAGAATTTTGACTATATATAACAATTCCAATAATAACTGATGTTCCAATTAAAAGAAGAGCTATAAAGGAGATTAGATAAATTTTTTTATATACATTTAGTTCTTTAAGCTTCAAATTATTATATTTAATACCAACTTAAGTATTAAGACTTATTTGTTAAGTTTCTAAACTACCTATTTTAAATACTGCAAAAAAAATAGCAATATCATAATCAATCGGAATAATCTGATTATTTTTTTATTTTGTTAACAAACTTTTAAAATCCTTGTTTAAAAGTATTCTTATGAGTAAAAAAATATTAATCTTAACTGGAGATTATGTTGATGATTACGAATTAATGGTACCGTATTCTATCCTCACTATGTTTGGATGTGAAGTAAAAGTTATTTGTCCTGGTAGAGGAAAAGGGGATTTTATTAAAACAGCTATTCACTATCTTTCTATAGAAGATTGGGAGTTAGCTTTAAAGGGGAAACCAATTACATATTCAGAATCACTTGGACACCCTTATAGATTGAATGAGGATTTTGATTGGGAGAATGTAGAGAAAGAAGTTGAGAAATATGATGGGTTGATTATTCCTGGTGGCAGAGCTCCGGAATATTTATCTTTAATTCCTGATGTTCACAAACTGGTTTCTCACTTCATGGAAAAGGATAAACCTATCGGAGCAATTTGTCATGGGCCTCAAATTTTAGCCCATAGTGATGACGCTATCAAAGAAATTAATTATTTAAATGGTAAAAAAATATATCCGTATCCATCGGTAGCTTTAGCATGTTCCTTGCAAGGAGCAATAATAGAGGATGAATACCCTGGTAATATTGCTTATACACATGACAATTTAGTGACAGCACCATCTTGGGATGCATTACCAGAATTTATGAAACAATTTCTCAAACTGCTCAATTTAAATACATTACCTTAACATATAAATTATTACCTTAATTCTATAAGTTGATAATGATGCCCGAGTATGATACAATCATTTTAGAGAAAATAGAACAATATGTTATTATCTACTTAAACAGACTTGAAAGTTTGAATTCATTAAATATGCAATTAGCAGGAGATTTACATTCTTGCTTACAGTATATAAGTAAAAATCATGAAATCAAGGTGATCTTAATTACTGGAAAAGGTAATGCATTTTGTGCTGGTGGTGATGTCATTGCTTTTAAGAATACAAAAGACCCAAGTGGTTATATGAATGAACTAGCAGAAAAATTTCATGCAGCATTAAAATTATTAAAAACTATAAACGTCCCTACATTAGCGGTGATAAACGGAGCATGTTTTGGAGCGGGATTAGGTATTGCAAGTGCTTGTGATTTACGGATATGTTCCAAAAATGCTAAATTCGGTAGTGCATTCACAGGTATAGGTCTTTCTCCTAATAGTAGTCTGACTTATCACTTACCTAAGATTGTAGGACTGACACTAAGTAAAGATATAATTCTTACAAATAGAGTTTTAACAGCTGAGGAAGCTTTACAATTCAATCTTGTGTCCCGAGTGTATGAGTCTCCAGACATACTTTTAGGTGAATCAAAAAAGATTGCCAAAATATTGAGTGACGTTGCTCCTATTGCATTCAACAAGGCTCATGAAATGATTGAAACTTCATTTTCCAATGATTATGACACTCAAATTAAGATAGAGATTAAAAACATTACAGAGTGTGCAGGTACTGATGATTTTCAAGAAGGTCTTAAAGCTTTTTTTGAGAAAAGGAAACCTAACTTTAAAGGAAATTAATTTGGAATATTTTTTTTTTTCTTGATATAAAGAGATGTCTTTTTAAGTAGATTAGAATAAAAAGCTATATACAACTATTTGAAATTGAAAAATGAAAGTTGATTTTCGAGAAGCAAAAAGTATTATCACAAAAAGTAATATTCCCTCAATTGATTATGTGATAAATCCATATACGGGATGTCAACATGGGTGTATCTATTGCTATGCTGAATTTATGATAAGATTCACAGGTCATAAGGGAGATAAATGGGGGCAGTTTTTAGATATAAAAACTTTTGATTTGAATAAAATAAAACCTCAAAAATACAGTGGAAAAGTAATTCTATTAAGTTCAGTAACAGATCCATATTTACCCCTAGAAAAGAAGTATCAAAACACAAGGAAAATATTGGAAAGACTAATTGGAACTGAAGCTGAAATCTCGATTCTCACTAAATCTAAATTGGTTGTAAGGGATATTGATTTATTTAAAAAATTCAAAAATATTAGAGTTGGTATATCTATTAATACTTTAGATGAGAATTTTGCTAGAATTATTGAACGAGCGGCATCTAAACCTTTAGATCGATTAGAAGCTATTAAACAAATCTCAGAAGCAGGTATTGAAACTTACATATTTATATCACCTTTTTTTCCAGAAATTACTGATTTTAGAGCAATTATTGAAGAAAGTAAAGGGTATGCAACTCGTTTTAGCTTTGAAAATTTAAACTTCAGACCTCATAATGTTCCTAGAATAATAAAAGTAATAAAACAACATTATCCAGAATTACTTTCAAAATACAAGCAAATTCAAAAAGATCAAGGTTATTGGGATATTTTAGAGCATGAGATTAAGGCACATTGTGAAGAAATGAATCTTAATTTTGAGATTGAATTTCATCATGGAGGATTTTCAAAAAGTTAAAACTCATGTCTATATTATTCATATTATAAAGATTTTTTTATTCAAATGCCAAGTGGAGTAATTTCTCACCAAGCACCAGGATTAGCTTTAAAAATAAAATATCCACGTAAGTTTGATGGAACAGCTCTTTGTCTTAGTACATTAATTCCTGATTTGAATGTACTAGTAGACCCTTTTTTACCATTTTCATTTAGAAATCTTACACATAGTCTATTAGGTTTATTGATCTATACCATTCCTTTCACTTTAATACTGACAATTATATTTTGCAGATATATTGGGCCCTTTGCTGCTAATATTGCTAAGAGAGATAATGTAATATATAATCCTTGGAAATATTTCGGTGTAGAGGAATGGGAAAATCTAAAGAAAAAAAAGTACAATAAGAGATATTTTGTAGTCGCATCTTATTCTGCTTTAATTGGAGGATTAACTCATCTTCTGCTTGATCTCCCCGCACATGAATATGTGGAATTGTTTTTTCCAATAATATTACAAAATCCTGATTTCTTATTATACTCCATTGTAGATTTTGGTCCTATTATTATTGGTTCTATGCAAATTGAACGTAACTTAACTGTATTTCAGCTTATATGGATTATTGAAACATTAATTACATTCATTTTAGCTCTTTATCTTCTAAGATATATTAAAAAGCAAAATTTGATTCAAAAATGGTATAATGGGCTTTTAGAAAATTAAATAACTTAACTTAGATAGATAAAATTATTGATAAGGTAGTATTACGTTTAATTAATCACCAAAATAATTAAAAAATTATAAATTTAAAAAAAAAAGGCTCTTTTGAGCCATAATTAGACATAAAATGTAAATGATCTATCTAACGTAATTTCCCAGTACTCATCATACATATAGAAACCAAGCACCCACTGAAACTCATGCTCTCCAGGTGGAAGTCCCTCTCCACTTAGGTAATGAGGTGGTAATATTGTATAGTACCATTCGATATAGCCGGGATCATCGTATGCTATTTCATCAAAAGACCAAAAAGTGCCTTGAAAGGGATAATCTACTCCATAAAATCTAAAATATACAGTATATGGGGGACAAAATTCCCGACGTGTTCTCTCCGAAAATAATTGCTTCATTCCAATCATAATATAGACGGTCTGATCATCATAAACTTCTCCTAATCCGATTATCTTATTAGAATCAGGATCATTAAACATAGCTAGCATTTCCTCTTCGAAAACTGTAAGATATTCCCAACCATTCTCTTCCATGAATGGATAGTCGTCAAATCCCGGCCATGGATATGGTGTGTCCCCTATTCCATCTCCATCCCCGTCAGAACCTGTATAATCAGACCAGTAATTTCCTTCAAGCATATATGGATGATACCACTCATTCATCCAATATTGTGCGTCCCATGCCTGTACATCGTTTTCAATAAGATTATTATGATAAATACGATTATAATCACAATCTACATCAAGTCCGATACCATAGATATTACGTCTAATGGTATTCCTAACTATTTCATTATTATCTACATTATTTAGATAAATGCCATTAGGATTTCTTGTGATCATATTTTTATATACCATGTTATCTTCCGCACCATAATAATACCAATCAACAATTGAAATACCAGTCAGTTCATTTCTTCTACAAAAATTCTCAGATATTAAATTACCGGAGGAGGATCCTACTACAATCCCTGTATCAGTGTTTCTAGTACAGAGATTCTTGCTAACGGTATTACCGTTCGAATTTAACCAAACCATGATACCCCATTTGTTTTTTCTGCAATAATTTTTAGTTATAATGTTGTCACCTGATTCTTCAAGATATATCCCTGGTGCTGCGTTTCCATCACATAGATTTTGTGTTATTTCGTTATTATATGAATACAATAATGCTATTCCACTACCCTGTTCTGAATCTGGCCATCCATTATTAAGCATTTTATTATTTTTTATAACACCATTAGATGTAGCGACAAGGACTAGCCCTGCATTTCTTTCTCCAGGTGGGGGTCTAGTATTAAAAAATAAGCAATTTTTGATGGTAAAGAACACATCAGAGTACATAATCATCAAACAAAAGGTTGATCCCTCACCATTAATTACTACATTCTTTATCATATATGGATCTTCTTCTGTACCAGAACCTTTACACCACCATTCTTCAGATGCATCTGCCCATTTAATACTGGGTAACCCTGACATCCCCCAATCGTCTATAATTATAGGATCAATATGATGAGATCTTCTTCTTGGCTTACATGCAACAACAGCTGCCATAGGTAATGTAACTGTAAGTGAAATTATAACTACCAAAAGACTTACTTTAATAGCTTTTTTTTGCGTTTTTATTCACCTTTATTTTTAAAGATATTTGATCGATATTGATCAAAATTTAGATATTCCAAATTATATTAAAAAGATTATGTAGAATCTAACCAGCAAACCTAGTAAAATTAGTAGCAAAAATTAAATTTTAGTTGTAAAAATTAATGGATTACTAGCAAATTTAAAAGAATTTATAATTTATATTCTAATCAATTCATAAGAAGTGCTGATTAGTATTTAACAGTTAAAATGAACTAGTTTAACTGATTTCTTTTGATTTTAGAATACAGTTAATAATTGTAAAAAAAAAGTAAATATATATAAAGAATTTTAACAATTTAGTATCTGAGTGCTAGGTATTTTTCTAATTAAGGAGAAAGTTAGTAAAATTGAAGGTGTGAGTTTTTTTGACTTCCTTAAATGTTAAATTAGAAGAGTCTGAAAAAAAGTATAGAGATTTATTTAATAATAACCCATATGCAATTTGGCTTGTAGATTTACGAGGTAAAATTATTGATTGTAATGAAACTATGGACAGATTTATGTCGGTATTTAAGCATACGGATTTAATAGGAAAATCCTTTGGCAATGTACTTAAAATGTTTTCTCGTAAAGGGGATCCGCGATTCGATAATTTAGAACACGTATTTAAAGAAAGATTTAAGATTTTACTTAAAAACGGGCATTTAGAACCCATAGAATTTGAGATATTTAGAGGTGATGGTAGGAAATATTGGATAACTTTGGAAAGTTCTTTCGTTACAAGTGGAAAAGAACAAGTCATTCAACTTTTTATTAAAGATATTACAGAGAGAAAAATGGCAGAAATTGAATTAAATGATTTAAGGAAGGATTTAGAAACACGAGTAAAAGAAAGAACTATCAAATTGGAAAACTCAGAAAGAAGATATAGGAAAACATACAATAGAGCAGAATCCTGCAAGGGATTATTTACACACGATATTTCGAATATTTTTCAAACAATTGGAAATTCGATAGAATTAAACCAAATCCTTTTAGAAGAGGATTCAGATAAAAACGAGATAATTAAAAACTATGAAATTATTAACAAACAAATTAAACGAGGGAAAGATCTTATAAATAACATTAGAAAGCTCTCTGAAATTGAAGAATATGAAATACCATTAATTTCTACGGAAATTCTTGAGAAATTGAATAGTGCTATTCAATTTGTTCGTGTAAGTTTTCAAGAACGAGAAGTTAATTTTAATCTAAAAAGTTATAGAGATGCAATTTATGTTAAAGCCAATGAGTTATTACTTGATGTTTTTGAGAACATTCTTATTAACGCTGCTCGATATAATAAAAATGATTGTGTTGAAATTGAAATTAAAATCTCAAAAATGTTAGAGAATGATAACGCATATGTTAAATTAGAATTTAAAGATAATGGAATTGGTATTAATGATACTCGAAAAAATTTAATATTCAAAAAAAATAATAACAATAATACAGGATCTAAAGGGATGGGACTTGGACTTTCGCTTGTAGCCAAAATTTTGGATTTATATGAGGGTAAAATCTGGATTGAAGATAGAATTAGAGGTGAATATACTCAGGGAAGCAATTTTATTTTATTAATACCAGAAGCAGAATAATTCTTAAATCAAATTTTAATTAGTAATTATATCAATAAACATTATGAATGAAAAAAGCCCTACAAGTAAAAAATCGAAAAAGGATATAAAATGGTATACTTATGTAGATTCAGAGTTCGATGATAAACTAAAAGTTTTCATGAAAGAACACAAACTTAACAAACAAGCACAAATAATAAGAGATTGTGTAAATTCCTACATAGATTATGTAAAACATGTTTTGCAAAGACCCTCTGAAACAAGAGAATACGATATTAAATATATCAATAATTATATTATAAAATCCATTGATCTTTATGATCTAAATAAGTCTCTTTATGAAGAGCTAAAACAAAAACTTTCACCTCTAAAATTATCAATTCTTATGTTGAATAAATCTTTAGAGGATCCAATTAAATTAAATGATATTATTGACAATATAGAAGAAGCTTTAAAAGAGTTGGAAACCTTAATAAGAAGACGTTTTGAAGAGCCTAAACTAATTAGACATGTAAAGAAATTAGATATTTTATATATCGAAGATAATGAATTAGAACGAAAAACTGTGGATACTTATTTCAGGAGAAAGGGTGTAGATATAAAAGCTATAGAAACTTCTGAAGAAGGGCTTGAAATTTTAAAATCTTTTACTCCTCAAGCAATGTTATTAGATATCGATTTAAAAACTAGCAATATCAATGGAGATAAATTGTGTCAGATGATAAAATCAAAGGAACAATACAGTCTGATTCCAATAATATTAATATCTGCTGTTGTTTCGGAAAAAGAAAAAGAAGATATATTATCATCAACCGGTGCAGATGATATAATCATTAAACCAATTGATAAATTGGCTGATTTGGATGTTCTAATTAAATATCTCAATTAGATTATTCTATTTTTTCATGATATTTTTACTTGGTCTAATATTGAATTAGGCCGGTCTACTCAGGGAAAGTTTTTAAAGAAGCAGGATGTTTAAAAGAAAGAGAACCTATGTCCGAAAAAAAAAATTCTCAAATTATAAGTCCATTGATATTAAAACTTCGAGAAGAAATAAAATCTAATAAAAAAGAAGTAATCTCGAAGTTTTGGAAGAAGATTGAAAGGATTGGTACTCCTCTTTTTGAGAAAATTGAAGGAGATAATAAAAATAACCTCATTACATTTTTTTTTAGGGGAGATGAGACGGTTAAAAATATTGTATGTAACAATATTTTTGTAAAAGATGATATAAAAGAAGGTTTACTTGAAAGAATTGAGGATACAAATGTATATTTTAAATCATATAAAAGTCTTAAAGGTGTAAGAGATACATATTGTTTAAGCAAAAATAATCCTTTAAAACCAAAGAATCCTTCTGAAAACACTTTTAAATATAGAGATTCAATTTTTCATGATCCATTAAACTCTAAAAAATCCATCTTTAAAGTAGATGGAATTAGTTTGCCAATTTGTGAATTCGAATCTCCTGATGCTCCTCCCCAACCTTATTATGGTGAACGAGTTGATAATGATCATGGTGAAGTACAAGAATACATTTCTAATAGTGAAATATTGGATATCAAGCGAAAAATATTAGTATATACACCTCCAAATTATCAAATAACAGATTCTCCCTATCATTTTCTTATATTATTTGATGGTGTTTTATTTGAAGAATGTGCTAAAGTATCTTCAACTTTAGATAATCTCATTGCTGATGAAAAAATTCCCCCTTTGCTTGCAATAATGGTAGAAAATTTCATACCTACCAATACTATGGTACGATCTTATGAACTACCTCCTAATCCCAAATTTATGGACTATATCATAAAGGAATTATTACCTTGGATGCATGAAAACTTTAATATTACTAAAGAACCATTAAAATCTGTTATTGGAGGCGCGAGTTATGGAGGTATTGCATCTACTTTTATAGCATTTAAACACTCAGAAATCTTTGGGAATGTATTATCAATGTCTGGAACTTACTCTTGGTATCCTGGAGATAAAGATTGGCAACAAAGAATAGAAAATGTCGAAGGATTCGAGCAATGGTGGTCGGATGACGATGAAAAAGAGCCAAGGTGGCTTGCTCGTCAATTTAATCAGAGTGAAAGATTACCTTTAAAATTTTATATTGATGTAGGCGTACTTGAGGTTGATGATCCTACAGGATTATTTCTTTCTAATCGTCATTTCCACACATTATTACAATCTAAAGGATATCCAGTTCATTATATGGAATTTCTTGGAGGGCATGACTTTGTTTGTTGGAGAGGTTCAATAGCAGATGGGCTTATTTATCTTATAGGAAAATAGAAATAACCATAAAACTCTTTTGTTTTAATTTATTTATTATTTTAATTAAGAATTATTCCGAGAAAATTAAATGAATTTATCATTATATAATAGACGCAAGCAAGAAATTATTGCTTACTGTTTATTAATCTTGACAATGGTTATTTGGGGAGGTACTTGGCCATTAGGTCGATGGTTAGTATCTGTAGAAGTAGGAGGGGCAACTATCCCTCCATTTATGATAGCAGTAATCCGTTATTTTTTGGCGATAATTTGTTTTATTCTGATTCTTAAATTTAAAGAAGGATCTTTAAATTGGGAGTTTGCCAAAGAGAATTGGAAGATACTGACAATCATGGGTTTGCTATCTGTCACAATTTATCAATCAGGTTATCTTTTAGGTGAAATCTTTACAGCTGCAAGTGATGCTAGCATAATGGTAGCTACTAATGCTATTTGGGTTGTGATTCTTTCGAGCACATTCTTAAAAACTGAGTTCTTTACTTGGAAAAAGGCTATTGGAGCAATATTAGCATTCATAGCAGTCATCCTAGTAGTAGGGTTTTCTCCGAACGTAGCTGTCTCAAATCGGATTCTTGGAGATGTTTTAATATTGATAGGTGCATTTGCTTACGCGACTTACACTGTGATTTCACGCTTTTTTCTAAATAAGACCAAAAGTAAGCCAGAATCATATCAACCAAGCTCCATTTGGATAATGAATTGGGTATCTTTTTTCGGATTCTTAACAACTACTCCGATAGCCTTAATTATCAGTCCAGAATTTCTTAATCCAATAGAATATATTTCAATTCCTCCGCGAGTATGGATAGGAATTGCATATTTAGCATTTTTATCAACCATGGGGGCATATACATTTTATTTAGAAGGAGTAAAACGTTTAAGTGCAAGTCGAGCCGCAATTTTTCAAGCACTGGTTCCTTTATTTGGTGTATTATTTTCTGCAATATTCCTTCAAGAAAATTTTGATATATTTATCTATCCCATTTCTTTAGCACTGGTTATTTTAGGAATAACTCTTGTAAACCTGGAAAAAAGAGATAAATTGAATTATACTCAGAAAGAATAATCATTGGAAAATATTATTTTTACAGCTTCTATATTACATTACCTATACGTTTTTATATCTAATTTTTTTTCTATTAAGTAGAAAATGAATGAGAATAAGGATTACTATGAGCTTCTTGGGATTGATAAAGATTCTACTAAGGAAGAAGTTAAGAAAGCATATAGAAAATTAGCTAAGAAATATCATCCCGATATAAATAAGACAGATCCTCACGCAAAAGAGAAATTCATAGAAATCAAGGAAGCATATGATATACTAGTAGATCCTATTAAACGAAAAGCTTATGATCAACTAAGAAATAACCCTCAGATTTTCGATTGGAGTGATCTCTTTAGAACAACCAATTTTAATTATTGGTGGGAAATATTGAGAGAAGTACATAGAAATAGAACTCCTTATTATAAGCCTCCTCCTGAAGGAATGTATATTTAGATAAACTTAAAAAAATCATAAATCAGGCTTTATTCATCTTGATTAGACTTTAAATAACAATTTTAAATGAAAAAATAATAGTATAATTATGACAGAAGTAGTTCATGAACCAGGAAATTGTGAAGAATGTGGAGCGGATATTAATCTTGCTGAAGCATGGAGAGTAAACGAGAAATATTATTGCCAAAACTGCTTTGAGTCATTGAACCTTTAACTTTACCGCCTTAAATCACATTTTTTTTGAGATTCCATCTCTTTTATAAATCCCTTATATGTTTATTTGTTTTTAGGTTAGAATTTTCCACTGTTTTTATTGAAATTAATATATTATTTATAAAAAGTTTTAAAATTGCTTTAATTAACAATAAATAACTTTTATTATTGATAAGTATCTTGGCAAAAGAGAGATTTTAATGACTGTTAATATATACCATGATAAAGACGCAGATATTTCAATCTTAGAAGATTCTGTAATATGCGTCATCGGATATGGAAATCAAGGAAGATCTCAAGCATTAAACATGCGAGATTCTGGTCTTAATGTAATTGTAGGAAATATGGAAGATAACTATAAGAAGACTGCAATTAAAGATGGTTTTGAAACATTTAGTATTGAAGATGCTGTAAAGAAGAGTGATATTTCATTTATTTTAATTCCAGATGAAGTCATGAAAGAAGTATTTGCTGAAAATATTAAGCCAAACTTGAAAGAAGGGAATACAATAGTCTTTGCGAGTGGTTATAATGTTGGTTTTAATTTATTAGACCTTCCAAGTAATAGTGATGTTTTAATGATAGCACCACGAATGATCGGTGTGGGAGTACGCGAAACTTTCTTAACTGGAGAAGGATTTTTTAGTTTCATTGCCGTAGAGCAAGATTACACAGGTGAGGCGATGAGTAGATTGTTAGCATTATCTAAAGCAATAGGAACACTTAAGAAAGGAGCAATAAAAATGTCATTTAAAGATGAAGCAGTTCTAGACTTATTCAATGAGCAAGCATTCGGACCCGCTTTTGGCAGAGTTCTCCTCACATCTATAAACACCCTTATCGATGCGGGTTACCCTCCTGAAGCGGTGTTAATAGAAATGTATATGAGTGGTGAGATGAGCTACACATACCAAAAGATGGCTAAAATTGGACTAGTGAAACAAACATATTTTCATTCCCATACAAGCCAATATGGTGCTATGAGCAGAGGGATAAGATATATGAAACTTCCTATTCGACCAATAATGGAAAATACTTTGCAAGAAATTGAATCTGGCGAATTTACTGAAGAATGGGAAAAGAGGATAAGTAAATCTAAGTTTAAACTCATCAGGTTTTTCGCAACTAAACAGAAAATAAATAAATTAGAAAAACAAGTACGAAAAAACCTTAAAATGAAGTCTTATGATATATTCGAAGAGGAACCTCCAACAGAAGAGGAGATAAAAGTATTAGAAAAAATATCTGATGAAATAAAACAATTTGAAGAACTTTATGAATAATTTTATTTTTAGAAAAAAAAAAGAAAAAAGAATTTTTTAAGAGAATTTATTTCTTTTTCAAGGAAAAGCCTTTAAGTTTCTCCACTGAGATTTTTCCTGTTTTTATAAGTCTCCCTAAAATCACACCTATTATAGCTATTCCGCCTAAGACTGATACCGTAATGATAAATATTATCATTTCTGGAGTTAATCCCCCTGGACTCGATATTCTTTTTAGGATATTTACTTCTGCAGATCCTATATTCCCTATTATATCACGAGCATAAATAGTAAGCGTGATTGTACCATCTGCTGTTGAATCCCATAAAGATTGATTAATAGTTCCAATTGTTCCTGTAAATGTGTAGTTGTTTAAGCCTCCATCAATTGTATACCACATCTCGTAAACATAGACATCGGTGATATTTACATTAAAATTTGGAGCAATCACACCAAATATTTCTCCCTCAGAAGGAGAAATAATTGTTATCTGTGGTGCACCATCCTCTGCTATTGGTAAATAATCTGTGTTTCCCATCCCACCAATATAAGTATATGGATCGTCTACGATACCATCGTTATTTATATCTGGAATTGTCCAATTATCCCAGTAATTGCCAATTGTAGTTGTATTCCACGTGTTATCTACTCCATCATCGAAAGCATGTTTTCCATTCTCTACAAAGAAATTTTTAAATATCGAGTTATTATTGCTATCAGTTTCTAGATACATTCCATAAAGGATATTATTTTTTAAAAGATTTCCTGTTAAAGTGTTATAATTACCTACTTCTGCTTCAATTCCGTTGTAATTATTGTTATTTACAACATTATCAATAATGACATTAAAATCACTATAGTATATCTCAATCCCAATATCGTTATTATTGAAGATATTTTCTGTGATAAGATTATAATAATTCTCGTCCTCCAAATAGATCCCATCAAGATTGTAATTTGCAGAATTTTCACTAATAGTATTTTGTTCACTCCGAGTTAAATATATTCCTGCCCTATCATTGTTATTAAAAGTGTTTTCAATGATGGTATTGAAATTACTTTCCTCTAAATGAATTCCATCATAATTTCCAGTAGCGGTGTTTCCAAAGAATTTATTATTCACGCAAGAATACCATAAAAATATCCCGTGATAGTTATCATTTGCGTTATTTCCTGATATTGTGTTATTAAAACACTCTTCTAAATATATTCCTTCTTCAATGTTTTCATTTACTATATTATCGATGATATAACTAAAATTGCAGATATTTATATAGATCCCCTCATCATTGTTATTTACTGTGTTTTCTGTAATATTGAGATAATTGCTCTCGTAAATAAAAATCCCATCCACACTATTATCGTTTACAATATTTTCAAAAAGCGTTATATTATTGCTATATTCTATGTATATCCCATTATCATTATTAGAACAATTATTATTGATTATTCGAGAATTATTCACATTATCAAAATAGATTCCACCTTCATCAGAATTATAAATCTGGCATTCTTGAATTATGAAATAGACATTTGAGTTTCTGATATCAATCCCATACTTTTCTGTTCCAAATCCGCTAATTAAAAGGTCTGAAATGATATAAGGATCCCAAGATGTTCCTGTTCCAGAACACCATGGTTGAGTTTCCGCCCAAGTCCAATTGTGTGCACCCACCCCAGTAGCATAATCATCAATGTAGATTGGTAATTCCACAGTAGGAGATGTACAATCGTTAAATTCTATAATATTCCCTGCGCAGTAAGTTTCATAAATACACCAATTATTGTCAATTAAGATATTTCCTGTGACATTATTTAAATCACTGCCATCAAGCTTTATACCTAAATCGTTTCTGTTTATTGTATTATTCTTAATTTCATTGCTATCAGAATTTGAGTATAAATATATCCCTATTTCACGATTGTTATTAATGGTATTACCTGATATAACACTATTATCACAAGTGATTGCTTCAATCCCACGAATATTAGAGTAAATATTGTTGCCAGTTACAATAATATTATGACATACATGTAAATAGATTCCGCGTCCTATGTTGTTATTTACAGAATTATTAATAATAGAATTGTCATTGCTTCCGTATCTTACACATATACCATACCTATTGTTGTCATTTACAGTATTATTAAAGACTATGTTATTGTCGCAGGAAGTTCCAAAATTATTTATATATATTCCATAATCCACGTTGTTGGTTACTGTATTTAGTGTAATGTTATTATAATCACAGCCTGTAACTAGTTGAATTCCAAACAAATTGTTATCTACTGTGTTTCCTGTGATGTTATTTGAATCACAGTTCGTATCTAGATATATTCCATTATATTGATTATTGTTTGCTGTATTCTCTGTTATGTTGTTTCTTTCACAGTTAATTAAATAGATGCCTTGATTATTATTTGAACAATCGTTATTTATAATAGTTCCATTGTTAGTATTTTCTAACCAGATTCCCGAATCAAAGAAGCCATTATCAGCATTAAATATAGTACAATTTCTAATGATAAATTTTACATTTTTTGAATTATTTATTAAAATTCCACTTCCAGTAGGGGAACCATTCGCATCAATAGTCACATTTTCAATAATATAAACTCCATTTACAAGATTACACCATGGTTCTCCTTCTGTTGCAGACCAATTACCTGGAATACTACCGTCAATATGAATGAAAGATTCAATATAACCTGCGGATATTTTTGGATTAGTCTCATTTATTTCAACGTTGTTTAAAGAATTAAAACTGTAAGCAAGAAATACAGGTAAAATCAGTCCAATAATTAATAATATCCCAATTTTTTTTGTTTTAAATTTCATATTCTAATTTTCCTATAATATTTAGATAAGTAAAGGTAGGAAAGATATGAATTTTATGATATAGATATAATTTTCTCCATAAAAAATTGTTAAGAGTTTCTACAATAAAAAAAAAAGAAATAATATAGTTAATATTTATTCTGGTGTGGCTCGCTTTTTCATAAATATATAGATTCCAGCGATTACCGTGACTCCTCCAACTACAGAAACAACAACAATAATTATGATTGTCGTTGGATCTAATCCCCCAGATGGAATTTCTTTTGTTATTGTTACCTCTTCAAATGACAGATTTCCAACCGTATCATTCGCATAGAAAGTAATGGTTATTGAACCTTCTGATAAAGCTGCCCAGGCTGATTGATCAATGGTCGCGTTCGTAGTAATTGTATAATTTGTTAAACCTCCATCAAGTGAATACCATACTGAGTCCAAGTGATCATCTGTGACAGTAATTATGAAAGCGGGAGCATTAGATCCAACATCAGCTCCAGAAGTTGGTGAAGTGATAGTGATAATAGGACCAGTCGTATCTTTTATTATATTCACATTAGCAGAGCCTATATTTCCCGGTTTATCTGACGCAAAAAATGTTAATGTAATAGAGCCATCGGAAATGATATCCCACGAGGACTGTTCTAAAGTACCAATAGATCCAGTAAATGTATAGTTATGCAAACCACCATCAAGCGTATACCACATTTCATAAAGATAAGTATCAGTTATAGTAACATCATATGTGGGAGTGTTAGAACCAAATACATCACTACTAGTAGGGGAATTTATTATTACTGATGGTCCTATATCATCTGCTATAGGTAAGTAATCTACACTTCCCGCAGAACCACCGATAAAAGTATAGGAAATATCTACAATTCCATCAGGTTCTGAATCTGGACCCGTCCAATTATCCCAGTAATTACCAATAGAAGTACTATTCCACTTGTTGCCAATTCCATCATCATATGCATGCTTCCCATTTCTTAAAAAGAAGTTCTTATATATTAAGTTGTAATTGTTTGTTCCTATAATATTTAACCCTACAGTGTTATTAAGTATGATATTTTCAGTAATTTCTTGGTAATCTGACTCTCCATCATAATATATCCCATTAGAATTGCTATCGCTGATTATGTTGGAAATTATACTATTATTATCAGAAGCATATAGATACAGCCCAACCGCATTATCATCCATTGTGTTTTTTGAAACAATATTATAATCACATGTGTCTGTTAAACGTATCCCAATATTACTGTTATTATTTGCTTGATTTCCTGAAATTGTATTATTCTCACTTACTTCTAATGATATTCCATAAAAATAATTGTTAATAGCATAGTTTTCTTCAATGGTATTGAAATCACTATAATAAAGTTCTATACCAATATCATTTCCGCTAAAAACATTAGTCCCGATAAAATTATTATCGCACCCATCTTCCAAGAAAATTCCGTCAATACTTCCCCTACCTGTATTTTCACTAATTTGATTATCATCACTATAAGTTAAATATATCACTGCAATACCATTTCCATCTCCAGTATTTCCTGAAATTATATTATTATGTGAAGTATCGAGTTCAATACCATTATTGGTATTATCATCTAAAATATTATCTGTGACAGTATTATTATCGCTAAACCATACTAGTATTCCATTATCATTATTATTAATGGCTTTATTTTCATAAAGTTCGTTGAATTCACTATTACTTAATTGTATCCCATTCGAATTGCTATAAAATGTGTTGTTATAGATGAAATTATTGTCACTTTGCGATAAACCGACTCCATATTCGGAACTATATGCTGTGTTATTATATATTTCAGTTGATTCACTTTAAAAAATGAGTATAGCCCCCATAGTGCCATAAATTGTATTGTCAGTAATTGAAATATCCTCACATTGAGTTAACTCGATACCAGCAGGCATACCATGAATAAGATTATCATTTATTAAGCCATTCGTAACATTCACTAAACTTATAGCTGCTTCAAAACCTATTGAAATGATTCCATCCCAAAAAAAAGTACAATTTTCAATTATGAAATATACATCTTGTGAGTTTTGTATTTCAATTCCATCGAAGATTGAATCAATGCTCAATGTGTGACCTTGAATTATATATGGATTTTGTGATGTACCTGAACCAGTACACCACTCTTGGTTTTCTGCCCATGTCCAATTATTCCAGCTTCCAGGAAGATTGTCAATAGTTATATTTTCATACGTTCCAGAGATTTTAATGTCTATACTTTTCTCAATTTGTGTATAAATTTTATTCCCTGCATTATATATTGGTCTAAAATTGAAGATAAAGAAAATTCCAGTTATCAGCATAAGGCCAATAATAATGAAATTCAATTTTCGTTGATTATGTTTCATTCTTATAACCTATATTTGAAAATTATGTAAGCAGATATATTTCTTACAATTTAAATATTATTAGATTAATAGACTTTTAAGTAAATAAAAAAATAATTACCACAATAAAAAAAATAAAAAAAAATTGGGCACTTATTCTGGTGTGGCTCTAATTATATTTATAACATATTCACGACATTTTTGAGGGCGTAGAACAAAAGTAAATGTAATTAATGAAACTAAAACAATCTCAGATTTTACCTCTTTTCATGAAATAAGTTCTTTTAATTAAATATAAGTCAATTTTTTTTGTATCTCTTTCAACATCTGAAATACAAAACGATTAAGAACTTGACTAGAAGGCCATTTCTCTTCACTATGAAGATCAAACCAACCCACTTCTGATATCTCATAGAGTTCACTAGCTTCTGGTTCTGGTTCATATCCTGGCTGTGCATTATTTGTGAGTGGATTACATAAATAAGTCTTATAGGACCGGTAAGTGGTATTAGGTAGTCCCGCTGTCTCTAATAGTAAACGCTCAACGACTACATCGAGATTTGTCTCTTCTTTCATCTCCCTCTGAACACACTCTTCTTCGCTTTCTCCTTCCTCTCGCCCACCGCCCGGTAATAACCAGTATTCAACTCCATACTTATGATGGCTATGCTTAATCAATAATATCTGGTCGTTAAGGATGATAGCACCTTGATAGCGAGTGGTATATTTATATTTCATTACAGATCCCTATATGTATTGTTTATTCCTTTACAAAAAAGCTTATTGTTAGTATAGACTTAAAGTTATTCATGGATTATAATAAAATAGTCTTGTTTTATTCGGTCTAATAAAATATAATTCAAAAAAATTGAAAAGGTTAATAATCACATATATGGGGTTTAATAAAAAAAGAATGAATGTGAATAAAGCTTAATAATTTAAATTTAATATTACTTCATGTTATATCATGTCTGACTCATCTAAACTAGACTCAGCAAACAAAATAAAAGCAGACTACAACAAGAAATTGAAAAATTTAGAAGCTAAATTAGCGAAATTTCACTCAGAATTAAAAAAAATTGATGGTTTATTTGCTCATGAAACTAAAAGAGTAGATCATTTAAATCTTTCTAACGCAAAGGTAAAAAAAGCAGAATTAAACGCAAATATCGCTCAGTTAAGAAAAGAAATAAAAAAAGTCAGTAAAGAAAAAATTAAAAAATTAAAAAGTTTGAAGTAAGATTAGAATAATCAATAACTCTTTTTCTTTTGTTTTTCCGAGATAACTATACTACCTGAATTAACTTTTTTAGAAACTAGGTCGGTTTTCTTTTCCAAATTTTCATTGATTCAAAAATAAATATTTAATAAAATAGTATTAAGCATTCTTGAGAAGGACATTGTTGGCTAATGTTAGAAATCTGGATTATGAAAAAATAGTTCTATTTAAAATTCTATTACTCAGGAATAATAATTGAGTGATCTTCTTTTATTCGATCTAATACTATTTTAGTTTTAACCTCCTCAACTCCAGGAAGGTTACGAAGTGTTTCAATAAGGCCCATGGAATCTTGATGATTTAAACATTCTACTACTATTAAAATAGATATAAAAAAAAGAAATGATTTAATTTAATATTATTCTGGTGTTGCTCGTTTTTTCATAAAAATATAGACGCCAACTATTATCGCAACTCCTCCAACTACAGAAACAACCACAATAAATATTATTGTTGTTGGATCTATACCACCTGGAGGAATTTCTTTTGTTATCGTCACTTCTTCAGAATTCAGATTTCCTAAAGTATCATTAGCATAGAAGGTAATAGTTATTGATCCTTCTGATAGCGCAGCCCATGCTGATTGGTCAATGATCGCGTTCGTAGTAATTGTAAAATTTGTTAAACCTCCATCAAGAGAATACCACATTGAGTCCAAGTGATCATCTGTAACTGTAATTACGAAATCGGGGGCAGTAGTACCAAATTCGCTTCCAGCAGAAGGTGAATTGATTGTAATAGTTGGCCCTGTAGCATCTTTTACGATATTTATATCAGCAGAGCCAATATTTCCTGGAAGATCAGAAGCATAAAAGGTTAATGTAATCGTACCATCAGATAAGGCTTCCCACGCTAATTGTTCAATAGTTCCAGTAGATCCGATAAATGTAAAGTTATGCATCCCTCCGTCAATTGTGTACCACAATTCATCAAGAAAATCGTCTGTGATAGTAACACTAAAATCTGGGGTGTTAGTTCCAAAAACATCATCCTCAGAAGGACTATTAATGATTATTGATGGAGATCCATCTTCCGCTATTGGGAAGTAATCTATACTATTCGCCGAACCTTTAATGTAAGTGTATGGAGTATCTACAATTCCATCAGGTTCTGAATCTGGACCTGTCCAATTATCCCAGTAATTACCAATTGACGTGCTATTCCAATAGTTTTCAGTTCCATCATCAATCGCATGTATTCCATTTTCCAGAAAGAGATTTTTATAAATTGAGTTGTTATCACACCCTGAAGCAATATGTATTCCTTGAGTATTATTATAGAAGATATTATCAACGATGTCATTGCAATCGCAATTATTTTCTAAATATATCCCATGATCATCATTGTAATTTGCGGTGTTGTCCGTGATGTTAGTGTAATGGGATTGATATAAATATATCCCGAAATAAGTATTATTGTTAGCGGTGTTATCCGAGATCGTGTTATCATCGCAATTAAAAGCTAAATATATCCCTCTTAAATTTTTATTTACTGTATTTCCCGAGAGGGTGTTATTATCGCAATCAAGATATAATTCTATTCCATAATAATTGGTATTTTCACTTGCGGTGTTTCCCGAGATGGTGTTATCATCGCAGTTGGTATCTAAACGAATCCCGTCATCTTCATTGTAGTTTGCAGTGTTATCCGAGATGGTGTTATGATTGCAATCAGTAGATAACCATATCCCATGATCGCCATTGTAGTTTGCGGTGTTTCCCATGACGTTAGTGTAATTGGAGTGAATTAAATACATCCCGAAATGAGTATTATCGTTTGCGGTGTTTCCCGAGATCGTGTTATCATAGCAATAATTTAAAGTTATCCCATACCCAGTGTTATTGTTTGCGGTATTTTCCGAGAGTGTGTTTCTTGAGCAATAAGAATTTAAAGTTATTCCATAATTGTTGAGGCTTGCGTTGTTTGCCGAGATCGTGTTATCATCGCAATTATATAAATATATCCCTGTATCACCATTATTAGTTGCGGTGTTTCCCATAATTATGTTATCATTACTTTCATAGAGGTATATTCCCAAATAATTATTATATGCTAGATTATCTACTACTTGTCCATTTGTGACATTATTTAATTTAAGTCCAGCGAAGGAAGCAACAGGGATATCTTTAAAAGTGCAATTCTCGATTATGAAATGCTTTCTTGAATTTTGAATTGTTAAACAATCACCAAGTAATGGTGGGAGAAAAGTTGCATCTTCTATAACATAAGGATCGCTCTCAGTTCCATTCCCTTTAGTACACCAAGGTTGAGTGATTGCCCATGTCCAGTTGCCAATGTTTGGTCCATTAACCGGAATAGTATCATCAATCACTATCCCATAATAAGGACCTGAAGTCTTTGGATTCTCAATGATAGGTTTATAATTACTACTGAAATTAAAGTTAAAATTAATAATTAAAGGAAAAATAAGCCCCATTATTAATAAAAATATTAAATTTTTTTTATCGGATTTCAATTTGTTCTACCTAAATTTTGTTTAGATAGATATCGTTAAGATAAACCAATATATAACGATATATATTTTCTTTTTATCAATACTCTTTGCGAATAAAAACAGCATAATATGATTTAATCATTTTGCAACATTATTTTACGATTTTCTTTTCGAAATCCACTAAAAAGAGAAAAAAAAAAGGAAAAAGAAAGAAATTTTGACACTAATGTTCGAATTTGATCGTTGAGATCTTTAATTTATTTGTGTTTAATCTTAAAAATCAAAAACACTTTTAGATTTGTTTAACTACTCAGGAATAATTATAGAATAATCCTCTTTTATTCGGTCTAACACAATTTCAATTTTGACTTCCTCAACTCCCGAAAGATTACGGAGTTTATCTATCAAAAATTTCATACAATTTTTTTAAAATTTATATGTTTTTAGCTTTAGAGTAGGTAGAATTCTGTTTAGATTTTTTTCTGTAGTATGAAATGTAACTTTTTTATTTAAGGAAAAAGCAATAGCATAACAATCATTATAGGACAACTCAGTACGGTATTGACATTTTAAAATTCCAGCTTTAAATATTAGAGATTGGTTTAGATTCACAATTTTTATTGGATATGTTTTAAGTAGTGTCGCAATCATTGTTTCTGCACTAGCTTTTCCTTTTAAATTACATATATGATAAAAAGCCTCTACAATTATAGGTGAAAGAGCATATGCTTCGATTTTTCCAGCCTTTATAGAATTCATAAAATCTAGAATACTTTTTGGAGGTTCCTTGGAATAAAATTGTGTAATAATGCCTGTGTCAAGACAAGCTCTTTTCATCATCTATTTTTCCCTTTCCAATTCTTCTTTACGAGATTTATTCATTTCTTTCTTCATTTCTTCTGTATCGTATGAATTAGAGCGTAAACTTTCAGCATCTTTAATGGGTATAATTTTTAGGGTACCTTCATCTTCAATTATTAGGACTTTATCTCCATCTTTTAAATCAAAATATTTTCTAAAGGAAGCAGGAATTGTAATCATACCACGATTAGTGATTGTAACTTCCTTTTCATTAACAATCTTGTCTAATACCATTTTATTTTCACTAACTAAAATTAGGAAATGCTAAGTATTTATAATTTTTGTCTAGCTTTTTTTAAAGAGCTTTATTGAAAAATTGATTTATAAAGAAACAACCTTCTATTCTGGAATAATGATAGAGTGATCTTCCTTTATCCGGTCTAATACAATCTCAGTTTTCACTTCCTCAACTCCTGGAAGATTTCGAAGAGTTTCAATTAAACCCATAGAATCCGAATGATCTAGACATTTTGCCATAATAAACAAGGGATACTCTCCTGTGACAATATAAGCATACTTGATTTTTTCCATCTTCTCAATCTCGCTTTTAACATCCTCTAAAGGATTTGTAGCATTCACTCTCAGTGATGCCATTACCATCTCACGATATCCTAATTGGCGACAATCAATCAGAGCGACATATTTCTTTATCAATTCCTTCTCAAGTCGTTGAATACGTGCTCTTATAGCAGTAGCACTCTTATTAGTCTGGTGAGCAATTTCTCGTATAGTTAATTTTGCATCATCTTGCAACAATTCAAGAATTTGTTTATCTATATCATCAAGAGTTCCATTTGTTGTAACCATTAGAATAACCTTTTTTTTTCCCTATTATAGCAATTTATAATTTATTAGTTTCTAACATTTGAATAAAAAATATTATTACTTACTATTCTATAAGAATTATAAGCTTATAATTTTTTTCACTACAATTTTATATTTTTATAGTTTTGTTTGTTTATTAAACCATTTGTTTATAGAAAAAAAAACTATAATTTATATATCATTTTATATTTTTTATCTATAACTGATATTGTTCATAATTAAATTAAATATCAAGCTAAAAAAAAATAAATAAAAAAACTAAAAAAAGTGAAAAAAATGGTTGATAAAACACTTGATTATACAGGTTTAAAGTGTCCAATGCCGGTGTTGAAAACTAAGAAGGAATTAAAAAACTTGACATCAGGACAAACTATAGAAGTAATCGCGGATGATGTAGGGGCTAAGAAAGACATTCCAGCACTTCTCAATAAAATTGGTGATGAATTAGTAGAAATGCGAGAAGATAATGGAAATTTAATTTTTGTCATTAAGAAGGCGTAAAACGCGTTAAACTGAATAAGGAGATCAATATGTCTAAATATGTTTTCTTTATTAGCACGGAACCATACAAGTATCAAGCAGTGGATTCTTTGATCGAAATAGGTAAAGCGGCAATACGGAAGGGGCATGAAATTACAGGTATTTTTTTCTTTGGAACTGGTGTGTATAATCTTAAAAAGGAAATCAGTTGTGGATCATCGATCAGAAACATTCCTGAAAAAATTGAGAAATTTTCACAAGAAAACAATATTCCTGTAGCAGGATGCAGTACATGGGTAAGTATTACTGGTTTAAAAGAACGAGAATTCATTGAGGGCGCTACTGAAGAAGGATTAGGGGATTTTTCAAACTGGGCAATTGAAGCCGATAAATTAATTGTATTTGGAGCAGGAGGTTAGGTATTATGGTAGAATCTGTGGTTATAATAAGCGACCAATCACCAATAGGGAGAAATTCAGCAGTTGAAGCTATTAGGATTGGATCAGGATTTACAGCTCTTGGAGAATTCATTGACTGTAAAATTGTATTTATGGGAGATGCGGTGTATTTATTTAATAAAAATTGCGATCCTGAGGCTGTAGGAATGGATCCCTTGACAGAAGTATTAGAGATGGCTGATTTATCTGATTTAGAAGTATATATGATAGAATCTGCTTTACACGATGCAGGATTAACAAAAGAAGATATGATTGAATATGAAAATTTGAAAATCATTGGTTATGACGAATTAACAGAGTTGATTTCTAATGCAGATGTATCTTTTAGATACTAATGGAGGTTAGAAAAAGATGTCAGAAAATTTGGATATAATATATTTGTTTGGATATAGTGGAATGACAGGGAATCAATTAGAAAGGTTATTGCCCATTTTAAAAAGTCAAATTACAAAGAACACGAAACTTGGATTAGTTTTAATTCATGATGGCGTAGTCGGGATTACAACAAAGGGAAAGATACCAAAAGAAGTGGAAGAACTGCTCAGCATGGAGGTTGAAATATTTGCTATGAAATCAGATATGAAAGCACGTGGTATTGCTCCTGAATACATTCATGACAAAATTAAATCAATAGATTATGATGACCTTATAGATGTCATTGATACTACGCCAAAAGTAATATCTTGGATGTAGTTAGATAAGAAAAAAAATTCAAAAATTTTTTTGAAAAATACTGGGATAACCCAGAAAATATAAATTATAAAACAAAATAAAAGGAAATTTCCAAAAATAAAAAATTTAAAAAAAGGTGGTAAAATGACTGAAACCGAAAAAAAAGGTGGTATCAAAAGCACTAATACTCCAAGTGGAGAGGAACAAACCGGAAGAGCTTCAGTTAACTTTATTGTAAAAGATAAATCATTCGAAAAGTTCGCAATGATGATGATCCTTGGAACTACAGGTGATGCTATGGATGTTAAAATGAATTTTTTCTTTACTTTTTGGGGTTTAAATCTTTTAAAAAAGAAATTTAAACCAAAAGTTGCTGGAATGCCTGCTCCAATGAAAGGTATGGCAGCAAATATGTTCAAAAAGAGAATGAAGAAATTTGGAATTGAAGATCCATGGGCAATGATTAAAGAAGCTGTTGAGAACGGAAATATGAAATTATATCCGTGTCAAATGACAATGGAGTTAATGGGGATTAAGAAAGAAGAGTTGCTTGATTGGGTAGAAGAACCTGTTGGTGCGGCCTCATTTTTAGAGATGAGCAATGGTGGCCAAATAGTTTCATTATAAATTAAAAATTAACAAACAAATTTTTTTTT
>JAHPYZ010000042.1 GCA_019058425.1 Promethearchaeota archaeon
ACCCCCGACCTGCCGGTTAAGAGCCGGTTGCGCTACCTGCCTGCGCCAATAGCCCTTTCAACTAATTTATCTTTAATCAATAAAATCTATAAAACGCAGATGGAGGGACTCGAACCCCCGAGCGCTTACGCGCACCGGCTCACTTGATTATTCATCACTCTCAAGGCCGGCGTCTTACCAGCTAGGCTACATCTGCTAATTTTAGATATTATGTACTTTTTTAATATTTTATGATTATTAGCTATTAATTTAGAGTATATGCTATAAAATAAATTTTGTTCATTTTTCATTGCTTTTTACTATTTTCATCTTGTTTATAAGGAAAACTATAAATTTTATGCTACATTGACCTCTAATTGAGTTGGTGAAGAAATGAGCGGGGCAAAGGATTTTCGATATTTAATACCGGAAAGTTTGTTCAAGGAGATTACCCAAAAAGCAGCAGAGGAGTATCCTCAGATAATCCATGGCTGGTTATTTGCTGACAGAAAAGAAAATTTCGGTATCTGTACCAAGTTTATAATGAATCCAGATCTAAGGAAAAATAAAGTACATGTTAAACCAAGAAGCTGGATGCGATACAAAAAATCAAAGATCTATAATATGCGTAAATTTAAGGCCGAAATGGGAGTAGATATCGTCTGGATGTGGCATAGTCATCCAAGTGGTAATGAGAAACTTCATGGCATTGATAAGCGAATATTAAAATATTTGTCTAATGGTGTTATGATTATAGTTGTGCCACCAATACCAAATAAGACTCCTGAGCAAAAAGCTCATCTTGTAGGCTGGTATTATGATAAAAGGTATACTAAAAAACCTATCATTGAAAAAATGGTCTTTGAGATAATATCAGAATAATATGCATAATTCTACTTTTTTCTTTTAATCATAATTTTAAGTTTTATGTTCTTATAGCCAGTAAAATTTATAATTACAATTGAAATTCTATAAAACTAAATATTTCTAATAGAGTATTATTATGGAATTTCAAGAAAAGGATACGAAAAGTGATAATTTATCTGTAGTAGAATTTGATAAATCAAATAAAATTTCTAACCATTTTTTTCAGTTGGATTTTTTAAAAGCTGTCATGATTTTTTTAATAATTTTCGATCACACGGTCCCATACATTTTTCGTGAAAAGATGGCTGTGCGACTTTGGGAAGGAATTGCAATCCCCTTCTTTTTAGTAATAATGGGGTTTAATATGGGTTTGTCCTTCAATCAATTAGAATCGAAATCTCTCCAGAAACTTTACTCTCTGAAGTATTTTAAAAAAAAATTCTGGAGATATTTATTTCCTTTTCTCCTATTATACACAATCTCAATAATAATCGGTTTGGTATTTGAGCTTTTCTTTAACTATCATGCTTTTGAACAATATCGAATTGCAGGATCATTCCATATTATTAGTATATTTCTTGGAATTTTACCATTTTATGGGCCAGGAAATTGGTTTATTCCTGTTTTATTTATAAGTATCCTCATTATGCCTCTGTTGTATAAGGGAATGTCCGGTAAATGGGGGTGGAGAATATTTACACTTATCATATGCTTTCTTACTGAAATTGTAATTCAATTATTATTCTATGTATTTTTTACGATACCAAGTATTCCCTTCAATACATGGGAAAGGTTTTATGCCTTTTTTAGTATTTATCATATAGTATTTTCTACACCCTTTGTTATGCTTTCAGGGATAGGTTTGGGGATGTGGTTTTCTACAAAAAATAATGAACCAAGTATATTTTCAAAACAAAATTGTTTTATGTGGATTCTATTTCCTTTAAGTTTATTTTATATAATACAATTTTGCTGGATATTCGAATTTCGTATTGAATTTATGTGGACTGAATACACATTACTCTTTATTCCATATTCTGCTTTTTTATTTCTGATATTAATGAGGATTCTTCCAAAAAATAGTAATTCTAAGTTTTCTAAAGGTATCTCAAGTATAGGAAGAGCAACTTATCATATTTTATTGACTCAGATTCTATATTTTGCAATTATAATAGCTATCTGGGGAGATCATTCTAGTGCGACCATTTTTGGGGTTGTTTCGGGAAATCTATCAGAAGAATTGGAGGCACTAATGTTGATTTTATTTTTCATCATAAATAGTGCTATTTGTGTTAGTTTAGGTGTTTTATGGTGGTATAGTGAATCTAAAGTACGAGAATATCGATTTGAAAAGAAAAAAATTGAAATCAAATAGTTTAAAGAAAAAATGTCTAAAATTACAAAACTTCTTTTTATTATACTACAAACAGTACCAAATAAAACCACAGAGCAAAAAGCAAATTTGTCGGCCTATATTAAGATAAACGATATACAAAAAACCTATCATAGAAAAATGGTCTTTTAGATAATATCTGAATAACCTTAATTCAAAATATTTTATAAATTTCTTTTTCTTTTATTTTTGAAGTCTTAAATAAACATTAATATATTCTACTGAAAGGTTTTTTAAGGAGTAAATCTATAAGAGGAATTAGAGTTAATAAATAATCAGAAAATCTATGGTGATAAAAAATAGAAAACAAAATTGCTGTTTGTGGATTAGAATGCGACAAGTGTCATATTTATTTGGCTGATGAAGATAAATCCATTGCTGAAGGT
This sequence comes from Promethearchaeota archaeon, assembly GCA_019058425.1. Lineage (GTDB taxonomy): Archaea > Asgardarchaeota > Lokiarchaeia > Sigyniarchaeales > SOKP01 > Loki-b32. The sequence continues at coordinate 2,626 of JAHPYZ010000042.1, forward strand.
ATATTAAAGTGGTTTAAGAAAGAAGGATGGAGACCAGAAACATTGACCGTCCAAGAATTTATGCAACAAGGAAAATTATGCCTTGGTTGTAGAAGTGATCGTGAAGATATTCATTGGTCAGGTAATTGTTGGATTTTGGCTTGTTGTATTGATGATAAAAAACTAGATTCTTGTCATAAATGTCCTGAATTCTTATGTGAAAGGTTAGAAGCTTGGGGCAAAGAAAGCGATGGGTATACTAAAGCATTGCAGCGATTGCAGTCTTTGAGATAATTTTAGAATAACCTTAATCTAAAAAAATTTGAAAATTCCTTTATTTATTATTTTTGTGATTGTTATCATAAAATATTAAAATTTTAAATCTTTATATTGAAATTGTAGCATATCAAAATTTGAGGCAATCGTCGCTTAGCCTGGTAGAGCGCCGGTCTGCTAAACCGGTGTCCAACGGACTCGTGGGTTCGAAAAAATGTTGCATTTAGCATATAATTGAAAATCCCACCGATTGCGCTCAATCAAGGGCCAGTGGTCTAGTGGTTATGACGTCTCGCTTACACCGAGAAGGTCGGGAGTTCAATAGGAAAAAAAACTTCTTTTTTTCTTGGAATCCTCTCCTGGCCCACCATTTTCTTATCTTTTTAAAAAAGTATTCTGATTTTTTTAGGGCGTAAAGCGCTTAATTTACAATTTTTTAGCCTATTACCAATATGTGCAATGATTCCCGGGGCATCAGATCCCTCTTTTAGTAGAACTAAATTTTCTAAAAAACCAAATCTCTTCACAGTAATGATATCCCGAAAATGTCCTCTTTGAGTAATAATTTTTTTAAACTGCCCCCTAGTTTCTCCGCTCAAAAACACACCCTCAATATTTTCTGCAATAACTTTTTTAAAAAAATTCAGAGTTTTTGGTGCAAATTCACCTAGAAGGTTATTATTTTCGGCATCGACTTCAGTGATCTTAATATATACGGGAAAATGGTCAATAAAATCATACGCATCAATTATGTCTTTTAAAGTTCTTTCTTTTCCTTTACATAATTGTTTTCGTAAAGTATGCAGATTTATAAGCACATCCATATTAGGATTCATAATGGCACAATCCACAAATAAACCAAATCCAACTTTACCTACATCCACAAGAGTACCCTTATATTCCTTATCAACTTTTATCTCTTTAAATTCATTTATAGATCCAATCTCTTTTTTCAAGAGGTTATAAACAAATAGTTCTTCTGGGCCACTGATGAGTATCTCGAACCTTTTATCAAACTTTCTCAACTTTTTAATGTTAATCGATGTATCAGGAAAACCTTTAACACGTTCTCTTAAATACTTAAGATATCTAAGGTAAATATCTTCTTTCTTTCCTTTATCTGATACATTGTAGATCTTATCAAACAGAACTAAATTTTGCACCATAAAAAAACACTTAAGTGTTAGTATCAATTAAAATTTAAGTATCTTAGGATCTTAAAAGTAAAATTTTAATTATCCCAAATTATTTCTATATATTCTATTGGAAACTAATGTAGATAAGAATACCGAAATAAACAAGATAAAACTTCCAATTAAAATCCACAAATTGTAATAACGTCCGAAAAAAAATATATCTATAACAAAAGGGATAATCACTTGAAGAAGTAGAAGTAATGATACTTGATTTGCACTTAAGATTTTCATAGAATTAAAATACATATAAAAAGCAATAATTGTTGAAAAAATTACAAGACAAATCAGCCATATCCACGTTTCTTGAGTAGGAATAGCATACTCACCTGTTACTATCATAAGAGTTACACTAAATAATGTGATTATAACGAGTACAACATAAAACAAACTAATTGAATCGAAATTTTTTTCATCTAGTTTTTGTAAATAAGAAGTGAATGTAATATATAATCCTAAGAACAGTGCAGAGGAGATTAATATTAGTATTCCAGTTAAAGAAAGAGATCCACTACTGAGAAAAGTTAGATTTCCTTCAGAAATAATTAGAAAAATTCCCACTAAACTAATAATCACTGCAATCAAATGATATAACTTCATAGGTTGTTTTAAAAAAATCCAAGAGAAAAATGGAACCATAATTGCATAGGACAACGTTAATAAAGTAGCTAAACCTGCTGGGATTTGAAGTTCCTGACCGATATATTGAAGAATTAACCCCAAACCTTCAAAAACACCAATAAGCCAAACATATTTATTTTTAAATAAAATTGTAATAATACTCCTTTTCTTAACTAAAACTAGAGGAGTTAATATTGTTAGTGAAATAGCAAAACGATAAAAGAGAAATGGTATGGATGGTATTGAAGTCAATCCTAATTCCACAAATGTGCTCGATAAACCCCAGCAGACGATTGCGATTGCGATAAAGATATACCCTTGTTGTTTTAATCTTAAATTATCTCCCATTGAATTTATTTCTCAACTCTCTTATTATATTTAATGATTTAAAATCTTAATCTTTTACTTACTTTTAGTAATAGCTCTTTAATTAAATGAAGTGCTTAATCAAAATCTAGGTATTTCAATATCATAATACTAGAATTATCTTGCAGATTTTAAATTAAAGAATCTACAATTCTAAAAAGATTTATATTTCAATATTTCTATCTTTCTATAAAAATAAAAACTGAATTATATTTAAGATGAAGAATTATGGAAGAACAAAGATTTAATCATCTAGTTAATGCTTTAAATGAATTTGAAGGCGTAGAGGAAGTATTTTTATTAAATACTGTGGGAGATATCGTTTTTAAATCTGGGGATTTTCCGCTAACAAATGAAGAAGCTAAAGGGATATTAAATGCTTGGAAAACAAAAGAACCTTCTCTGACATTTCAGAATTACCGATTTGCAATTTTAAAGAATGATGATATACAATTAGCTGCAAAAAATATAGGTGCTGGAAAAGGAAATATTATTGGATCTATAACTAAAGAAGGAGATTATCTTGTTGCACATACCAGAGATGAAGGTATGATTTTATTGGAGTGGTCAATATTCATAAATAAGGTTGCATGGTCATAAAAAAGCATTAAACAAAGAAAATTGAAATATAGTAGTTCTAGTTTAATTTTTATAATCTCTTTTTAAAATATTTAAAGAAAATATAAATTGACTCATTTATTAATTCTTTTTAAGATACAAAAAAAAATAACCTAAAAAAGAGATAATATAAATAAGAAAAATTAAATTCTCAATTTTAGTTGAAATAACTAAGTATTAAGGATTTTAATATTTTTAAAGAACAAAAAAAGGAGGATGATTAAGTATTTTTCAAGGTCAAGGTCGTGGCTATGATATGGCTATAACGCAATTCTCGCCAGAAGGTCGGCTTTTTCAAGTAGAATATGCTATTGAGGCTGTTCGACGAGGCACGACTGCCATTGTATGTAGAAATAAAAATTCTGTTGTGTTTGCGGTTGAGAAAAAAGGTTCTGAACTTCAAGAGCAAAGTACAGGATCAGAAAAAATATTCAAGATTGATGATCATATTGGAGTTGCGATTGCGGGTTTGACGGCTGATGCTCGAGTTCTCATTGATAGAGCCAGAGTTCAAGCTCAAGTGAATATTTTAAATTATGATGAGAAAATTTCTGTTAAGGACAGTACACTAAATATATGTGAATACAAACAGGTTTTCACACAGAATGCAGGTGTGCGCCCTTTTGGAGTTTCCTTTTTAATCGCAGGAATTGATAATGATGAAACAACCTCCTTATATTTAACTGACCCAAGTGGAGCAATGTGGGGTTATAAAGCTTTTGCAATTGGTTCTGGAGCAGCTGAAGCAAGAACTTACCTTGAGGAACATTATAAAGAGGATATGAGTGATGAAGAATTGAAGTTATTACCATTAAGAACATTAAAGGAATTAATGGCCGATAATCTAAATAAAAATACATGTGATGTTGCCTTTATTTTAAAGGAAGACAGATCATTTAAATTACTAAATTTGGAAGAAAAGGAAGAAATATTGAATAAACTATAATTTCCTCAAAATTAAGATTATAATCAAGGTATTTCCCCCTTTATATTTATCTTTTAACGGAAAGACAAGAAAATAGGAATAAAATATATAGAAATAATTCAATCATTTGAATTGTGAACGTATAACATGATTGATAGGGCAAGAATTGATTTAGGCGAATATATTATAGGACGTATAGAAAACTCAGGTAGAGTTTTTGAGATGTTAATGGATCCCGAGAAAGCTTGGGATGCAAAAAAAATTATTCGGGAAGAAATCAATAACAGATTAAAAGAAGGTAAAGAAAAGTCTCGTCTTACTGTAGAAGAGATATTAAATGATCAAAAAATTGATCTAGAACTGATTTTTGAAAGTTTTATTGTATTCGAAGATTTGAGAAGAGGGAAAAAAGCAACAGATGGAGATATGGAAGTAGTTTTTGATACAACAGATGGAATGATCATTGCATGCCATATATTATTAGAAGGAGATATACACTGGACAAAAGCTCAAAGAGAAGAAGAGAAGCAAAAAAAATTGAAACAAATTATAACAATAATTAGTAAGAATGCTATTAATCCACAAAATAAGAAACCTCATCCATATCAACGAATAGAAAAAGCAATTGAAGAAGCGAATGTTAAGATTGATTTAATGAGAAGCGCTGAAGAACAAGTTGAAGACGTTGTTAAAAGTATACGCGCTATTATTCCAATCAGAATAGAACAAGTGGAAATGGCTATAAAGATACCGACAGCTTTTACAGCGAAAGGGTATAATATTGTAGCTCAATATGTACAGATTAAAAAAGAAGAATGGCAATCTGATGGCGCATGGGTCGCTGTTGTTAGTCTACCTGCGGGATTACAGATGGAATTAATTGATAAATTAAACAAATTAACACACGGGAGAGTACAAACAAAAATATTAAAAACCTAACCAAAAAGGGGTTAGATTATTCTTATTTATTGTTATTTTTTAAGTTTAGGTTAGGAATATAGAAAAATATTATATTAGATGAACGTGAGAAGTATTATGGAAGAAAATGAAGAATCAGTAGATGAAGAATTCGAAGATTTTGAGGAGGACGAAGCTTCTAGAGATGTAGTTGTACCTGGAGAAGTATTAACAGAAGATGTTAAAAATTTTTTACCTGGTAGAGGTACAATTTTGAATAAAGAGAAGAATAAAATCATTTCTTTGAATATCGGATTAAAACAAATAAAAAAAAATTATATTAATGTAATTCCTCTTAGGGGATTTTATACACCTCGCCCTGGAGATAAGGTTATTGCATTAGTAGTTGATAAAAATCCAGTTAAATATAAGTGTGATATTAATTCTAAAGATTTTGGTCAACTTAAACCCAAGAATACTATTAAAAGAGGTAAAATTAGAGGATTCAGAGGCGGTGATGCTCCTCGGGAAGAAATAAGTACTGAAAGATTTGATATAGGAGATATTTTAATTGTGAAAGTACTTTCTGCCGATCGTTTGAATAAACCTGAATTGACAACTGTTGGAAAATATTTAGGTAAAAAAGTTGGTGGTATTGTTATCACTATAGATCCACCAAAAATTCCAAGAGTTATTGGAAGAAATGGTTCAATGATTAAAATGTTGAAATCTTTAACTGGTTGCAATATCTTTGTTACACAAAATGGTCGTATATGGCTAAAAGGTGAAGATATTGCTCATGAAAGGCTATTAATCGAATCAATTCATAAGATTGCTTCTGAAGCCCATACTGTTGGTTTAACAGATAGAATGCAAGAATTTATAATTAATGAAAAAAAGAAGAGAGGTATTGAATGAATGCCGTTAATAATTAAAGATGAGTATCCTGAGAAATTATTTCGTGAAGATGGAAAAAGATTAGATGGTCGTAGCGAAAAAGAATTAAGACCTATAAAAATGGAAGTTGGAATTATACAGAATGCTGATGGATCGGCTTATCTTGAATGGGGAAACAATAAAATATATGCTGCAGTATATGGTCCTCGAGAAGTACACCCTCATCACTTAGCTAAACCAGATCGGGGAGTTCTAAGAGTTTTTTATAGGATGGCTACCTTTTCTGTTTTTGATAGAAAAAGACCAGCTCCTGGACGTCGTGAAAAAGAAATTTCAATGATTGTATCAGATTGTATTGAACCAGTACTTTTTCTTGAACTATATCCCGGTACTAGTTTTGAAGTCTTTATTGAAGTTATGGATGCAGATGGTGGCACTAGATGTGCAAGTACTACTGTAGCAGCATTAGCTTTAGCTGATGCCGGAATTCCTATGAAAAGTCTAGTAAGCGCAGTCGCAGTAGGAAAAATTGATGGAAAGAAAGTTGTTGATCTCTCTGGTATTGAAGATAAAGCTGGGGAAGCAGATTTACCAATAGCAATGACATGGTATAATGAGGAAGTTTCATTATTACAATTTGATGGAGATATGGATTTGGGTGAGATGAATGAATTTTTAGATGATGCTAAAGAAGCGTTAGAAAAAATTCATCAGTTACAATTAGACACATTAAAAAGTAAATATCTAAAATTACAAGAAGATACTAAAAATGTAAATGAAAAAGAAGGTAAAAAAGGTGATGAGTAAATATGATGGATATAAAAAGAATTATTTCAAAAATTGAAAGAGACTATATAATCTCGAATTTGAAAAAAGAAGAAAGAATCGATGGCAGAGGACTTTGGGAATATCGGGAATTTCAGATCAAGCATGATATTATAGCTTCAGCAGAAGGCTCAGCAGATGTTTCTTTGGGAGACACAAAGATTATAACTGGTCTAAAATATGAAGTCGGTGAACCCTTCCCAGATTTACCAGATGAGGGAGTATGTACTGTAATGGCAGAATTGCTTCCATTGGCATCTCCACTATTTGAAAGAGGACCCCCTGATGAACAATCAATTGAATTAGCCCGTGTAGTAGATCGGGGAATTAGACACGCCGATTGTGTTCAAACCAAGAAATTATGTATTAAAGAAAAAGAAGCTGTATATATACTTTTTGTCGATATGTATGTAATAAATTATTCAGGAAATTTAATTGACGCTGGTGGTGTAAGTGCTTTAACTACATTAATTTCTGCTCATATTCCTGAAGGAGTTTGGAACGAAGATAAAGGAGAGACGGAATGGACTGGAAAATATTTAACGGGAAAACATATTGTAAACGAATTACCTTTTGTAATTACCTATGGTAAGATTGATGATATTGTCTTCTTAGATCCTAGTTTACCAGAAGAATTAGTATGTGATGGTAAAATTTCTATTTCAGTTACAGAAGAAAAAATTACCTCAATTCAAAAAAGTGGTGCTGCTACATTTTCCATTGAAGAAATAAAAGATTTAGGTGAAAAATCTTTAAAAATTGGTAAAAAACTGAGAAAAGATCTAAATCTTTTACAATATCTAAGTAAAAATGATTAATATCTCAATTTATTTTTTTCTTATTTAGTTTAACTCTATTTTGTTTTTTTTTTTGTTTTATGGAGGAAATTAATCCAAATTAGTAGATAGTTTATGAATGATAATCATTATTCAACTCTTCTTAGGGTTTCAAATGAACCATATCCTCCTGCTCTATCATTCAATTCAAAATTTCCCATTGATTGAACTAAAATAGAACGATTTCCTTCAGTATCTATGAAGGGCACGGGAATAATTGGTCCAACTCTAGCTTTTAAAGTATATTTATCATTCAAACTATCAACAAGCAATAGTTCTGAACTTATCGGAAGTACTCCATCTTCTCGAAACTTTTGGTCAACTATGCGAATAGATTTCAATGGAATGTTTTTTCCATTCTTAAATATGAAACCTCCAGAAGATAAACGCCCATCATCAGTAATAATTGCTGCGGGATTGACAGCTAAATTTTTGTCGAACCAAACAATATAATATAACCAATTACCAACACCTGTCCAATCACGTACTCCATAAGTGTGATCTCTTTGACCTAAAGCATTTATCACAAAATTCTGCTCAGCAATTTGAATGGTCCCAGATAAAGTACCAATTTGCTCCCAGTGCTTATCTCCTGCCTTTTTTCCAATTTCTAGTGATTCTGGGGTCATATATTCACTGTATTCATAATAATCATTAATTGATTCGAAGCTTATATCTATTGATACTTTATGAGTACTAGTAATTAATTTTGGTTGTTCACTTACTAGTGGTAAATCTTCGGGATTTTTAACAAAAATCATATTTCCTTTAAATTGATATTCCCATTTAGATTGATTCTGGGGGATGTGACTAACGCCACCAACTTTTAGAGATTTCGTGTAATCTTTGGTTTTCTGATTTCTATAATAAGCTGCAGCTGAACCATCGGGGAGAAACAAAAAGAAAAAAGTCATACCTTCCTGCTTATTAGGTTTAAATCCTAATCGAGTCATTCCTCCAAGATTGTGGTTTTTATCAAAATAAACAAAATAATATGATTCATTCCATTCAAGATGATCTGTACAATGTTGAAGATGTGTTTTTGGCTCCATCGATGTTTCACTCCTTGTTTTTTTGTGTTCTAACAGTGCCATTAAAACCATCTATTTCAATTATTTGACCTGTTTTAAAGATTTCACATGCATTTCTAACATTTGTAACTGCAGGTATACCATACTCTCGCGATACTACAGCCCCATGTGAAAGAATCCCACCCATTTCTGTAATTAAGCCTCCTATCTTAGAAAAAACGGGAGTCCAGCCTGGATCTGTTCGTGAAACAACCAATATTTCTCCTAATCGAACTGTTGATATAAGATCAATATCATGAATAACACGTATAGGTGCCTTTATAATTCCCTGACTTGCAGGTATACCCTGAAATAGTTTACTCTTCTTATTATACTTTAATATATCATCAAATTCTCGGGAACCCAGAAGAAATTTAGGTGGTGTTTTATTTTCATATTTTTTAAATTCAGTATAACGTTTCATAACTACTGATAATATATTTTCAATTTCTTGTTTATTATATCTATTTAAGGCTAAATTCTTAATTTCTTTTTTATAAAGGAAAAAAATCATATTATGAACCGTCAAAATTCCTTTCTCTACAAACTTTCTTCCAATTTCTAAATATAGCTGTCTATTCCTTGTAATCCATCTATCAAGGTTAAATCGTTGATCCTCGCGAAATTTTATGTATTTCCTACTATTTTTCAAGATTATTGAGAAAAATTTCCATATCAGTGATCCAAATCTTTTTGATCTTATCTTAGTTTCAACAAATTTTTCAACTAAATCTCGCTTTTTCAAATTTTTGGATTTTAAACTGTCTAGTTCTTGCCATTGATCTATTACTAAGGACTTCAAGATATCAAAGACATTTGTCATCGGTGGTTCTCTCCACCTTGGATAAAATATTTCCCTTGTGAAACCTCTATCTCCATAATCAGTCAGAAATCTCTCAAATTCAGTATGAAAATTCTTAATAGAGAGATTAGTTTCTTCTGATAGAATTTTATAAATGCTTTTAGATTCTTGCTTAATAAATAATGACTTTAATTCTGGAGATTTATTTATGAGGGATGCTAAATAATGAATTCGATCATTTGTTTCTGTCAATTTATGTTTAAGTCCAGAAACTAAAATTGGATAAAACCTTGAACATTCTTCTTTACTCAGAAAACGATTAAGGAGATATTGTACTAATAAATTCATTCCTATATTATGCACAGGAATTCCATAGCGAATAAGTCGAAAATGAGCGATCATTGTTTTGTCTAATTCCTCAGCTAAGCGAATAAAATCCATTAATTCACCAGATTCGATAAATTTTTGTAATTTTTTATCAAATTCATTACAATATTGATCAAATATCTCTTGATTCCAACTTTCATACTCTTCAGCTGTCTTGGACATCGAACCATTAGGATCATAAACCATTATTCTGAGTTCTGCAACTATACGTTTAATAAGATGAAAAGGAAGTGCTTTCATAGTGGTTTTCCCATATGGTCCCGAACCTTCGGGGAAATAATTCAATACATCTTCATTCCTCATAAATGTAGGAATTTCATTTTCTATCTTTCTTTTTATAACATCGAGGTTGAAATAAGCATGAGCTTTATATAATTTTAATAATTGAGTATCCATTTCAGAGTAGCCCATTATACTATTTAATTCTATATTTACCACTTTTGTTATTAGATCCCCTAAAAGTTCAAAATAAAGTGGTGTAACATTATCATTCCAATAGTCATCTGAATATCCTCTGCTCCACAAAATCCCTGATGGTCTAGATTCAGGCTTTATTGCAGTAACAGGTCGAGTTTGTAAAATATAAATATCATTATTATGATCTATAGCCCATTCAATATCTTGAGGAATCTTATTAAATTTTTTTTCGATTTGAAGTCCTACTTCAGCAAGTTTTACAATTTCTTTATTAATTAATGATGGCTGTTCATTTAACTCATCTGATATTTCCACATACTCAATACCCCTATCAGCAGGTTGTGCTGCTAGATTCTTATTTCCAATTTGTTTGCTAAGAATATTCATCGATTTTTTCTTTAGTCTCTCAATCAAAAATTGATCAGGACTACTTTTTCCTGAGACAATTGATTCTCCTAACCCGAAATTTGATTCGATTAATATTTCTTTTCTATTAGATGTTATTGGATTTATAGTGAATAATACACCCGCAGATTTTGCAGGTACCATTCTTTGTACAATCACAGCTATTTTTAGCTTATCATAAGGTATTTTATTTTTATATTGATAAATAATTGCTCGATTCGACCATAATGATGCATAACATTTCTTGATACCATGGATAACTTGATTGAAATCTTTTAAATTCAAATATGTGTCATATTGTCCTGCAAAAGAAGCTGTAGGTAAATCTTCCGCTGTAGCAGACGATCTAACAGCTACTCCAAAAGTGGAATAGGGTTGATATTTTAACCTCACTTCATCAATAATTCCACTCGGGAATGAACTATTCTCAATTAAATTACTGATTGACTTTGATATGTGTTCTATTGACTCTAAATTATTATAATCAATTGATTCTAATGATTTATGAATAAATTCTGTGATATTATTATTCTTAAGAAAAATATTATACGCATTGTTTTTTATAACAAATCCATTTGGAACATTAAAATTACTTTGGATCAATTTCCCTAGATTAGCAGCTTTACTCCCGACTTCACGGTTCTTGGGATCAACTTTAGTTAATTCAACCGTTAAAGATTTTTCTGTCAATCTAAATTACCCTAAAATTTGTAAGTATCATTGTATACTTTTTATATTTTAACCTTTAAATTTTAAAAAATTTAAAAACTCTCTTAAGATTCATAGTTTCTAAAATTTTGTCAGAGAAAATATAACAGTGCGATATTATTCAACTTTAGAAAAATTTAAAGTTTATACTATTTTTTATAATATTATCAACTATTTAGTACTAATTTTGATGCAAAATGACAAAGAAGGTTGGGATAACAGGAAAGTACGGTGCTAGATATGGAAGTACTCTACGGAAAAGGACTCGCCTCATTTTAGAAAAGATGAAAGGTGATATAAAATGTCCCAGATGTGTGACTAAAGGTTCTATATACAGAGTGTCAACAGGTATTTGGCATTGTAAAAAATGTAACACACGTTTTACGGGAGGAGCTTATTACATAGAAACACCACGAGGCGCTGAATCCTTTAGAATAGCAAAGCGAAAACAACGTGAGTTAGAAATCGTTGAAGAATAATGAACAAAAAAAACTGTTTTTTAATTAAATCTATAATAGAATTTAATTTTGAATCTTCTCAAATGAGAGATATTTCATACAAATCTTTTCTGCCAGAATTTAGAAAATTACAAATGAAAAGATCTCAAATTTCTATAAATAAAAGGAATGAAAAAAGCATAGTATTTGAGATTAAAAGCAATGATATTACCGCCTTTCGTGCTTCTATTAATGAAATAATTAGTTTTGGGAAAGTAATTACAAATTCCTTGGAAATTGTTAATAATTCATAGAAAAAAATATAATATTTCCAATATTCAATAAATTATTAATTAATATCACTAAATTGATAAAACAAACATGACAATCAATCTTGATAATTTGAATGAAGAACAAAAAAAGAAGATATTAAATCTTAATAATTTGCAACAATCTTTTGAATTTATCACATCTCAAAGATTACAAGTTGAGAGTACTTTAAGAGAATCAGAGTTGGCTATTGAGGAATTAGAAAAAATTAATCCAGAAGACACTGTTTATAAAGCCATTGGAGGAATTTTAGTCAAGAGTGAAAAAACTAAACTTCTCGATGAAAAGAAATCATTAAAGGTAACTCTTGAGATGCGATTAAAAACTCTAAAACAAAAAGAAGATCGAGTAAAAAGCCAAATTGAAACCATGAGAAAATCACTTCAAGCTGATTTTGAAAAATAAAATTCAAAAAAATATTTATGTTGAAATCCAGATTAGATAACTTTTTATCTTTTATAAAAAACAAAAAAATAGTAATTTTAACTCATGATTTAGTAGACATTGATGGGTTAGCCTCTAGCTTGGCTTTAAAATATTTTCTAAATCAATACTTTAAAGAACAAGAAATAAACATCTGTTTTTCAGAATTTACTAAATCAACGAAAAATTATCTTAGAAATATCACCAAAAAATTTCCCGAATTTGACTTTTCCTTCAGCAAAACATTTGAAATTTCTAATGTTGATGTAGTTTTAATAGTGGACACTAATAATTTAAAACAAATTGAATTAAAAAATAATTTACATCTCTCAAATACACGAATTCCTCTTATATTTATAGATCATCATTATTTTGGGGGAAAATCAGAAAATAATGATCTAGAAGTATCAAATTTGATATTTGAAGATTATTCTTCAACAGTAGAAATTATTTTAAGACTCTTCGAAGTTTACAATGTTTCCTTAAATGTTCCTTTGAAAATACTTATGATGACAGCAATAATAACAGATTCAGGCTTTTTTAGGCATGGAAATAACAATACAATTCAAAATGTAGGAAAATTAATTGGTGAAGATGTGAACATTCAAGATGTTTTTTTACTCCTAAAAAATGATATAGATATTTCTGAAAAAATCGCTAAAATAAAAGGTATGCAGAGAGTTAAAATGATTCGAGAAGGTAATTATTTAATTGGAATTACAAATGTAAGTAGCTATGGAGCGAGTGTTGCCAAAAAGTTAATAAATTTAGGATTTGATGTTGCTATTGTCCTCTCAAAGGAAGAAAATCAAAATAGAATTAATACACGTGCTCAAAAATTAGTTTGTATAAAAACAGGACTACATTTAGGAAAAATATTAGAAGAAATATCAAAAGAATACAAAGAGAACGGTGGCGGTCACGATGGTGCAGCAACTTTAACTAGTTTGATAGAATCAGATACTGTTATTGCTCGAATTATTGAAAAAATTAGACAGTATTTTTAATCTAAGTTTTAAATAATCAAAAATTATATGAGAACAAGATCTGTAATGGATTAGATCTAATCATGGATTTAGTACGATTTGAGAGTTTTTATTATCGGTACAAAGGAAATGAAGAATATTCTCTAAACAATATTAATCTAAGAATTAAAGAGAATAACTCTAAATTTATTTTATTAGCCGGTGAAACAGGTTCAGGAAAAACTTCACTCATTAGATGCATGAATGGTTTGATACCACAATTTTATGCTGGTTTTTATAGAGGAAAAGTAGAAATACATGGAAGAAACACAACTGAAACATCAATAGCTGATTTATCTACTGAAGTAGGAATTGTATTTCAAAATCCAGAAAATCAACTAATATCAATGAACGTTGAACATGAAATTGCTTTTGGTTTAGAGAATTTAGGAGTTCCACCAAAAGAAATATCAAACCGAATACAGGAAACTACTTCATTAACAGAAATTGAACATATACTAGATAAAGCACCTTTTGAATTAAGTGGTGGGGAACAACAACGAGTTGCTTTAGCATCGATTCTAGTGTTAGAACCAAAAATTTTGATCCTCGATGAACCTACTGCTTTACTAGACCCTTATATGGCAAAGAAAATAATTAATTTATTACATGAGATAAGGAAAGAAAAAAATCTTACGATTTTGATTAGCGAGCATCGTCTTGATCTAATTTTACCTTTCACAGAACAAATAATATTAATGAAGAACGGCAGTATTATTGAGCATGACACGTGTGAAAAGATCATTAATGGAGAAAAATTTCAGAATTTAAGATTAAATAAACCCATAATTTACTCAATATTTAATGAACTCAAAAAAGAAAAGTTATATAGTAAAAAAATACCTACTTCCATCCCAGAAGCAGTAAAATTGTTAAAAAGTTAACTATAAATCAAATAAGTAATGCAAATGATGAAAGAAATTCCACTAATTATGATGAAAGAAATTGGATATGAATATCCAAATGGTACAGTGGCTTTAAAGAGCATTAACTTAAATGTTTTTAAAGGTAAATTAGTTGGAATAATGGGAAAAAATGGAGCAGGTAAAACTAGTCTTATTCGAACTTTAAATGGTTTAATAAGACCAACGCATGGTAGTATTTATATTGAAAATGAAAATATTAAGACTAAAAGTATAGCAAATTTATCAAAAAAGGTAGGGATTATTTTTCAAAACCCTTTTCATCAACTCTTTGCTAATTCAGTTGAAGAAGAGATTAAATTTTCTCTAAAAAGTTTAAATCTGAGCAAAGAAGAAGTTCAGACAAAAACAGATCAAATATTATGTGAATTTAATCTTGAGAAATATAAAACACGATCTCCTCTAAATTTATCAGGAGGAGAGTCAAAAAAACTTGCAGTTGCTTCAATAATCTGTAGAGATCCCGAAATCTTGGTTTTCGATGAGCCTACTTTAGGTCAAGATGCGAGAGAAATAGAATTCTTTATTAGTCTAATTAATAGAGAAAGAAAAAAAGGTAAGACAATAATCATTATAACTCATAATATTGAATTTGCCTATGAATACATACCTAGGACAATACTAATGGCTGATGGACATATTATTGCTGATGGACCAACAAATCAAATATTGAATAATGAATTTTTAATAGAGCAGTCATCATTAATATTGCCACAAATCAGACAATTATATTTAGCAATACAAAAGTTAGATTTAGAACTTCAAACGGATATTATATCCAAGAATGATATGACTAATTATTTAAGGAACCTTATAAAAAATCAATCATCAAAAATTTAAGAGGATTATATATAAATGTCACTGGAATTTCTAAATGCATTTAAATTTATGAAACAAAAATCTTTTCTGCATAATCTAGATCCACGTGCAAAATTATTATTTTCCATTGTATACACGATAATTGCTCTCTTATTCAACCAAATAATACCTTTGTTCTTCATTTTTTTAAGTCTAATTCCTTTAGTTCTTATCGGAAAAATATTTAGACAATGGGTAAAAAGCATTCGGGGTTTATCATTTTTGATCCTCTTCATATTAATTCTAAATACATTGTTCGTGTCCTTTTCTTTTGCTATAGCAATGATATTAAGAATTTGTATAATGGTATCCGCGTTTTCCATTTTTTTTCTGACAGTTGATCCAAATGATTTAGCGCTATCCTTAATTTCAATGAAATTACCATATGAATTTGCATTCTCATTCTCATTAGCATTTCGATTCGTCCCCACTATAGCAATTGAAGCACAAAACATTTTAGATGCTCAACAAAGTAGAGGATATGAAATGCAGAAAAAAGGGATTATTAGTCAAATAAAAAACCTCTTTCCACTTTTAATTCCCCTGATAATTAATTCAATCAAAAGAGCATTTTTCGTTGCCGAAGCTCTTGAATCAAGAGCTTTTGGTAGTAGAAAAGAACGTACCTATTATTACAGTATAAAATATTCTTTTAAAGATTATGTATTTACTCTTTACTTATTGTTGTTATTAGCATTTGTGATTTTTGTTAGAGTTCAATTTAATTCGATGCCCGATTTTCTATTGTGGAGTTTACCGGTTTGATAGTTAAAGAATTTAATATTGAAGATTTGCATCTACACTTTTTTGTTGGGATTAATCAAATTAAAATAAATATAAAGGAATTCTTAGATTTTTACAATATCAAAAATGAAAATGATGTTCTAGATCATTTTTTTAAACTAATAGAAGAAATCCAAAATAAAAATGAAAATTCAGTAGTACAATGTTTTAAGGATAAATATATCCTGAACTATGATCATATTTTTATAGCATGTTACAATTTACAGAAAGCGTTTCAACAGAATGTTAATATTTCAAGTAAAAAGAAAATTGAACTTTTATTATATTTAGCAACTAATAGACAAATAAATAAGAGTATCGAA
Organism: Promethearchaeota archaeon; assembly: GCA_019058425.1. Lineage (GTDB taxonomy): Archaea > Asgardarchaeota > Lokiarchaeia > Sigyniarchaeales > SOKP01 > Loki-b32. The sequence continues at coordinate 18,950 of JAHPYZ010000042.1, forward strand.
GCTTTTGGAATTGATTATTCCGATTTAAAAAATAAAAATTGTACTTATTGTATTATCTCGCCGATTGATAATTTAATGAGTATTAATGATGAGATGTTACAGTATCTCAAGGCAAAAGAGACTTTATTAACTCTTAATGATCAAATACTACACAAATTTAATAAAATCAAAGAATTCTTTGAAGTATCCGAAGACCAAATAAAAGTAATATTAAATTCTTATGGGATAGAATCCAACAAAACAGAAATTAATTTAAATTCTAAATATTCTGCCTTATATGACTTAATTTGTGAGAAAATGGCTCTATTGAGTTTGGATCAAGTTAAAATCAAGTGAAACTAATTCTTTTCATATTTTACCTTAATTATTTCACCTTCTTTCAGAAAAGAAATTCCACTAATATTTCCTAAAATTTCAATTCTAATGGTTTTATCTGGATTTTCAAGATCAACTTTGTAATCAATATCTCTAGCTATAGTTTCAATAAAATGCTCTCTTTCAATTTTATCATGATGTCTTCGTTTCAATATTATCTTAAAAGACTCCCCTTCCTTAAGAAAATCTTTATGATGCTCTTGTATAATGTATTTAATTGTTTTTATGTCGGTTTCGCAAGTATAATCTATTGGTACAATTTTTAGTATATATTGGAAAAAATCAGGATTTTTTCTTTGGATTTCTTTTATTTTAGATATAACTTTTTTTGAATTCAAATTAGTTAGAGCGATAATTAATCCAGGAAATTGAATTCCCGAAATGATTGGGTAATCATCACCACACATCAATAAAATGAACCATAACTCCGACTTTGCATTGGTTTCATTATATCGAGAAGTTGAGACTAAGAGATTGAAATTCTTCATTCATAACACTCCTTTCATTCAGATAAATATTCTTCTATTTCTTCCTCAGAAATCTCCCCAATTCGTAAGAATTTCATCATAGGAGTGGTGCAATCAACAATCGTAGTAGGGAGTCTTGATTTCGATTTACCTCCATCAATAATAAAATCTATTGGACTCAGTATTTTTTTTGCTACTTCTTCTCCACTAATAGAAGGAGGTTCTCCAGAATAATTAGCTGAGGTTCCTATAATTCCACCAAATTGACCTTTTGACTTTAATAGTCTTAAAATGTTTGAAATTATTTCGTTTTCAGGAACTCGTAAACCTATTGTATTTTGAAATGCAGTTACTTCAGGAGGAATTTTGCTTTGTTCTTTTTTCTTCAATATTAAGGTTAATTGACCAGGCCAATATCGATCTGCAAGTCTTTTAGCAGTCTCATTGAATTCAGCAATTTTTAAAGCTTCTTCATAATCCAAGACTAATAATAATAATCCTTTTGATCTATCTCGAAATTTAATGTCATAAATTCTGTTAATTACATTTAAATTTTGAGGATCTCCTCCTAATCCATAAACAGAATTGGTAGGAAAAGCAAGTACTTTACCTTCGATTATATTATCCACTGCAATATCAAGATAAAACCTAATATCTTTTAATTCCTTACCAGCTAATTTAACTAGAAATCCCATATGATCTCTTCTAAAATTTATCCTATTATTAGAAAATGAGTAAATAAAAATATAAAATTATTTTGGATATTGTTCTTGACAACTTAAATCAGCTTCTAGTCGTTTCCAGGTGTGATCTACATAGTCTTGGAGTTCAATTAAATCCTTTTCCGAAATATTTGCAAACCTTTTCTGTTTAGAAAGGTAATCCATTAGTGGAGTTCTCTTAGAAGGATCCAGTAATGGTTTACTTGCTTTTGATAACGTCATGATTCCATTTTCTACTTCGTATAAAATCCATGAACCAGTTTTTACAGCTAATCGAGAAATTTCTATAGTATCTTCTGAATTAAATCCCCATCCTGTACAACAAGGAGCCATAATATGGATGTATCTACACCCTTTAATCGATTTAGCTTTTTTAAATTTATCATATAAATCAAGTGGTTCGCTAATAGAACAAGTAGCTACGTAAGGCATGTCATGAGCAGCCATAATAGCAGGAAGATTCTTTTTGAATCGATCTTTTCCCTTTGTGGTTGTACTTGTCCAGGCTCCATGTGGTGTACTTGAGGACCTCTGAATGCCTGTGTTCATATAAGCTTCATTATCATAACATACATAAATTTGATCAGAATTTCTTTCTGCTGCTCCACTCAAACCCTGAATACCAATATCTGCAGTACCACCATCTCCCGCAAAGGTTAACGCAGTCATCTCATCCCAACCCTTTCCAGGAAATCTATATGCTTTTGCTTTGAAAGCAGCTGACATACCAGTTGCACCCGCTGCACCCGCTGCAAATGCCATATTGGTAAATGGAAAATTAGGTGCTGTTTTAGGCCATAATCCTACCACAACATTTAAACAGGAAGCGGGAGTTACAAGAGCAGTATTTGGTCCTAATGCTTTGATAGCCCATCTAAGAGCAATTTCTAAACCACATCCTGCACAACAAGAATTTCCCGGAAGGAAATATTCTTCCTGACAAGATTCTAATGCCTCTTTTAATTTTACCATTTTTTTAATCAACCTCCAATAAACCGTCCCAGAGAGTTCCATGGATCATATCCTTTGGAAGTTCTCCAGTTTCATTATATTTAACTAGATTTAATAGTTGGTTTTTTTGCTGTGTGAGAGTAACTTCTCTTCCTCCCAATCCATTAATGACCGGTAAAATTGTAGCCGTCCCTTTTGTTTCATGGAGAGCACCTTTAACTTCACAACTGACAGGACCTCCAGTTTGACAGCCAAATGCAGTGGCTCTATCAACTACACCGAGTACTTTCACTTTTTTAGCAACTTCAACGATATCTTCAGTTGGGAAAGGTCTGAAATGTCTTAATTTTACCATCCCTACCTTATATCCTTCTTCTCTTAAATCATCTATAGCTTGTTCCATTTGTAAAGCTAAATCTCCGTAAATAATTACTCCTACATCGGCATTATCCATTCTATATTCTTGGATTAAACCATTACCGTAGTTCCTACCAAATGTTTTCTCAAATTCTTTAGCGACAGTTTTAATTTTTTCTTTAGATCTTATAAGAGCATCATGAATTTTTAATCTAAATTCATAATAAAAACTTGAAGGCATGATAAGATTACCAAACATCATTGGTCTTTTAGGATCCATCCATATATGTGGCCAACCATCCTCACTTGGTAAAGGTGGTAAAAATTTATCTACGAGATCTTGTTCTTCAAGAATAACTGGCTTTGATGTATGTGAAAGGATAAAACCTCCATATGATACAAATTTAGGTAAAAGAATATCGTGATCTTCACAAACCTTATAAGACATTAAAATTTCATCATATATTTCTTGATGTGCAGAGCAAAAACAACTCATCCATCCTGTATCCCGTTGACTAATTACATCTGTAAAATCGGCCCAAATATTCCATGGTGGAGCAGGACCTCGAGATGCTATAGCGACAACGATGGGAAGTCTAGCTCCCGCAGCCCAATGAATCATTTCATGGGCATAAAATATACCTTGCCCTGAAGTAGCTGTAAAAGTTCGGGTTCCTGCTTTACTTGCACCAACCACAGCTGCAAAAACACTATGCTCGGATTCCATTTTTATATATTGAGTTCCGGGCATTAGCCCATTATCCACAAATTCAGATAACTTTTCAACAACAGTAGTTTGCGGAGTTATAGGATAAGCACTAATTACTTGAACCCGTGATGATTTGGCGGCATAAGCTGCTGCCACGTTTCCTTTAATAATGATTGTTTCTCTCTCCTGGACAAAGTCTTCCTGAGTTTCAGTCATCTTTGATATCACTCTCTCGAATCATTTCTATATTATTTGTAGGACATTCTTTAGCACATATACCACATCCTTTGCAATAACGTAAATCAATCTCAAATGTACCATCTTCTTTTCTTTTAATTACACCCTCTGGACAATACATCCAACATATTCCACATTTATTACAACCTTCTTTAATAATTGGTCGAAAAGTTCTCCAATCACCAGTTGTACCGATATTTCCATCAATTGGTAATGAGATTGGAATTGGAGATAATTCTTTCCAATTTTTGTATTCCTGAACTTTAGGACGTTCTTTTACAGATTTATTAATTTTCTTCCATTTTTTTGTTTCAGACATAATTATATCTCTCTTACAGATTCATAAGCGTCTTTAGCCACGCTCATATTTTTATCTAAACGGCTTTCGCCAAATTGTTTTTTAATGACTTTTTCCATTGTTTTAAGATTATAATAACCAGTAATCTTTCCAAAAGCCCCTAACATAGGGATATTCAGGATAGGACCACTTGCGTGCATAAAATTTTTCTGAATACAAATACCTGTAGCATCTACAATAAATATCTTTATATTATTAGGGAGATCGCTAGTATCGATTGGATCAGCACTGTTTATTATTAAATTTACACCTTCCTTTATGGAAGCTCTAATGTGTGGTATATCTAATAATGATGTATCAAACATAAGAATATAATTTGGATCTACTACACTATCATATGTTTTGATGACCTTATTTTTAGATATTTTTGAGAATGCCTGTATTGGAGCGCCTCTACGCTCAGCACCTATTATAGGGATTGCAATAGTATCTTGGAATCCTTCTTCAAATGCCATTTCTGCTAATAATTGGCTTGCTGTGATACATGTTTGACCACCCCTACAATGCATAGATATTTCTACAATTTTTTCGTCATCTGACAAATTATTCAACTAAATTAACTTTATTTGGTTTAATTGCAATATGTCCAATAAAGGCACAATGAATAAAAGTTCTATTAATTTTACTTATATAACTGCAATATGAAACAATATTATAGGATTTATAATAATAATTGTTATAACAATTAATTTCTTTTAAAAAAACTATTAATTTACATTGATTTTGAGAGATATTAAAATTTAATTATTTAAATTTAATTTGACGAAGCTTAGGAAGAAATATATGACGAATGAGAAAAGAAATACTGAGGTTGTACATTCCTTTAAATGTCCATCATGTAAAGATGGGATAATCGATATAATTAAGAGTATTTATGATCTCCCCGATGGAGACAAAATGCTTATAATAAAATTTGAATGTAATACATGTAATTTTAATAAAAATGATATAATCCCTCTCACTACGAATCTGGAACCTGGAATTATGACCTTACAAATTTTAGATGAGGATGACCTTAAATCTAAAATTTATCGTTCACCAACAGGTAAATTAGAGATTCCAGAACTAGAACTGATAGTAGAACCTGGTCCAAGGGCAGATTTCTATTATACTAATGTGCAAGGTATCTTATTTAGATTTGAAAGTGCGGTTTCAATCTATAGAAATAATCTTGAAGAAAATGATCAAGAAAAAAGTGAAATTGATGAGCTTTTGGTTGATTTAAATCAAGCTATTGAAGGGAAATTTGATTTTACCTTAAAAATTACGGATTTACAAGGTGGAAGCTATATAATTCCTCAAGATAAATCAAAATACACTTTTGAAAAAATTGTGAAGAAAGACTTAGAATAAATATAAAATTAATATATTCATAATTTCTAATTATAATTGTATTTTTAACCTCACATTATTTGAAGTGTGAAATAAAATGGGAAATCAAATTAAAAAAGTAGGAATTCTAACAGGTGGTGGTGACTGCCCAGGTTTAAATTCTGTTATCTATGGGATAATGTTAAAAGCATATGATGCAGGGATTGAATGTGTAGGAATTCTTAAAGGGTGGAAAGGTTTTTTAGAAAACGAAACAATTCCACTTGATATTGCAGAACATGATGACTTACATACTGTTGGTGGAACCATCCTATATACAAGTAGAACTAATCCATTTAAAGGGATTGATTCAAAAGAAGAAAAGGCTAAAGAGTTAGCTAAGAAATTTGAGACTTTAGGAATTGATGCGTTAATCGCTATCGGGGGCGATGATACCTTAGGTGTAGCAGATAAAATGTATAAATATGGAAATGCTAAAGTAGTAGGTTGTCCAAAAACAATAGATAATGATCTTGCTGGAACACATTACACATTTGGGTTCTGGAGTGCTACACAGCTAGCTTCGAACGCAATGGATAATCTTACAACTACTGCACGCTCACATCAGAGAGTATTTGTAGTTGAGATAATGGGAAGAGACGCTGGTTTCTTAACAATGTATAGTGGAATATCTGCTGGTGCTGACATAATCTTGATTCCAGAGACTCCATTTGATTTAGAGAAAGATGTAGTTAATGTTTTAAAGGAAAGAGTTAATGCTGGTTATAAGCATCATATAATAGCGATATCTGAAGGAGCTTATCCAAACTCAGAATCACTAGGGAGAGATTTCAAAACTATTTCAAAAGAAACAATGGATAGGCTACCTAAAGATACATTTGGAAATCCATTACTAGTAAAATTGAATATGTCTCAAATAATCGTTGAAGAATTAAACTTACGAGAAGATTTAGCACAAGAATTTCAGAAAAATGGAGTAGACTTTGAGTGTAGAAATGTAGTTCTTGGCCATACTATGCGAGCAGGAACCCCAAATTCATTTGATAGAATATTAGGATTAAGATTTGGCTTAGCCGCAATGAAACTTGTGATAGAAGGTAAATTTGGCAATATGGTATCTCTTCAAGGAAACAAAATTAAGACTGTTCCATTATCAGAAGGAGTTGGAAAGAAATATATTACACCAGAAAATGATAAAATGGAATTACGTGATTTACTCGTAAAAATACGGTATATGTCAAAAAAAAAATAAGAAAATCAAAGGATTTCAATCATGGATGAAATTAAAGGAATTCTTTTTTCTATAATGGAGGGAACAGGAACAAGATCGGAGGGTCCTACTTATTTTATTAAACCATTAGATAACTATAAGAAGAGATGGTCGAAAATACTTGTCCGGAAAAAAACAAATTTATGGGAAGAAGATCCAGGATTACATAAATTTTTAGATAAAAAAGTATCGATAATCGGAGAAATAATCGAAACTAAGAGTACAATCACAGTTGACTATTCAAAATTAAGAATCTTGGAAGAAAATATATAATAGAGTATTCTAATGTTTTCTACTAAACCATCTACAAAATTATAATTTCATAGCATCAAATCTTGCCTTAATATTCTTTTCAAAAATCTTTCGTGATATGAGATAAACAGTGGAATTTAAATCTCTTTATTAAAAAATAGTATAACAAACCATTTTAAAAGGTAAAAGAAAAATGAAATTAAAAAACAAATCAGTTTTATTACTACTCATTTTAGGAATAAGTTTTTCTTCGGGATTTATAACATTTGCTAATGCTTGTAAGAATGATGACATTAATCGTAATTTTGCAGAATGGAGATTTTCTAATAATCAACCATATTTATATGTCGAAGCAGATAATTACTACACTCTTGGATTATTAGAAGGGCAAAATTTAGCTTATCAAACAGCGTGGATGAAACTTATGATCATGCTGCAGGCTCAAGAAATGGGACTGTCATATGATACTGCACTTTTTTATACTTTAGATTACCTTGAATTTATTCCTGAAGATTATTTACTCGAGATGCAAGGAATAGCTGATGCAATTGATTTTGTCTCCATTTCATTTATGGGGAATACTTATGAAATATCAATTGATTTTATGGATGTATTAGCTCAAAATTGTTTCTGGGATATATATTATGGAAAAATTATTCCTATGTTTACAGGATATCCACAATCACCATTAATTGCAGGAGGATGCACTGCAATAGGATCTCATACTAATAAGAAAACAGTCTTCGGACAAACAATTGATCTTTCTCTATTAATGATGCCAACGGTATCTTGGGTTTATACAAAAATAAATAGCAAAAGATTATTCTCATTTAGGATTGGTAGTATGTTAGCTATGGGTGGAATAAATAAATATGGACTTTCTATTTCTATTAATCTAATTGAAGTTTTTAATTACGGATGTTCAGGGATGCCTAAATCAATAATTTATAGGAGTGCATTAGAAAATGCTAGATCTGTTGGACAAGCAAAAAATATGATAATTTCTAATGATTTTACATTAGGTTGGAATTATATTATAAGAAATAGAAGAACAATAGTTGCAATTGAAACGATTCCTAATTCATTCTCATTAGAGAGAGTAAGAAGAGGAAGCTATACTTTTGACGCAAACATCTATGAAAATAATTTATTCAAAATGTTTATGATTTACCCAACAAAATATTTAGAAAGATATAATAGAGTTTCTGAATTATGTCATGCTTATAGTCAAGATGGAAATTTAAATATTAGAGACTTATTTAATATATTCTCAGATACTAAAATTTCAAGGAGATTTTCAACAGGAGAGCCAATGGAAGTAGGAACAGTGGGTTCTTTTTTTGTTAATCGCAAAAATAATGTTTATTTCTGTTTAGGAAATCCATTGGACTCAAGCTTAGGCTTTATAAAATTAATCTAAATATTAGAAACAAAAAAAAACCCTATTAAATTCTTTTTTTTTAAACCGTTTAAGAATAAAGTTGAAGGAATGATCGTAAAACTCAATCCTCTTGGTTTTCTTTAAGATATTTAATCGCCCTTATTAGAATGAGAGGGTTCTCATTAAAACTACCTAAAGCAGTATTACAATGGTGACATAGAATACCTCTGACCTTTCCTGTTTTATGGTCATGATCAATTCTAGGAGTATAATATATATGGTTTTGTTTCGGATTACTGTATATTTCATCAAATTTTCTTCCACATATAAGACACCGCCCATCTTGTTCATTTAACATCTTTATGTACCTTTTTAAAGAGATATTAAACTTCTTTACTTTGTGTCTTATTTTATCATAATCTTTCTTGCATTCTTTACACCAAGCATCAAGACCATCTTTTCTGTTACTATATCTATAAAAAAACTTAGGCAAAGCAGGATAAGTTTGTTTGCATTTAGAACACTTTTTAAGATTATCGGTACTTTTAATCATGGTTATACTGAAAACTTTAAAGATTTCTAATATTTATCTTATACAGTAAAATCATAAGAAGCTATTCGTATTTAATTCAGTATAGAGTTATACTTTTTCTATTTACTCTAAAAAAAGTGCAAAAGCATATTTCTATAAAGTATGATTTTGACGCCTCTTCAATTTCGAACTCCCGTTCAAAAATATAAAAACCAGATCTAATTTTAGTAGTTTAAGTTGAGTTTTTAAAGTTCAAAGTTCGTTCCAAGTTCAACATTTTAAACTATATATTCCTAAAACGATTATTTTTAATACAGTATAGCATACTTATGGAATATTTTCGCATTTATTATATTTCTAAAAACTATACCTCTATAATTTTAAAAATTTAAATCTTAATAAGATGACGTATCATGTTTACAAAAATTAAAAGTACATATAAGGAATATCCAGCTGCATTTAAGGTGTTAATACTTGCCACATTCATTGATCGTTTAGGAAATTTTTTACTATTCCCCTTTTTCGCATTATATATTACCGAACGTTTTGGAGTAGGAATGGTTGAAGTAGGATTCCTCTTTACGATCTTTGCCGCAGGTAATTTGTTTGGTAGTACAATTGGAGGGGCTTTAGCCGATAAATATGGGCGTCGCGCAATGACATTATTTGGTTTAGTTGTTAGTGGGATAGGAAATATCTCTATGGGATTAGCGAATAATCTAACTGTTTTCTATTCACTCGCCATATTTTTGGGGTTAATAGGAAATTTTGGAGGTCCAGCACGACAAGCAATGGTAGCAGATCTACTTCCACCAGAACAACGAGCAGAAGGATATGGAATTTTACGAATAGCGCTTAATCTTGCAGCAACAATAGGTCCTAGCCTCGGTGGACTATTAGTAGCTTACTCTTATATGACGTTATTCATTGCAGATGCGATAACTAGCATAATCACTGCCATTATTGTATATACTGTAATTCCTGAGACAAAACCACAAAAAAGAGATGATGAACCAGAAGATTCAGTAATGAAAACTTTCATTGGATATAAAGAAGTCTTAAAAGACTGGGTATTTGTACTGTTTCTTTTAGTTTCAGCAGTAATAGTGTTAGTATATATGAATATGAATAGTATATTATCAGTATTCCTACGAGATGTTCATGGGTTCCCAGCACAGGGCTTTGGATTAATGTTAAGTATGAATGCGATTATGGTAGTCTTCTTTCAATTCTGGATAACAAGGAGGATTTCAAAATATGCTCCCATGAAAGTAATGGCTTTTGGCGCAATTTTTCTTTTGATTGGTTTTGGTATGTATGGTTTTGTCTCGGAAGTGTATATGTTTTTTATTGCCATGGCAATTATCACGATAGGAGAAATGATTGTATTTCCTGTTGGTCAAGTTGCAGCTGCATCTTTTGCTCCTGAAGATAAACGAGGACGATATATGGCAGTATATGGCTTTCAATGGGCAATTCCAAATTTATTTGGTGTTTTAGTCATGGGATTAGTTATGGAATACATTGGACCAAATTGGGTATGGTATTTAGCAGCGATTTTATCTTTGATTTCGATAATAGGCTTTTGGTTACTTCATGGGGTAACAAAGAAACGCTTTTCAAAAGAGGAAGAACCTATCAAAGAAGAATTCCTTGAATATAGTATCTCCTCAATCGAATGATAAATTTTTTTTTATCCTTATTTTGAAACTGTTACAATATTGTACTATGTAGGAGTAAAATACCAATAATTTTAAACACATTAATAGATTTATATAGATATATTCTATGAAGAGTAAATTTCTAAAAACTATAACACTATACTCTTTATTATAAAACTCTTAATTAGGAAAGTTATTCATGTTCACAAAGTTTAAACTAGCATATAAGGAATATTCTAATTCATTCAAAGTACTAGTACTAGCTTCTTTCATTGATATGTTAGGAGGTTTCCTCTTAATGCCTTTTTTTGCCATATATATTACTACACGTTTTGGAGTTGGGATGACTCAAGTAGGATTCCTATTTACAATGTTCTCTGCAGGAGGTATCTTTGGCGGAATGATTGGCGGTGCATTAGCTGATAAATATGGGCGTCGTACAATGCTTTTGCTGGGATTAATGATAAGTGGTATCGGAAGTATTTTTATGGGATTAGCAGACAGTTTAACTATGTTCCTCATCCTAGCAGGAATTTTAGGAATAATGGGTAGTTTTGGAGGGCCTGCACGACAAGCAATGGTAGTAGATTTACTCCCAGAGGAAAAACAAGCAGAAGGATTTGGAATTATGAGAATTGCAATGAATCTTGCGGCAACAGGCGGTCCTATTCTTGGTGGTTTTATAGCTTCTCAATCATACATGTTGTTGTTTATATTTGATGCTATAAGCAGTCTTATTACCGCGGTGATTGTATTTACTGTCATCCCAGAAACAAAACCTGAATCACCAGAAGATAAACCGGAAGAATCTGTTATGAAAACTATGAGTGGATATAAGGAAGTTTTGAAAGATGGAGTTTTTATGTCATTTATCGCTGTATGCACCATATTGGTTTTAGTGTATATGCAAATGAATAGTACTCTATCTGTATTTTTACTGACTGTACATGGATTCCCACTACAAAGTTTTGGACTATTATTGAGTATGAATGCTCTTATGGTTGTCCTATTTCAATTTTGGATAGCTAAAAAGATATCAAAGTATGCACCTATGAAGGTAATAGCGATTGGAGCCTTGTTTTATATGGTTGGATTTGGAATGTACGGATTTGTTTCTGCTATTTACCTATTTTTTATTGCTATGATAATTATCACTATTGGGGAGATGATAGTTACTCCCATTAAACAGACTGCAGTGGCAATATTTGCTCCTGAAGATAAGAGAGGGCGCTATATGGCAATGTTTGGTTTTTCTTGGATGATTCCAAATTTATTTGGTGTTTTAGTTGCTGGACTCATAATGGATAATATAGGACCAAATTGGGTTTGGTATATAGTAGGGATTTTATCACTAGTTTCAGTACTTGGATTTTGGTCCCTTAATGGAGCTACAAAAAGGCGCTTTTCAAAAGAAAAGAAAGTGAAAGATGAGGATCTGCGTGAACTTGAAAAGGAAATATCTATGAAATAAAACCCTTCCACTATAAGTTAAGATTCAATTTCAAATACTATATTGAGATATTCATATTTAGAATTAAGTAATTTCAAAACTTTTCTTGTAAAATTTCTTAGATTCTCTGCATGATTCCTCTTTTCTTCTTTCTGTTCAAGCAAAAAATCATGAATCATATTCCTCGTCTCATTAGGTCCATTTTCTTTTAAGTATCTCATCCAATGAATTGATATTTTACAAATTTTTTCTAAATTCTCTTCTGAATACTCCTCTACATCAAGAATTTTTTCATGATGTCTATTAATAGCATTACTTACTCTTTCCAAGTAATCTGCAGTGCCTAATGAATATCTACACAAGCTAATCAGATTTGAAGTGATTCTAGAGTTCCTTGTGTTAGTCGCGGCTTCAAAAGATTCCCAGACATCATTCCATTCGGAATCTACGCCATCTATAAGCTCTCTATTATATAAAGCAACATTCATGATATCACTAAGATCAACATCATGACCTCTTTTCAATTTTTTATTGAATATCTCTTTCAAACCTGTTCCCTCGAGATAACTACCAGCACCAAAATCTAACAATTGATTTAAATTATTAGCTGCACAGAGAGCTTCATATCTTACTTCACCGGTATCAGGATTAGTCCACTGAATTTGTTTTTCAAATTCACCAGTTTCTTTGTTCTTTATCCACCCACATTCTTTTAAAGCATGGTCTAAAATACCTACCTGAAAACACCAGAAATCTATATCATCAGTAAAGCGTTTCCTCCTCCAATCTCTTGATGTAAATTTACTTAGGTATAATTTTAAAGTACCTCGAACCATTGCTTTCTTTCCGTCTTTTAAAGCTTTTTTAGCACTTTCACAGTACGGATTACTTGAATCTTCAGTACAACTATCGATATAATTTAAAACTTTCCTCGCTTCACTTGCTACAATATCACAAGGAATTCTCCCATCAGAAGGATAATTTCTTGATCCTCCGTCAAGATATTTTTTAAATAACTCTAAATCATTATCAGGGATTTTATACCAAGGATTATTAAACATATTCTTAGTGAATTTATAGTGAGTAAAACCCTTTTCGTCTTTTCTAGTTTTTTCTATTAAAGGTGAAACATCTCTAAGATTATCTCCTTTATGAACAGCATCTGCTTTAGTATCCCAAACTGTAGTCATACGAGATAGTATATTGAATGTAATTTTTAAAAATTGCTAATTTAAAATATAAAATTAATTTTTAAACATGGAATCTATTGGTATTATATCATTAATCATAAAAGAACATAAAATGAATTTATTTACATTATTCACATTAACTCCTTGGGATTCATTGAATTCAGATACTTTAACTGAAGTTAAATTATACTCATTGAAAAATATATTTAAAACATTTCCTGTAATTGAACCTGAGTTTTTTGATGACTTGCTATCAAACTTATATAAATTCAAACATTATTCCTGGGTTGAGTGCATTAAAAGAATTGTTGGGCCTAGTGATGAAGATTATGATATTAAACCATGGAATTTAATATGGGGTATGGATAATGAAAGAAGGATGTTCCAATTCTTATTTCAAAAAGTTAAAGATGAAATTAAAAATTCAAAGGCAACATTAGTAGCATTAGCTCCGCCAGAACTAGGTAAATTATTTAGTCAGCATAAAGAAGAGGCAATATTACGAACTTTTTCTTTACTAAATAATCCAAAAAAAATGAAATTCCTAATGGTTTTAGCACCTAAGGGAAAATCTATTGCTGAAGAACAGCAATTATTCCAAATAAACAAAGAAACTTTAGAGAAACTCAAATTTGAGAAAATTCTTAAGCAGATACCAAATATAAAGGGTGAGTGGATCAATGTACAATCACCACGTTGTTCCAACTGTAAAAGAGAGATTAAAGAGATAAAGGGTTTGAATGTGGGATATCTTAAATTTAAATGTCCGTATTGTGGGCATCAAAATGGATGACTTATTTTAACTTTTATATAATAATAAAGGATTACCAAAAGTGAAACAATTGTGTAACAAAAAAGGTTCCTCTCGGATATGAGGCGTGGAGTGACCGAGAAAAAAGTCCGATTGAACCATAAAATTAATATTCAGGGTTTTTCTCCAATGATTTGAAAAATCTACATCTAATATTATGAAAAACTCTAATCAAATCAACTTTTACTCATACCATATTAACATATAATTTATTACAGAAATATTTAAAATTTAAATAACCATTATTATTATAGATTAAAGTTTGGACGAAAATTTCAAAAGGAAAGAATCTCATAGATGTCGAAATCAGATTTAAATGAAAAATTAACTACTGAATTAAAGGATGAGCATTTTCTTTATTTCGCGAATAATTCTTATCTTGGAATTTTAATAATTCAGAAAGGATATATCAAATATGTAAATAAGAAATCTATAGATATATTAGGATATACTCTAGAGGATATTACAAAATGGAAAAAACGGGAATTTTTTAAAATCATACATCCAGAAGATCTTGGTAGACTAATGCAAAACCTCACTATCGAAGATAAAGATGCGGTCTCTTTTCAATTTAGAGCATTGACAAAAAAGGGAAAGATAATCACTGTGAATACATATCTGAATATTATAAAGCACAATAATGAAAGAGCTTATTTAGTAAGTTATATTCCCATTGGCAAATCAAAAAAAAAAGATGATTTATTTAATTCAATTATAACGAGAAGGAAAATTGAAAAAAAGATACTTACAGATTATCATCCGAAGATTATTAAACTTCTAAAGGATAATAGTGTGGAATTTGAAATCGTTAACCAACATATATATAGAGAAGAAGATTAGCCATATCTCTTCATTAATAGGTCTAAATTTCTTCGAAATGAATATTATAAAATTTTTCAGGATCGAGGACTTTATGCTTTATTAAAGCTCGTGGAATATATACAATTGTATCTGGTCCCATTTTTGACAATTTTACATTCTCCAATGTAAAAACTTTCCTCTTTTTATTCATTTAGAATCTTTTTATAAATATTATTCAAATATTTAGTGATATGTTTTATTTAACTTTAAATATTTGGAATAGTAGACATCTTGATTTTTGAAGAATTATAAAATTACATGATGAATCTGAACTCAAATCTTAACTCATGGTGGAGTACTGATATATTTTTGTATATTTAATTTGTAATCTATCAATGAAATCATATCCAATTAATCTAAAAATAATAATCAATTAAAATAAAAAAAAAATTCTATTAGAATTGATAAAACAGGAACTATTTCTTTGTTTGAGATTCAATTAATGTGAATTGGGTCAATTGACTTTTCAATTCTTCAGCTAAAGAACCTAATTTGTTTGCGGTAGTTGAGATCTCCTCCATAGATACAGATTGTTCTTCATTAGATGAACTTATTCCCTCAATAGATGAAGCTGCTTTGTATATTTTATCAATTATAACTTGAATTTTTGAATTTGTATTACTCACCGCATTTTTTGACTCTTCTGCTAATTTACGTACTTCATCCGCGACAACAGCAAATCCTCTTCCATGTTCACCAGCTCTTCCTGCTTCAATACTAGCATTTAATGCTAATAAATTAGTTTGCTCTGAAATATTGGTTATTAGATCCATAATAGTTTGAATTTCATTTGATGATCTGACTATATCTTGAGATGCTGAGGCAATTTCTTGAGTTGTTGAAGATATTTCTTCTTGAGCTGAATTTACTTCAGCCACACTCGCGGCCATCTCCGTAGCAATATTTGCAACTGCTATTGATGTTTGAGAAGTTGAATCAAGCATATTTTTAATTGTACTCTCTTGACGCTGTATTACTTTTATAACGTATCGGTAAACAATAATAAGATATGTTAAAGCAGGAGGTAGAATACATAATATTAAAATTAACTCACTATTTAAATAACCTATTACAACTATCAATAGAACTAATACGGAAGCTATAGAAACCGTCATATTAATGGTAATTTTAAATGCGAGCGATTTTTTAGCCAGTTTATATCTAAATTTAAAGGTTATAAAGATACTAGCCAAAATAACAACGACTAATAAAATCTCAAATTCAGATGAAAGTGACAGCACGCTTATCCCTTAAAAGTAGTGTTTCTTACATTCTTGGTTTTATAAATAGTATTAGAATTCATATATAAATTTATGCAAAAATAAGAAATTTTTTCATTGCGGTATACTCTTTCTATTACATAGATATTAATCCAAATAAATAAATTTCCCATATTCAATGCTAGATTAAGCATTTCAGTCCTTAATATTATAAAAAACTTCCTAGATTATTAAAGACTTTTATAATTATTGATATCATAAAAAATCATTTAAATTTCTTAATTCTCTTTGAGAAAATTGGAGAGAAATAAATATTGACGATATTAGTTATAGAAAAATCTATAGAGAATTCTATAATAAGATCCTCAGTTAAAAGAATTTTAAATAAAATTATCAATTTCTAAAAATTGTAAAAATTTGTTTAATAGCAATATTTCAACTATTTTATAGAGTTATATTAAAAGCTATGCTAAATGACATAAGTTCTTATTCCTTAATTTCTTCAAAATGGATATTATATCTTTTTTTAAAATCAAGAACTTTATGCTTTATTAAAATCCGAGGAATATAGACGATGGTATCAGATCCCATAGAAGCCAGTTTTACATGTTCTAATGTGAAAATATTCTTCTGTTTCTTCATTCATAATCATACGTACTAATTATTCCATATATTTTGTTGTATATTTTAATGATATTTAAAGATTCTTTCTTAAAGATAACCCTATAGAAGACTCTATAGAGAAAATAACCTTTTTTATTATTCATGCTAATCTACTCATTACTTATAGATACAATCCATAATTGGAATTTATTACTTACTAATTGAGGGGATTTCCATATCTTAAAAATTCACCACGTTGCCCAAATTATAACAAATTGATTACAGAGATAAAGGGTTTGAATGTGGGATATGTTAAATTTAAGTGTCCTTATTGAGGGTATCAAAAATTATAATACAATGGCTTTTTTTGGAAAAACCTTTATAATGATTTTTATTAAATAATCTGATATATATCTTATTAATAAAACTAATATTAATAGAAAATAATTCAATTATGTTTGTTGCTACTTTAGATTTAGGAACAACAGGATGTAGAACTTATATTTTTGATTTAGCTGGTACTATAATCGCTAGTGATTATCAAGAATGGGAAAGCTATTATCCTTCTCCATCATTTGTCGAGCAAGATGCTAACATATGGTGGGAGTCCATCAAAAAGACAACCGAACAAGCTATTAAAAAGAGTGGTATTGACAAAACGGATATTGTTAGTCTTTCTGTTACTAATCAGCGTGAAACTATTGTCCCTGTTGACAAAGAAGGTCAACCTCTTCATAATGCTTTAGTCTGGCAAGATAGAAGAACAATAGAACAAGTTGAGTATATAAAATCAAAAATTGGTATAGACAAAATTTATGAAACTACAGGATTAACTATTGATCCTTATTTTTCTGCAACAAAAATTCTATGGTTTAAAGATAAAAAACCAGAGATATATCAAAAAGCTCATAAATTTTTACTCGTTTCAGATTTTATTATTCATAAATTGACTGGTAGTTTCACTACAGACTTTTCAAATGCTTCTCGTACGATGTTATTTGATATTAATAAAATGGCGTATTCCGAAGAAATTGCATCAGAATTAGACATAGACTTAGATAAAATGCCAGAAACTTTGGAAAGTGGAGTAGATATTGGAGAAATTGTAAATGAGGAAATTTCATTCGATAAAAAAACATTAGTTGTAACTGGTGCTGGAGATCAACAATCTGCAGCTTTAGGAGTAGGCGTTGTGGCTCCTGGAGAAATTAAATGCACTACTGGAACAGGTAGTTTTATCTTAGCCTTTTTATCTCAACCTAAACTCGACCCTGAAAAAAGAGTTTTATGTAGTTGCCATGCAGTTCCAGGTACCTGGGTTCAAGAAGCAAGCATTTTTACAACTGGGGCGGTATTGAGATGGTTTAGAGATCAAATTGGACATGCTGAATGCGCTGCAGCTCAAGAAGGTCAAGATCCTTATGATATAATAACTGTAGAAGCAGAGAAATCTCCAATTGGAGCAAATGGATTACTTCTTATCCCTCATTTTGTTGGTTCTGGGGCACCACATTGGAATCCATTAGCGAAAGGAATAATTTTTGGATTAGCTCTGGGTCATGAACGTAAGGATCTTTATAGGGCAGTGCTTGAGGGTGTAGCATTCGAAATACGAAAAAATATAGAAGTTTTTAAAGAATTAGGAATTGAACCAAATGAATTAATGTTAACTGGGGGTGGTTCTCGTTCTGATTTCTGGAATCAGATTTGTGCTGATGTATTAGGAATTACATGTGTTAGGAACATAATTGAAGAATCAACATCATTAGGTGCCGCAATACTAGCAGCTTCAGGAGCAGGAATCTTTCCAGATATTGCAAAAGCAGCTGAGAATTTGTGCAAAGTTGATAAAAAATGGCTTCCGAATGATGATCGACATGCATTCTATCAAAAGCTCTATAACTTTTCATATGAACTGTATGGATATATTAGCAGTAAAAATATATATCAAAAATTCAATGATATAATTTCCAAATAATAATTTTAAATGAGTACAAGACTTAACTCATAATAATCAATTTTATATAGTTTAAATGTTATGTTTTCTATAATCATAACTTCTTAGTATTATATTGAGCATAAGTACTTTTATAATATAGAAAGATTAATTAAAGAAATTGTAAAAAGAGTGAAAAAAATGGAATATAATTCTTCATCTGTAGAAAAAGAATATACAAAGAATCAAAGAATAGTATCTCTTATATTTTATATATTAATAGTTAGTGCTAGTTTAGTTACTATTGGAGGAGTCGTATGGACATTTGCGGATATCTTTATTGGAACAACGGGAAAATGGGAGTTATTCTTAGATCTTAATTTAGGATATCAGATCACTATTATTGGAGGACTTTTAGCAGGTTTATTTTTCCTTTTGATTTTCTTTTTTGGATTATTTAAAAAGACTTCAAAATCATTAATACATTTTATTTATAGAAAGAGGGAACTTGAGCAAAAATATAAAGATCGTATTGATGTAAAAATTGCTGCTGGTGGATTGATAATCAGTTTACTAGCTATTATTATTGGTGCAATTTTTGCAATAATATTAGATATAATTAATGTGTCTGCTGGAGGGTCCTCTTCACTGCTAGCTTTGTTAGGCAGTACAGGACCTTGGGTATTATTTATTGGAGTCGCGCTCTTTTCGATTGTTGGTGTCTCTCTGTTCATGATCTATTTCTGGAAAAACGGATTCTATTTGATTTTGCGTTTGATCGGAGCTATAGAGAAAGAACAGAAGAAATAAAAATCTTGAATCCATTGATTAAATCAGAAATTTAATACTCTTATATTTTTTTTATTTAAATATATTCTCTAATAAATTCAAACCATTATTTCAATCTATTTTATACCATCTTTTTGATAATATGTCAATAAAAGTTGGAACTGTATTTAACTACTTACAATTACCCAATGTATCTAAATTCCCGTTTGTGATAAATAAAAGACAAGATGGGATTTTTATCCAAAAAGGATTATTTGTTTATACTAAATCTAATGAAGGTTTTTTAATTGGTGTTATTGAAGAAATTGCCTTATTAAATGAATACTTTACCGATGCATTAACAATTAAAGCCTATAATAATAATGATAATCCTAACATCATCAAAGGTCTTTTTCCAAGCAAAGATTTTGAGTTTGCGATAGCGATTGTAAATTGTTTGGGATTGGTACAGTTTAAAGATGAAAACTTAAAAGAAATCGATAGAGTTCAACGGATGACATATCCTGCTAGTCCTGGAGAAGGAGTTTATATTGTGGAAGAAGAAATTCTGCATAAATTTCTTGGATTTGATAATAAATATGGGTTAAATTTAGGTTATGTAAAAGTAACTGATTCTAATGCAAAAATTAACATGAATAGATTATTAAACAAACATTTTGCTATACTCTCAATTTCAGGAGGAGGAAAAAGTTATCTCACCTCTATACTAATTGAAGAACTATTATCTAGGGGAGAAGACTCTGGAACACCAGCGATCATATTATTTGATGTCCATGGTGAATATGTCTATTTAAAAGATATTCCTGAATTAAAAGATAAAATAAAGATCCAAGATATTTCCTACTTTCAAATTGGAATACCTAACTTATCACCTTATGTCTTTAAGAAATATCAGGAACAAATTTCACATGTTCAAGTAAGAGAACTCTCAAAATATATAAAAAAATTGAATAAAGATAAACAAAAAAAGAATAAATATACAATTCAGGACATCATTGAATATATCGAACAAGAATCTGATGGAAATCGAAGTACGAAACAAGCATTATTAGGTTGGCTATCAGAATTAGAACGATTAAATCTATTTGGTCCTCAAGAAAATCCAATATTAAATAAAGTAATAGAAAACCAGCAAATAACCATATTTAATTTTCAGAAAGAAATTAGTATCAGGAAAAAACAAATTATTGTCGATTATATTTGTAATAGGCTTTTTAATCTCCGAAGAATGAATAATATTCCTCCATTCCTGTTAATAATAGAAGAAGCGCATCAATTTTGTCCAGAAGCTGCCCATGCAAAGGCTATTTCAAAACCCATTATTGAGATGATTGCTAGAGAGGGAAGAAAATTCATGGCGTGCTTATGCTTGATTAGTCAGAGACCAAAAAAATTAAGTACTACCGCATTATCACAATGTAATTCTAAATTAGTATTAAGTCTAAAAAATCCATATGATCTAAAGCATCTGATGGACAGTTCCGAAGCAATTACAAAAGAATACGCAAGTATGATTTCAAGTTTAGGGGTGGGAGAAATGATTGTAATGGGAAATGCTGTAAATTATCCCGTATTTATCGATGTTAGGAAGAGAAAATTTAAGGCTAAAAATGAGGAGACAACTTTAGCTCAATTTTGTCTTAATTGGCAAAAAAAAGAAATAAAATAGACTAGAACACCTTGAATTGTTTGATTCAAAGATTATTAATTATTTCCTCTCTGATAGCATTTCCTCTTTTATTTAAAACTATCATTTTCTTGTTCTTTGAGACACGAAATACATGTATTATTGACATACTCTCTAATTTCAAGAAGAGTTCCTCTAATATCAATGAATTTATAAAAGGAAATTCCTTTTTTAATAGTTCTTCAAGTCTTTTATCTAATATTTCTCCCTTATTTTTAATTAAAATATCGATAATTGAATTCATTACTGGTTTTTGATTCCAACGATGAGCTTCTATAATATTTCACCTGTTTTAAAATAAAGAAATAGAGATCTATATATTAAGAAATACTTATTTTCTAATTAATTTTATGAGTTTCAAACAAATAATCGATCCTCTTTGGATTCTTCAATCCTCCTACTTTTTAATTTTTCACCGAATTTTTCGTACCATGTTAATGTTTCTGTAGTCAATGTTGGATTTACAAATTTTCTTGCTTCCTTAAAATGTTCTAATGACACCTTTCTCGCTCTAATATTTTCTCTTAGGGCAAGCATAGCTGCTTCGCGACACCATGTTTCAATATCTGCTCCAGAAAAACCAGCAATTAAACTATTCAATTCCTCTAGTTTTATATTGCTAGTTAAAGGCATTTCTTTCGTAAATATTGTCAAAATTTCAAGTCTTCCTTTTTCTTCAGGAGCGGGAACAAGGAGTATTCTATCTATCCTTCCAGGGCGAATTAATGCGGGATCTAGGATATCAGGACGATTTGTGGCTGCAATTACTACAATATCTTTCATCACCTCTAAACCATCTAACTCGGTTAAAAATTGAGATAAAACTTTCTCTGTAACTCCAGAATCTGACGTATGTCTGCCTCGACTTGGTGCAATTGAATCAAACTCGTCAAAAAAGATAATACATGGAGATGCCATTTTTGCTTTACGAAACACTTCTCTTATTGCCTTCTCAGATTCTCCAACCCATTTTGATAAGAGTTCGGGTCCCTTTATTGATATGAAATTT
>JAHPYZ010000043.1 GCA_019058425.1 Promethearchaeota archaeon
CCCTATGATTATTGAAGGGACATTTTCTGAAATTACAGAGAAATTTAGATTGGAACAAGAATTAAGGGAATCAGAGATGAAATTACGACAACAGAATATTGAATTGAGGAAAATCGATAAAGTTAAGAATGATTTTATAACAATGGCAGCCCATGAATTAAAAACTCCCCTAATATCAATTTCTGGATATACGGATTATGTTCTAATGAAATATCGAAATCAACTTAATTCAGAGATTACAAGAGATTTATTGACTGTGCAGAGGAATGTGAATAGACTAGAAATATTAATGGATCAACTCTTGGAAGTATTAAAAATAGATGAAAATGAATTAAAATTGCAGAAAGAGTCAACCAACGTTAGCAAAATCATAAATGATTGTCTTGATGAATTAAGTTATTTAATCAATGAAAAGAATCTTGAGATAATACTAAATATTGATCACGAAATCATTTTAGATGTAGATCATCCACGAATTTTCTCAGTTTTTACAAATTTACTTTCAAATGCGATAAAATTCACTCCAGATTATGGATGGATAAGGATATCTTCTGAGAAAAAAGAAAATCATTATTTATTTGAGATTAAAGATAATGGAATTGGACTAGCTCAAGATGAGATTAGAAGATTATTTAAAAAATTTGAGAGAATAAAACCTCCCATTATTAATGATCATATAAATATTAAGGATTCAGGAACGGGATTAGGCCTTTATATCACTAAAGGAATAATAATCGCTCATGAAGGTAAAATTTGGGCGAATTCTGAAGGTGATAATAAAGGATCAACATTTTCATTTACGCTACCAGTTTAATTCTAATATGATCTTAACTATTTTATTATCTAAAAATTACTAATTCAATCATAATACAATAATTAAAAATCAATAATATCTATTTTTCCTTTAATAATAACCAGAAATTTATTTAACTGTAATGAAATAATATTATTTCTTTATAAAATAAAATAAAGCATTCTATTGCATTATTGCATGGTAATAATGGCAACATTAATAATCTCAGAAAAAAATAAAGCTGCAGAAGCTATAGCAAAAACATTAGGCCCTGTAATAGTAATAGAAAAGACTAAACAACTTAAAGTCTATTTTATACCTTCGAAAGATATTTATGTAATTCCTTTACGAGGACATATCTTAGAATATAGAAATACAGATGCTTTTAAGAGTTGGACCAAAACTAGTCCACGAGACATTATTACTAATCCGTCTGCTATTGATAAAGTACCTAATAATTCTGCTTACTCATATATAAAAACTTTAAAGGAATATTCAAAAATTACTGATCATTGTATTATCGGAACTGATGCTGATATTGAAGGGTGTAATATAGGTATTTTTGATGCACTTCCATTTGTAAAACAAATGAATCCAAATATTACAGTATCACAAATGTGGCTAAGTTCGCTTCAAAAAAATGAAATTATTAATAAATTTAAAAATCTAATAGCTCCCAAATATTCCTGGGGCGAATCTGGAGAAGCAAGAGCAATTATCGACGCATTTATTGGTTTTTCTGCTACTAGGGAAGTAACAAATACACTACGCTTATTATTAAACAAGTTTAAAATTAGGTTTACATCTATAGGTCGTGTCCAGACTAGTCTCCTCTATTTAATTTATCTTAGAGAACAAGAAATAATTAACTTTATTCCCGAACCATATTTTCTAATTGATGCTGATTTATTAAATGGAAGTATTGTTATTCAAGCTCATCATCAATTTAATCCTTTCAAGAAAGATCAAGAAAGCAATGCGAGAAAGATATTTCAGAAAATCAAAGATGAAAGAGTTGGAAAGATCATAGATAGTTCGAAGAAGATTATTAGAAAATCTCCACCAATGCCCCTAAATACATCTAAAGCTTTAGTTCTTTTAACTAAAAAATTAAGAATTCCTGCAAGTTTAGCAATGCAAACAATGAACACATTATATCTAAATAAAATAATCTCTTACCCAAGAACGGATAGCGATATTTATAAATTAGATTTTAATCATATTGATATGTTACAGAAATTTACATCACATTCACAATTTCAAAATTATACTAAAAACTTGTTGAAGAACAATAGAATAAATCCGACAATAGGAAAGAGGGATATGGGTGATCATCCTCCCATTACTCCCTTAGAGAGCCTAGAGCTTAATAATTCAAGACTCGAAAGTGATTTGCAAAAAAAAGTCTATAATATTCTTGCTCGCCATTATCTTGCACTTTTTGGAGAAGATGCTTTGGAATCGAAGCAAAATTTAGAAGTACTAATTAAAGATGAACCATTTAAATCTCAAATAGTATCGCTAATTTCACCAGGATTCTTAGAGATTGTTCCTTTCCTTAAATCAAAATATGATACAGAAATTCAAATCGTAGGTGATGAACTTCCTATAAAGGAGATAAAGCTTCTCGAAAAAGAAACAACTCCATCACCTAGATATACAGATACATCCTTGCTTAAATTAATGGAAAAGAATCACTTAGGTACAAAATCAACTAGACCTGTTATTATAAAATTATTACAAACTCGTAGATTAACAGAAAGAATTAAGTATAATTATAAGATAACAGATTTAGGTAAATTTATCATTGAAAATTTAATTGAAGTATGGTTACCATTTCTAAAACCAGAATTTACCAAAAGTGTGGAAGCAAAGCTAGAAGAGATAAAAAATAAAAAAAGGGGTATGAACGATGTTGTAAATGAGATAAGGCATGAGTTTCTACAACTTTTTGATAAATTTCTAATTAATAAACACAAGTTAGTTTCAAAGATTAATAATTATAAGATTGATTATAACATCCCACTTACTACTTCAAGTTGCCCCTTTTGTAATACAAATCCAATGAAATTCATAAATTTAAAAAATAAAAGGTTTTTGGTATGTTCTGATGATAACTGTAAGCAGTATTTATCTTTACCAAAGAATGGAACATTAAAATTATTAGAATCTGTGTGTTCAATTTGTAATTTTAATATTTTTAAAGTTGTACTTAGGAAAAACAATAAACCTCTTACATATTATTTATGCCCTAAATGTTGGAATGAAAGCTTTAAAGAGAAATCAAGTAAAGGATTCTGTTCTAATTGCGAAGAATATAGGATTTTTAAAGGGAGATGCATAAAAAAATAAAATATTATTTATTATTATTATAAAAATGAAAAATTATTCTATAATACACTTTTAAAATGAATAAATTTGGATTTCTTTCATTAATTCTAACATTAGCTTTATTGTTTATGCAATTCATTCCGCTTGGTTTTTATTTTCAATTTCAAAATCCTTTCGTTAATTTCTATACGACAATACCGATTCAATTAATATCATATCAAAATAGTCACTTGTTTTTTTTAGGCATAATTACAAATGGACTATTCCAAACATGGTTTAAAGTTAATTTACTAACTGGAGTTTTCTTCATTGTGCTAATGCCATTAGCAGCGGTTTTAGTGTTATTAGGTTTTTGCAAAGAAAATCAAACTGGTAGAAAGTTAATACTAGTGAATTTAATCATTTTATTGGCAATTATTTTATACTTAATCATCGGAATTCCAATCTTAAGTCAAGGGATTTTTGGAACTCTGATTGACTATTTGGAAATTTTTATACATTTTAATTATGGATTTTATGTTTTGTTATTGAATTTAATTATTGCAGCAATAAGCTATTGGAAACACCCAATTGAATAAAAAAGAGATATAATTTATGACAATAAAATCAGGGATAATTGCAGGAATATTCGCTCTATTATTAGCATTCCTCGCGAAAATTCCAATTTATCCTCCAGAGAATTTAGCATTATCATTTAACATTTTTGCTATAGATAATTTAGAATATTTTTTTTGGGGATATTTGATTAATGGAAATATCGCATATACAGCTGTTGGGGGGTCTATCTCAGAAGTTATTATTTCTGCTTGTGTATGGTTAATGATTTTTTATATTGGCTTAAGCTCGATATTTGCTTCAACTAGTAAAGCCAAAATTAATAACTCTATAAAATTATTTCAAATTAATATCCTACTCTTAAGTATAATTCTGTTAGTATTTGGGATCATTATTTTCTTTATACTCTTAGAGAATTTCGCTTTATTTCTTTATGTAATAGGATTTGGTTATTATTTTGTTATCATGATTTTAATATTAAATGTAGCAGCATTAAAAATTCTAAAGCAAGATTAGATTTTTCTAATTTGAATTTCAAAGTAGGCTTTTCTTTATTTCAGAAAATCATTTGAATCAAATCTATAAGCTGCTCTAGTAAGCCCTACATAATTATCTGATATTTTATAGTAAAGCTTGCCATTTACAATTTTTTTCTGCAGATAATTATTTTTAATAGTATGATTTAGACCATGAATCATAGTTCCTAATGTTACAGGACCTACAAAACCATGCTGCTTTTTTGTAACTCTTATTAATTCTAATTCAGAATGCCAATGACCATCGAGGAGGGCAATCAAAATTTCATTTTTTATGGGGGTTTTAATGTCTTTTATTTTATTAAATAAATGTGAATAGCTTGGTTTATAATACTTATTATCATTAAATTTTTCCATATTTACTTATCCCTTTAAAAAAAGTGGTAATAATATGATTTAATATTGAGAGTTTTTATTTAACAAAATGTAATATCTTAATGTTATATGGATATTCCACCAGTATAAATTAGGTTATATTAGAGAAGATTAGGTGGTATTCCTTCATTATAATATTTTGCCCGAGAAATCCAATTCTGTGAAAATTCAGGGATCATTGCTAAGATGGATCCTCCAATCCAAACAGAAAACGTCCGTTCCATTGGAGCAATAATTCGAATTCCTTGATTCTTCTTTTTCCGCCTTGCTAATTCTAATTCTAATTCTTGATACATACGAGATTTCATATTAGGGAACATAGAGGAGCCTCCTGAAAGAAAAATATTATTTAATAAATCTGGACGAATATCTAAATCACAATCTTCAATAACATCCATGATAGCTACTTGTAATGCATCTTCTTCTAATTCTGAAGCAGGTGTGAATAATATTTCTGGGACAATAAATCTTTCTTTATTAAGTGAGATTGTTGAACCATCTGGAAGAGAATATTCTTTTTCATATTGTTCACTTCGCTTCAGATCTTCTTTATAATCTAAAGATACAAAGCAGGCTTTTTCCTTTAAAACTCTAACGAGTTCTCTTCTTATAGAAGAATCGACAGACCAACCAATGGATTCTAAAATATGTTCCATATGATGAGTTAACACTCTCCCGCCGATGTCTAAAATTCTGACCGCGTGTTCTAATTTATATCCTTCATAAATTGGTACTATTCTGGTATTGCTATCACCTATCTCCACAATCAATCCTGTTTGAAAACCGCCGGAATATAGCGTTAACATCGAATCTAATACAGGATAAAAAGCCATACATTGATATTGTTCTAAAAATAACTGAAATATTTTCTCTAAGTCTTTATGAGGAAATAAAGGATGAACAGCTAATAAAACATTAACAAGAGTCGGATCTACTCTCAAATTATAAAAGATATAATCAATAATATTCCTAAAATGATTCCAATCTACAACAATTCCTTTTTCAATTGGATGAGAAATTTTATATAATCCAATCGATTGAATTTCATCTCCTACATAAATCTCATCTTCTCGAGAATGTTTGGATTCATAACTAACATCAACATTTTGATATTTAGGCTTTCCCACCATTGTTAAAAATACTTGAGATGGTGAATCTTCGCCCGCGAATCCAATTTTTGTACTGAATTGACCAATATCAAGTACAACTGTTAAATTTCCCATGCCTTAATATATTTAAAATTAATTTTAAGATATTTAGCCTAAACTATTATATCTAATATATTGTTTTAATTATTAAAAAAATCTCCGTACTTCTATATTAATAGAATTTTTAAAGGAGTATAGGTAGTCTCTGGTATATAAGCTTCACCATACCTAGCATTAATTTCATTTCCCCTCAAAATGGCAGTATCCTCTGCCCAATCTAAGACACGTTCTAATACTTCTTTTTGAGATGCATATACTTGATTAAAAATTCCTTTTTTTTCATTCCAGAAATTCTCAATGTTAACTATGATAAAGACTGATCCCTCTATATATTGAAATTTGCATGATGGAGATTCATAATAATATACACCTAAAGGAGTCCAATTTCGTTGATGACCACCATATGCTTTTCCAGTAGAGCAATGATATATAGCTTCTCGAGCGATTAAAGATAAATTTCTGTGTACACGGTGAAAATCTGAATAATGGGGCAGTAAGATTACTTGAGGTTTATAATTTCGTATTAGGTTAGTAACTCGTGAGATTTTAGTTCTATCAATTTGTAAATCTGAATATTCTAATTCGATTATTTCACAATTTAAAACAGTTTTGATTAGCTTTAATTCATTTTCTCTTCTCTCTCCGATATTATTTTTATGTTTTTCCTTCGCATATCCTCCTAATCCAGTAGTAGCAATAACAATAATTAACTCTGTTCCAAGCTTTTTGTATTTTAGAAGGGTTCCACCGCAAGATATTATTTCATCGTCTGGATGGCCAGCAAAAACCATCATTCTTTTTGGAACAACTTTAGGAATTTCATCATCATATATTAAATTTGATTTATCAGACATATATTATCGCTCTCTAATTGGAAACTCAAAATCCTTATTAATTCTATAAATAGAAAATAGCAAATATATCAGAAAAGAGAAAGTATTAAATTATTTTTTTATTCTCCTCTCATTATTTTCTTCAAGCGATTCAATTCATCAAGCATTTCATCTCTAAGCGATCCTAATCCTCCTCCAGGTTGTGGTGCTACTGCAGGTGCTGAGGGAGCAGGAGGAGCTGATCCACCAGGTGCTTTTGGAGGTGCACCAGGGGGTGCAGCAGGTCTTTTTGCAAATGCGGGTGCTTTCGGAGGTCCACCACCAGAAGGTGCTTTCGGAGGTCCTCCTCCTGGAGGCGCTTTCGGAGGTCCACCACCAGAAGGTGCTTTCGGAGGTCCTCCTCCAGAAGGTGGTAATTTTGGAGCAGGTGGTAAACCTGAGCGTTTAGGAGGTCCCCCGCTAGCGGGTGCTTTTGGAGGTCCCCCTCCAGTAGGTGGAGCGGGAGCTGCGGTTGCGGTTGTAGGTACAGTACCAGGAGTAGCAGCGGGAGCTCCTCCACTACTACTTAATAATGAGAACAAAGTACTTGCTGCAGCAGTTTTTGCACCTTCACTTGTAGGCGCTACTATTTTTTTAGAGGAAGTACTTACAGTCTGAACTTCTTCAACAACGGATACTTCTTTCAAATCTTTTTGAGCTTTAGCCAATGATTTGATAAAGTCATTTATTCCTTTAACAGTCTCCTCTAGATCATCAGCAAGGGAGGTTAATCCCTTTTTCATAAAATTAATAACACGTTCTATTTTTTTTTTGTTCTTTTGAAACCACGTTCTACTCAAATCCTCTAATATCAATGAATATTTGATAAAAATAAAAATTACTAGTTATAATCTTTATATTTTAATTATATTAATAAGTATATATAATTTTATTCCATTCTTGTTTGACTCTATATAGTGGAATATTACGTAAAACGAAAAAAAAGTTAATTATTAAAAAACCTAAACTAATAATATTATATAAAATATTTCATTAGTAAGGTTAAAAATTATTAATAATTCAATTTTCGAATTGATATAAATTAAGAAGGTTTGTAAAAAATGCCTAAGCGTGAACTATTTATAAAAAGGGTGTATGAGATAGTAAACGAGCTTAAGATTCCTTTAATCGATGAGCGCGTATACGATAAAGTTGCATTCAGCACAGGGTCTGCTATTGCTTCTGTAATCTTCAGATTCGAGGAGGATGAATCTGTTATTCGTGGTTTCCTCGGTCTTGCTGAGTATTTCCATACGGTAGTCATAAAGAAAAAGGACGAGTTCTATATTCCTCACTCTTCTATCTTGTTCAAACTGGAAAGTGCTTAACTTATATTTTTTTTACTTTTCTTTTATTCATGAGTTTTTTTCTTCTCTCATTGCTCCTTTAAATATCTACTTATTTTAGACGGGGAATATAATACTTAGAATTACTTATTATCTTTAATACCTCAGATTCTGGAACATCATACCAGTTC
This sequence comes from Promethearchaeota archaeon, assembly GCA_019058425.1. Classification (GTDB taxonomy): domain Archaea; phylum Asgardarchaeota; class Lokiarchaeia; order Sigyniarchaeales; family SOKP01; genus Loki-b32. Next base: position 8,148 of record JAHPYZ010000043.1, read on the forward strand.
TTATATGCGTCAGCAACAGCAAACCACATCACTTGCCGAATATTTGGGCAAAAAATTTCGTTTACTTCAACTTCAACTTTCTTTATAGTTCTTAAAGGTGCTGTTGGAATAGAGATGATTATTTTTTTAGGATGATATTTCTTAATCATATTGATTGCAGCAAACATGGTAAATCCAGAAGCTAAGCCATCATCAAGTATGAAAATATACTTATTTTTAATGTAATGGAAATAAATTTCTTCTAAATTTTGCTCCTTTTTATAAAATTTTAAACGATCATGAATCTCTTTTTTAGTTAAATCTATAGCGTCATTAACCGCTTGTTCTGATAAATTTAATTGAGACAGAAGTAATTTATTAATTAACACAGTTCCATCGGTAGTTACTGAACCAAAACCAGCTTCAGTATTGTAAGGTATTTTAATTTTTCGAACTATGAGGATATCATAATTCACGTCAAATTTCGAACAGAAACCCTCAGTTACAGGAACTCCTCCATTTGGAATTGCAAAACACAAACATTTATCCTTATTTTCAAGAATAAAATTATTTAAATGCTTATTCTTGTGATTGATATACTCTGCTAATAATACCCCTGCTTCAAATCGAGATTGATATCTAACAAACTTCATTATTATTATTAAATAGCAAAAGTGTTTATATAAAAATTACAGTTTTAGGAAAGCTATATCAAAAAGAGTTCTTTTTTTATTAATAAATTATATACTTATCAAGTCAACATAACTTTAAATACTAAAATTTGAATGATTATTATAACAATTCAATTTAATATAACAAATCTACAAATTTGATTGTTCGAATTATGAGAAAAAAGAAAATTTTGGTTATTTTAGTATTACCACTATTTTTCTTACTTCCATTTGGAAATTATGCATATGCGCAAACTCCTGATTATGTCGGTGTAGCTCCGGGAGAAACTTATACTTGGAAAGCTCGAGTAAATTTTGGAGCTGTTGATGATTTACTAGATAATGTTAGAGATATGCTCGTCGATTGGAAAGCTCAACTTCCATCAATTGATTTATTCGGATTGGAATCATCAACAATTGCAGAAATCTATGAACAAATAGCGAACGTCTATCTCGACGAAATTCTTCCAGCGGGGTGGGACAGTTTGAATATGACAGAATTAATAGAAGAGGTTGTTGAGGATTATGTTAAGCATTTTAATTCAACAATTCTTTCAGGAATGATTCCATCAAACTGGCAAGCTCTCAACTTTTCAGATTTTTATACTCTAATGTATGATGGACTAAACACTACTTTACCAACTAGTTGGGAAGATAATCCAATACCAGAATTATATAAAATGCTCATTAATGAACTTAATTCTACTTTATATTACGGACTAATTCCTGCTGATTGGGAGACAATGACGTTAATAGATATGTATAAATCAATGATTATGATGGCAGCTCCCGCTATGGGGGAAAGTTTTGCTCTTCACACTATGATTGATACGATAATGGGGATGGTCTTGCCAACTGAAATGTTGACTGATACAATGAGTGATTTACTTGATGATTTTGCAGCCATTATAGGGCCAATAAATGCATCAACAATATTTGAAAATTTATATTTTGAAATCAACCAAAGTATGCCAGGTGGTTTAGAATCTGAATCTATGTCAGATGTGATCGACTTTCTTAGTAATCAGACAGTTTATGGTTTGAATATGTCATTACCTTTTGATTTTTATGGCATGAATATGTCAACATTCCTCGAATTAGGTATTGACATGATGATGTCTGAAATGCTACCAGTAGAATTAGAGGGCAAAACAATCATTGAAATTCTTGATTTAGGATACACTGAAGCGATAAATATGCTTACAGGTACAATTATTCCGTCATGGGATAGTATGTACTTATCGTTTCAAGCAATGGGGATGACGAGTTATGAAATCGGTTTAAGACTAGTCATCAATTCTATAGGTTCTGAGGTTGCAGCATATCCCGGAGGTCCAATGGGTGTCCCTATTAACACAGATTCATTAATTTCCATGGATTTTGAAGAATGGGTTGATTTGGAGACAATGCTGGGTACAGGAGCAGGTTTCAGCCCAATGTTATTCTATAACCTTTTATATGGATCTATGGGAGCCCCGTCAGTAGACCAATATATAGTTGATCCCTCTACTTATACAGCATCTCCAACAGCTTTGATGGATCAATTTCTATATAGTGGTACACTAATTGTTGCTGATAATTATGATTGGAACGCCATTCAAACTGAAATGGCAATCGCAACTACAGGAAATCCTGATGCAATTGAAATGACAGTAGAATGGAATAACAAAGGTGTTATGTCAAAAGCTGAGATCAAGGTTGATGGAGGGGTTCTTGCAGCAGTTAATATTGTTGGCCCTGAAGCAGAAATTCCTGGTTATGAGATTCCAATTATTTTAAGTATTACAAGCTTAGCAATAATTGCTATAGTTCTCTTTGGAAGAAGAAGAATAAAATTATAAAACAGTCTTTTTTTTTTTATTTTTATTTATGAAAATACTGATTATTCAAAGATTTATATTACTATAATTCTTCTAATACATTATGGAATTAGAAATTGCAGTACTCTTTATTATTTTCATTATACTTATTCTTTGGGAAATCAAAGCTGATTTTGTATTATTAATATTTGGATTTGCTGCCTATTTATTTCTTTTATTTTATATTGGAGTATCTGATCCTATAGGAAGTCTTATTTCGATTATAGAATTTCTAATATTCAATCCTTTGGGATTGATTTTACTAATTATTCCTATGGGAATATATAGTATAAAAAAATATAGTAAGAAAAAGTAGAGAAAAGCTCTAGTAAAGTAAATTCTCCCATTTATTAAATCAATAGCAATATACTTATTCTAAATTGCGTAACTTACTTAGACCTATATAAAATATCAACACTGAAAATCCAGACGTAATGATTAAATTAATTAGAAGTATAAATAATAAACCTAGAGAACTATTTACTGTATCTGGAGCAAATGGAATAACAATAAATAGTGCGATAAAAAATGATACAATTTGTAATAAAATAATAAAATAGCTAATCAAATAGGCATTTTTTCCTCTTTCTCCAAATAAAGGATTAAAGCATTGTACTCCAATAGCTTGTAGTTTTATTACAATGCAATACAACATAAAAGCAGTAAAAAAAATCAGTATATAAATTATTTCTAATTGAAAGACTAGAGCAAAAAAGATAGAAAGAACGATATCTAAAATTAGTATTAAGTAAAAAATTTCATAAATATATGAATATACAAGTGCTTTAATTCCTCTAATTGTACTTTTGTAATGAAATAACAATTCCTTTGAATCAATAAAAATATTTAAACCCATTAAAATGCCAAAAAGTAAACCTCCAACCCATGATACTATTAAGATAACCAAGAGTTTAAGATTTAGAATGTCATAAGTTGCTATTGAAGGATTTTCAAGAGAAAATATTATTATTACACCAATAACAGCAATTAAGGAACAGATATAAATTAATTTGAAGAGATTTTCTTTTTTCCTTAAAAATTGCTTAAATTGTGTAATTATTAAACCCTTCCACTTATTAGGAGTAATTTTCCTTATAATTCTATAAAATCCGTGTTCTTCTATACCAATAAAAACTTGATTTTCTGTATAACCTTCTAAAGTATAAAAATAACTAGCATTCTTATATGAAAAATAAAGAATTATTAGCGGTATAATGGTACCTAAAGAAATATTGGCAATAACATATAAAATATTTGATAGTACATTAAAGAGAGTTAAGGAGGGATCAATTGTATATAAAATTATATTCGAATACCAAAATGAAGGGTAATACATTAACCAGAGTTTATACATCGGATTTGATAAAATATAATTAAATAGAAAACGCAATATATAAAATACAGCAATAACGATAATTGATAATAAAAGTAAGAATGATTTACCTAGATCTTTTGCTACTTTACTTTTAGTCATTCTATGTTCAAGCAAATTCGCTAATATTGTACCAATTAGAAAGCTAAAAGCCAATAGCATAAATAAGCTCAAATAAATCAGAAAATACTGCAAAATATTCAAAACTCTAATTTGATTCAACAAACTGATAATGACGGGGCCCATCCCTAAAATAAGTAAGTAATAGAAAATTAACTTGCCTAGATATTCTCCAATAAAAATTTCTCCTGGTTTAATAGGAGAAGCCAGTAATACTTCACTATGTCCAATCTCAGCTTTTCTATAAAGATTATAAAGAGGATATACAAGAATTATTAAAAAGAAGGAAGTTAAGAAATATTCAATAAAACTAACAGAAAAAGACATATATTCATTTGGTATATCTAGAGCGACTTTGGAAATAATTATATCAAATAAATTTGGTCCTAAGTAAAATCCCCAATATAGAAAAATCGCATAAACGATTATTAAAAACAATTTCCTATTTTTTCGTTGTCTATATGTCTTTAGACGTATTTCATGTTTTACAATAGTCTTCCAAAGGCTCATTTCTCACGTCTTTTAAGATTTTCTATATGAATTTTTGAATAATTTAAAATTATTATAGCTATGGATATTAAAACTATTATTAAAAAGATCAAATTTATTGAGAATTCAAATTCCAAACCACTTCTCGAAATAATTATCACTTCTTTTATAATTTGACCTGAACCACCGTCAATTTTAACTTTTAATATATATTTTCCATTAAATTGAAAATCAGAAATACCTTTCCATAAAGGATCATCCAAATCGAGATTATCCAATGCTTTCCAACTAGTTATTTGAAATTCCTTTTTAACACTATGAAGAGACCATTCAACGGAATTTATTCCATTTGGATCCCAAGCTAAAACTCGTAATTGAGTCAAATCTTCTACTATAGGGTGTTCAGTTGAAGGATAAGTAATAACTGCTTGAGGCCAAGTATCAATTTTTTCAATCGAAGTAGACAAGTAGTTATGATCTAAACTCATTATTCGGTATGTGCCACCATGAAGGTCAAAATTGCTTGTAGTAATCATTAATAAGTTCTTAGCTTTTTGGATGGAATGAACATGAGCATGACCGGAAAGATAATAGTCTACATTATACTCCTCATTTAAATCAAAGAAAGTTTTACCACTAGTGCTCAAATTAGATATTATTGAGAATGGAGGGGGATTATTATGAGGATGGTGTCCAAAAACAAATATACGGTCAAAATTCTTATATTTTTCTAGTTCATTTTCATACCAATCTAATTCAGTAGTATTTAATGAACCTAACAATGCAAACTCATACAAATTGTATGATTCCTTAGCTGTATTCAGCCCTATGAATGCGTATTTTCCAAATGAAAAAGACTTATTAAATGAAAATTGTAAAGAATTGAAATTTCTTCCAATCATAGAGTAATTAAGATAATAGCTAAAGTTAGGATCATTAGCAGCATCGTGATTACCAATAAGGTCTATGTAATTTGATGAGTTCATATTATTATCTTCTAAGGCTGTTCGATAAAGTTTCCATTCCTCGACATCTTGGCCCACACCTCTATTTGCATCAACAAGATCTCCTGTATTATATATGAAAAGAGGCCTAATTTCATGAAATGTTTCATTTAATAATTGATTAAAACTATCAATACTATCATTTGTAGACCAAACAAATTGAGTATCTGATATATGGATAAACCAGAATAGTTTTTGTTCACTATAATTAATAAATCCTTGATTTGAGAGATTGATTTTACTTAAATCTAGTTTGTGATTTTTCTTTAAAATATTAAAATTACTTAATGAGAATAAAGGAGTACTCCCAATACACAGATCTATTCCAATAACTAATAATATAAATGCGAATTTTAATTTCAATTTTTTACTTTCAATCATTTTTGTGAAATAAAATTTGAGAATGCACTGCTTATATTCTTATTTTAAATTTTGGTATAAAAAATTAATTAGTTATTAAAAATTCTTTGAACATTCTCCAGTTAAAATTCAAATATTAATTATTTAAGTAGAAATGCAATTTAAATGAAAAAATTAACTCCTATGAAATTATAACAATAATTAGCAAATAAGTTAAAATATTTATTAAACTTTATGTAATACTCCAAATATTATTTAAGCAGGTCATTATAGTTTGGAAATTTTTCTCTTTGAATAAATTTACATTAGAATTTCGATAAAAAAATATTTAAATTAGTCATACCTAAATAATTATAGAATAATTAACTTATTATAGAAGTATTAATAAATTTTTAAAGACAATTACAATAGATTATTATTAAAAATGACAGATAAAGAACAATTAAAATCAACGGAATCTGATGAGGATGGTATATGGTGTCACAAGATACTAAAGGTAAAATCGTTAAAGAAACCTTCCCATCAGAAGTTGTTTCGATCGTGGGTGATCTCCTAGCAGGAATAATTCTGTCACTTTTAATTATACGGTTTGCTAGTTTTCTTGTTTTAATATTAATGGTTCCAGCTCTTTTATCTCTAAGAGGCAATTTAAGTGGCCCATTTATAGCAAGGACATCTCGAGATTTAATTATCGGTGCGTTTTCTAAAAAATCATGGTTTGAAAATGTTCTTGCTACATATTCACTTTCAATTATCACCGCATTTTTCATCGGTATTTTTTCTCTTCTCTTAAATTTAACTTTTTTCAAATTAACTATTCTTCCTATTCTGGATTTCATTCTTATCCCAATTATTTCAATTATCTTAACTCTTTCTATTTCAATTCCCTGTTCAACGGGGTTAAATTATTTAGCTTTTAAGAAGGGACTAAATCCAAATAATGTTATTAATCCAGTGATGACCGCGATTGACGATTTTTCTACTGTTTTGTGCTTTTTATTAACAATAATATTGTTGGGGGTGCCTTAAATCAAATATTATATGAAGATAATCAAGGAATCTATAATTATTGTAATTCTCTCTTCATTAATGGGTTTGATTTCTGGTACTTTACTCTCTTCAAATGAAGAAATTTTGTATACTATTCCTATAACGCTCCTACTGATTCCCGCTTTGAATTCCTTAATTGGTGACATCTCTACAGTTCTTGTATCAAGATTAACAACACATCTTTATATTGGTACATTGCCTCCTCAAATTCAGAAATCTGATCGTTTAAAAGAAGATTTTTATGGGTTATTAATAACTTTATTATTAAGCTTAGTCGCTTTGTTATTTTTAGGTTACTTAGTGGGTATAATTTCAGGCATCAGAATAGTAAATCCCATTTTAATGATTTTAATTATCCTTCTTACAGTTTTAATAATCTTCTTTATGATGTTTGCAACTTTATTTATCGGGGCTATTTTCTTATTCAAACGTGGTATGGATCCAAATAACTTTTTAATTCCATTTGTTACCTCTCTAGCGGATTTTCTGACGCCTCTATTCTTAATTGTATTTATAACAATATTTATATAAAATCAAATTTATATCAAACGTGAGTGAAAAAAACAATATGACTAAACAGCGTAAAAAATTTAAATATAAGCCACTTTCCCTCAAGGATATCATCAGAGAAATGAAACAAAACATAGATTTAATGATAGACCTGGCTTATAGTGCATTAAAATTCGGAAGCAAAGAACTTGCGGATGAAGCTTATAATATGGAACAACGGATTCATGAATTAACATTTTTACTTAATTTCCAAATTATTCAAGCGCATCCAAGAGGATTAGATGGAGCCAAAAAGCTAGAACCTATCGTTGTTATGGGATATGCTATTGATAAAATATCTGATGCTTTATCAGATATTGCTCGAGTTGTTTATGTCAATAATGATATTCCTTACTTTATCCAAATGTTTAGTGATATTAGTTATGTACCTGAACCAATAGTAAAAATTGTTATAAATAAAGATTGTAGCTTTATAGGACAATTTAGAAAAGATGTACATTTTCGATCTATTCACGGAGTAGATTTAATAGCTATTAAAAGAGGTAATGAATGGTTATTTGATAGGGATGAGACAGTAATACTTGATGATATTTTAATTGTTAAAGGAGAGATCCAACCAATTATTGAATTGAAAAAATTAAGTAAAGATTTAGAGCCTTTTTCCTTTGATATTGAAGAAAAGCAAAAAGATCAATTAATTGATCTAGAAAATCTAGAAATATGTGAAAAAGTTGAGGAAATCCAAAGAAATTATGTTTTAATAACAGATATCTCAGAAACGATGATAGAATTGGCGTTAGCCGCATTATTCTTTAATAATGAAGAAGTAGCAGAAGATGTATTAGAAATGGAAGAATTTATGGACGGTTTGAATTTAGCCCTCGAAAAGGATTTACTCGATTTATCACATTTAGTAGAATATCCTCGTCATCTTACTGGAATAATGAGAATTGTGTTTAGTTGTGAATTAATATCTGATGCAGCTGCTCATATTGCAGAAATTATACTTAAAGGATTCGAACCTCATGCAGTTCTACAGCAAGCTATTAGGGAAACGTCAGAAATTGTGGTAAGAGAAACTTTATCTGAAGATTCGTATTTTAAAGATAAAACTTACAATGAGTTACAAGATAAACGTTATAAACGAGGCTTCCATATAATTGCCTTGAAAAGAGAAAATAAATGGATTTATAGATTCAAACCTGATTTCGTATTTGAAAAAGGTGATTTGCTTATAGGTTTAGGCCCTATAGAAACTGTAATGCAATGGCGTAAGTGTGTAAATCCAGAAAAGTATAAAGAAGAATAAATAATACTAACATCATTAATATGACTTCTGAAGATAATCAAGAAAGATTTTATAATACAATGTTTGAATTAGCAAGCCAGATAAAACTAAATGCTGAAACTATTAAGAGTGAAACTATTATCAATACAATTGATTTAATTCAACAAATTAATCATGATAATAATATAACTTTTGTGTATGGCGCGGGACGTTCAGGTTTTATTGGAAGATGTTTTGCTCAACGATTAATGCATATAGGTATTAACTCATGTTTTGTCTCGGATGCTGTAACCCGCCAATACACAAATAATGATCTTTTAATTTTAGTAAGTGGGAGTGGAGAAACAACCTCGACAGTCGCAATCGCTAAGAAAGCAAAAGAAATCGGAGGGAAACTCATCTCTTTAAGTAATAATCCAAACAGTACAATAGGTAAACTATCTGATTATGTAATTGAAATAAAAGGCAAAAGTAAAGATATCGCTTTAACTCAAGAAACTCTTGCACCCTATACTAGCCTTTTTGATATTTCCGCTTTAGCAGTCTTAGATTCGATAGGAGGAATATTGATGAATAAAATGGGAATGACTGAACAAGATATTGATAAAAGACACGCTACAATAGAATAATCATGCACGAATTTATAGAAATCAAACCTATTTCTGAAAAAAAAGGGAGAGGAGCTTTTGCTAGAAAGCCAATAAAAAAAGATACAGTTATTGATGTGGCTAATGTAGTCCCTATTCCTAACAAAGAATACAAGAAAGTATGTCGAACAATTCTGTATAATTACTGTTATATTTGGGAAGATCCAGAACATATGCCAGCATTTAAAAATGCCATAACTCTTAGTATAAGTCAATTTATCAATCACTCTTATGAACCTAATGTTAAATATCTATATGACTATGAGAATAAAGCTATAGAATTTTCTGCCATTAGAGATATTTCAGAAGGGGAGGAATTAACAGTAAATTATAATGGACTTATTGATGATAAAAGTCCTATGTGGTTTGAAGTGGAATAATTCATTTTTTATTTCAAAAAGACTTATCAATTTAAATACTTTTTATTAAAATCATAATATAATCCTTAAGGTGAATTCCACGAAAAGTCTTATAGAAGTAAAATTCATATCAAAGAGAAAAGGTAGGGGTGTATTTGCTAAGAAGAATATCGCAAAAGATGTGATTATAGATATTGCATATATAATCCTTATCTCTAACAAAGATTGGGACTTAATCGAAGACACTATTTTATCTAATTATTCTTTTGAATGGGATGATCCTAAGTGCATTGGAGAATATGATTCCGCAATCTCCTTAAGTGTTAGTCAATTTATAAATCATTCATATGAACCGAATATAAAATATGACTATGATTATAAAAATAAATGTATCAAGTATATCACGCTTCGAGAAATTTCTAAAGGAGAGGAAATTACTGTAAATTATAATGGTGAGCCATCTAACGATTCACCTATGTGGTTTGAAGTAGAGGATTGATTTATTTATTTCTTAATGATTTTAAGGTTTTTAGATTCATAATATCTTCTTTCATATCTTTGCCTTTCGGAGTTTCCAATATTCCTGGCATATCTTTAAATCTTTCATCATTAACTAAAAAGGAAAATGGTTCTTTCCCAATTTTTCCTTGAGCAATATGGGTATGTCTGTCAACTCTAGAACCACATTCCTTATCAGTATCATTCAAATGGAATGCATACAAGTATTTCAGCCCAATTACATCATCGAAATCATTCCACATCTCTTCGTATCCTTTTTTTGTTCTATAGTCGTATCCTGCCGCGAAGGAATGAGCGGTATCAAAGCAAATACCAATCCTATTCTTATTTTGTATTTTATCAATTATTGTCCTGAAATGATGGAATTTATTTCCTAATCCTTTTCCTTGTCCTGCTGTTGTTTCAAGTAATATTATAACTTTTGAACTTTTAGTAACCTCCATGAGCATATTTAATTGTTCAGCAATTTGAAAGAATGCTTCTTTTTTAGTAATTTCCTCCTTGTCACTAATTGGGATGACTCCAGGGTGCATATTTTCATATTCTATAGTTAATTGCTCAACTTTGGTAAGCTCATCAAGCATGGCATTATATGATTTTTCTAATTTCTCTTTATCTAAACTTGCAAGATTTACTAAATAGCTATTATGAGATACGACAGGCCAAATTTCATCTTTCAACTCCTCCTTCTTATTTATAAAATCATCAATTTCTTTTTGCTTTAGAGGCCCAGAATTCCAACCACGAACATTCCTAACAAAAACTTGTAATGTCTCACAACCCAATTCTTTACCTGTCTCAAATGCCTTATACTTACCGCCAGAAACACTCATATGTGCACCGATTCTCATTTAAATCTCCTAAAAACAATATTTAATAGAATAGTTTGGAATAATTTAATATATCTTAAAAATTGGACTACTCATTATTAAAAATGTTTATATTTAGTATTATAAGTTACCTTTTTAACATATAGAGAGGTGTAGATCTCTTGGAAGTTGACCAACAAATTTTAAAGAGTGCAATAAAATTTTTAGGACTCATATTTATGATATGTGGGTGTCTTTTATTTATTGACTATTTGTTTATACCACCAAATGCTATTTTATTCGGCTTAGTTTTCTTACCACAAATAGTATCCCCAATATTAATTGCTTCGGTTGGAATTGCGTTAAATATGATTTCTAAAGCATTATAAAAAAAATATTAAATTCATTTTTTTTATTTACTTCTAAACAGATTCCTATAAATTTTAAAGAGTTTATATTTTTAACTCAACTTATATAGAAAAAATCATAAATTATTAGTAAACGAATAACTTATGTAAAAATTATTTGTTATTTAAAAATCAAAAAAAGTATTTGGTGTTTATATTATGGAAATAGAAAAACCGAACGATGAACAATTAGAAAAAGAAAGGATAGAGAGAGAACAACTTGAAAAAGAGCAACTTGAAAAGGAAAGAATGGAAAAACAAAGAAATGAGAATAAACTATATCCCCATGACTCACTGTTTATGATACCTAGTTGGAGTGATTTATTAGGTTATCCAACCTTAGGAACTTATGTTCACCATCCCGTTTCAAAAATAGTTTCAGATCCAGTTATATTTCTTAGTGGTTACGATTATTCTATTGAGACTCCAAAAGGAACACTTCATTACCTCTTTGGTTTAGGATATTATTATCTAAAGTTTGAATTAGAATCTGGTAAATATATTACCGACAATCGAATATTAACAGGATTAGTACTTTCTGACTTTGTGTATGACCACATGGCTACTTCAGAAAATATAACATTAGAAGAAGATAAAGATGTTATTATAGCAGAAAAAGTGATTAAAATTCCTATTAATTTGTCATACAAATCAGAAGAGCATTTATCTTTCATAAAGGGGGTATTAATGAGAAATGTTTTCATACCAAATAAAGATATATTTATGGAGATGATGGAAAGAATCCGTCAGGATGATTCATATCAAATTAATAAAGAGGGGCATATGCTTTTGAGTACTCATTGGGATTACTACAATCAAATTTTAGTTTCTGAAAAGATGAGAGAAAAGACGGATAATTCTTACCTAAATTCAACCGCTGGATTAGATGGGATTAATTTTGGTGTAGATCATCATTTACAGGAAACCATTTCTAATGTAAACCTAAGTATTATAGAAGGTAATATTGACTATTTGAGAAATGTTTATTCTAATCTTGAATTTGATCCAATGTATATCTTCTCCATTATAGAAAATGCATCAATAATGCTAGATTCCAATATACCACAAATCTCTTCGAATAAAAGAGAATCAATAAATAAAATGTCTTCTAAGGAGTCGATTTTTACTTCCGCAGAAGACCGTTTGTATTCATTTATCAGTTGGCCAGTCCAATTTAGAAGAAAGGCAGAAAAAGAGCTTCCAGTTTTGTCTAAAAAGGAAAAATACCCCGCATACGTTCTTCAAAATGATGTTCAAAAGCCTAGTATCAGTCCCACAAAAATATCTGACGCCGAACAAGAAAAATTTGAGATCGACACATTAAAATCAAAAAAAGTTGAGTCTAAACCATTACCTAATCCCCCAAAACCTGATTTTAAACAAATTTTCTTATATCTAAAAATAGTACTTGATGAAGATTATGAAATGAGATCTATTGGACAAGCATTTGAAATCGCCAGAGAAAGTATGAGGCAAATTGGAGTTAGTGCAACCACAACTGAGCAGAGCAAAATTTGGGAAATGAGTAAGTATGCTAATATTTACATGAAAAAGGAACCAAATTTTGGTTTACCTTTAAAAGAAAAACAAGAACTGCTTCAAAAGGTTATTAAGTGGATATTTGAGCTTGAGGAAGAAGAACGAAAGGAAAAGGAAAGGTTAGAAAGAGCTCGTTTAGAGAAAGAGAGAATAGAGAGAATGGAGAGGGAGAGAAAAGAAAGAGAAAGTCAAGAAAAGGCAAAGCAAGAAAGAGAACATCAAGAGAAAATTCGAAAAGAAAGAGAGAGGGTAAGGCAAGAACAATTAGAAAAAGCAAGGTTAGAAAAAATCGAAAGAGAAAAACAAAAAGAAATCAGATTAGAACGAGAAAGGATAGAAAAAATTGAAAGAGAAAAGCAAAAGGAAATCATGTTAGAACAAGAAAGGATAGAGAAGGAGAAAAAAGAATTAGAAGCCATCCAAAAAGAAAAGCAAGAACTTGAACGGTTAAAACAAGAGAGAAAGCAAAAAGAAAAAGAAGCGAAACAAGAAATCAAAAGAAGAAAAAAATTAGAAAAACAAAAGAAAAAATTAGAAAAAAAGAAGCAAAAAGAACAAGAAAAGATGAAAAACCTCTAATTCAAATAGAGAATATAGAAATCGTAAGTAATTAAAACTCATATTTTTCCAATCTCTTCCAAAAAGATTTTAATTCTTCTACCTTGAAAGTGAATTTCATCTCTACTGGGTCTGAGGCTTCTTCTCTGAAAAAATCCGGAACATTATTCATTTCTTGAGTAATTCCTGCTCTTTCATTAAATGCAAGTTCAATTCTTATGATATCAATACCAATTTTAATTATATCATCTCTTGTTAGATTTAAATCATACATAGCATTAATTGCATTAGCTAAGATTTCCATATTTTCATAACTAGGACCTATAAAATAGCAACATCCCATTGAATCCATTATTGCCGTGTAAATCTGTAATTCGAAAGATAAATCGAGTTTATTCTCGTTTTTCGTTAATTCTCCATAGTCTTTATGTAAACTTGGAACTCGGTTGGCGATAGCTGCTCCAGCAGTATGGTCAGCCCCCATTGGTGAAGTTGCATAGGTAGCTCCCATCGCTTTAAAAACTCTACTATCATACGCCGAAATTCCTTGGCCTTTCACTTGGGGAATTCGCTTTGCACTCAGTATCTCTCCAATATTTTTAACGCCATTGCCATATAATTTTCCCTCTTCAGTATTGTTCCGAATTTCAGTATTCAAAATTTCAAAAGTTTTTTCAGCATTTCCCCATTCTATGTTTCCACAATCCATAGTTACACCCACTGTTCCACCAAACTCAATAGTGTCAATACCTACATCATCACATAAGTGATCTATTTTAGCCAAACTATCTAAATCGTCAATCATCAAGTTACTGCCATTTAGTGCCATAGTTTCATATTCTAAACTTGATGTTATATGATTCCCTTGCTCATCGACAACTAAATTTGAACATTTTATTACGCATGTGGGAGAACAAGCAAGTCTATTTTTACCTCCTCTCGCAACCACAAGTTCATGAAGTTTTTCTCCTGAAATATTTTCAATCTTATCGTAAGAGCCCATATGAAAATTCTTAGTTGGTATACCTCCATATCCACTCATGGCTGCCATCATCATTGGAGTTCCAAATATTGAGAATTTTTCCTTAGTTTCAGCTAAAGTTTTCGCAAATGGAGTTGATACTTCTCTGAATTTCTTAATGTCATGCATTTCTGCTTTTGAAGTTTTTGAGGGAATTATAACTATTGCTTTTATTTTTTTTGAACCCATTACAGCTCCTAATCCACCTCTAGCAGCATGTCTACTTGGGTATCCTTCCATATCATTTGCCCCAACTGTTGCTGATTTCATTAAGTATTCACCCGCAGGGCCAATAGAGTAAATGCCAATTTTTTCTCCATATTTTTCTTTCAATCTCGAATGAAGTTCATAATTACCTAAACCTTCATATTCATCTGCGGGTAGTATCTTGATATTTTCCTCATTAATTAAAATAAATTTTAATGTTGATGATGTATCTTCTAAAACTATAGCTCTAATACCATATCTTGCTAACATCCAACCAGGTCTTCCACCTACATTGGCTTCTTTTATCCCATTAGTTAAGGGACTTTTCGCTCCTACAGATGTACGGGCAGAACAAGGAAATGGACTACCAGCAAGAACTCCATTGGCAAGAATTAGTTTATTTTCCCTTCCTAAAGGATCACATAACGGAGGGACTTCATCATGAATAATCTGAGAAGTTAATGCTCTTGCTCCTAATAAAAAATATTTTGAATCGGAGGTTATCCCTTCAAATTGAATTTCTCCGTTCTCAACATTTATTCTCGCAATTTTCATATTTACATAATAATAGTTGGGACTATTTTATTTTTACCTTAATTTGATTAATGAAGTTTTTAAGCGTTTTTTTAATATTCAATGAAAGTTATTTCTCTTAGATAAGATTTAAATATCTAAAAAGTCTAGTGAATTAGTGGGTGATTATGCATGATAGATAATAAACAAAAAGAATTGATTAAAAGAAAGGAATTCTTACATTACGAAGGGCACCTGGTATATTTAATTTTAATTGTCGTATATTGCATTTCTTATCCATTATGGAGTCTATTACCCTCAAATGAATTTACTGGATTTGTATCATTTGGTATATTTCTAACACTCTTCGCAATTATTTGGAAGCTTTTATTTAAATGGAATTTCAAGAAACTAAAATTTCGAAAAAAAAACTAGCATTTAAATCTTTTTAACTGGAATTTTCATTTATGTTCTTTTATTATTTTTTTTTTGGAATACCATCCGAGCAAGCAACGCCAACTTGGCACAAACCACAGGCATAAATATTGATCCCATAAGTTTTATTAATGAAAGGAATTGTGCTTGTTACATGTGAAGCACAAATCATTTTATCATGCCGATTTTCAAAAGATATAGCATTAACAGGGCATTTAATAATACATTCTCCACAATTAATACAGAATTCATAAGGATCTGAGGGTCGATTTTGAGCATCAGACGGGAGTTTTAAATCAACTATAAGACTACCACACCTCATTGCTTTTCCTCGTGCATTAATAAACCCATCAGATAGACCAAATGAGCCCAAACCTGCGGCATAACAATTATGTCTATGAGACCAGTTTGATGCCCATATTTTCCTGTTAGTTCTAAATAATTTCTTATCAAGAGTAGGAGCAAATGCATTAATTCCAAATTTTTCTAATTCCTCTACTAAGAAATTCTGGATGTTCATATTTGCCTGTTCCCCAAAAAGCCTTGTATGAGCCCATCTTACAGAGGGCATTGTTTTTGAACAATTAAGATTCTCAGTTTTAGTTGATTGATTGATAGGTAAGATATAGGCGACTACGTTTAGATTTTTATTATTGAATTCTATATTACTCTTCTTACAATACCATTCATAAGCCTCAGAAGGAGTCAGATGAAATTCACCGATAATATTTTTATACCTATTATAAATAGTATCATTCCCATCAGCAATACCAACTAATACATTTGGTTCAAAAATATAAGAGCCGTCAACCTTACTCATTTTATTACTTTCGTCATTATCTAGGAATCCATTGATTTTATTGATAAACCATTCTTTATTTATATCCATACTACTAGCTTAAAGTTGTTTTAATTTCATAATTTAATTCCCAAATTTTTAAAAGCTAATTAATTTTTGTCTTATAGTCTGGAGATTAATAACTGAATAATTAATTCTACTAAAGAAATTTAACCAAAATTTAATTGTAATATATTATGGATGAAATCGATCTCAAAATTATTCTGCTGTTAATGAATAATTCAAGATTAACATATAGAGAGATTTCAGACCATTTAGGATTATCGGTCAATGCAGTATATAAAAGAATACAGATACTAATAGATCTTAGAGTTATAGAAAAATTTGCAGCAAGATTGAAGCCATATGCAATAAATGCTATCTATACATTTATTTTTGGACAAAGTAATGCTCAAGATATGGATGAAGTCATAGCTGAATTAGAAAAACATGATAATACTTGGCAGATTGTATTATCAAGTAGAAATTATATGTATATAGGCGCAATGTTAGAAAATATTCATCAGTTAGATGATTATTCTTCT
This sequence comes from Promethearchaeota archaeon, assembly GCA_019058425.1. GTDB lineage: Archaea > Asgardarchaeota > Lokiarchaeia > Sigyniarchaeales > SOKP01 > Loki-b32. The sequence continues at coordinate 25,247 of JAHPYZ010000043.1, forward strand.
TTTATATCCCAAGCTGCTAAAATCCAATCACCAAAGGTAGGACTGCTTTCAGGTGTACATTATACCGCACCAATCCCTTATATTGTTCCAAAGTCAAGGGCAATGAATTATGATAAACTAGATTTAGAAATTATTCGATCATTACATAATGATTCAAGGAAACCTATATCAGAGGTAGCAGATGAAGTTAACAGCACTTCAAATACCATTCGACGACGTTTAACTCGAATGATTGAGGAAGGGATCATTGAATTATCCATCGATTTTAATCCTGAAGCTTCAAGCGATATTTTTGCTACATTTCAAATAACAGTAAAACCTTCTGTTGATAAGAATGAAATTGCTCACCTATTAAATGATAAATTTCATCCAAATCTTTTTTATTGCTGGACATTTAGCAATCTCCCCAATATTATTTTATGTTGGGTCTGGGCTAATAATACCAAAGAACTCACTGAATTAGTTGAGGATATTAAAAAAGAAAATATTGATTCAATTGTTTTTGATATCATGTATAAAGTATATTATTTTGATACTTGGAAAGAAAAAATTTTATATAAATAAAAAAAAGTTAGTAAATTTTTATTGAGAATGGGTTCTATCATTCATAAACTTAACCAAATCGCTACTCTAATAAAATGAATTATATAGGTACTAATACCTACAAACAAGACTATCTTTTTCAAATTTTTTTTATATTGTAATCTTACCTGATTTAATTCTCTTTTCCATGATATTAAGCCTACAATCCATACACTTCCAGCGATTCCTGATAAGCTAATTTCTGAAAAGAGGAGAAACCAAGAAAAAACTGGATTTACTGTGCTAAAAGTATCCCCTCCAGTGCTTGCTAAATATAATGCTCGCACAAAGAAAAAAATTGGACCACCCCCTAAAAGGATCCATTTCGCTTGATTTAAAAATAGTATAACACTTGATTTGTTCAATTTTTACTCCTCCTGTTAAGTTTCGATTGAGAATTGCTATTATTTACCTTATCTGAGATATTTAATCCCACCTGCTCCATAAAATCTAGAGTAGCGTCTTTTAAAGGACCTTCCTGATCAAGTACTATCCCGGTAATAGTTGGATGGACAATTTTTAAATTTATCTTATTTAAGTATCTTGTTATCCTTTTAGCAGCAGATCCTGCCAATCGGAATTCTCCTTTTGTTTCAAAAGCAAATCCATATTTACCTTCCATTTTGAGATGTTTAATCTTATTTAAAAATGATTTCATCTTTTTCGAAGCACCATGATAGTGTGTTGGCCCTCCAATACCAATAATATCATAGTTATTTAAACCTCTTATATCAAAATCTTCAATGAAATTACTATCCACATAAAGGCCTCCAGCTTCTAATCCACGACTCAATGACATAGCAACTTTCTTAGTATTTCCATATACTGAATCATAGAGAATTAATGCTTTTTTCATACTTTTCCCTCCCTTTTTAAAGTTTGTAGCATTTCATAGCTTTTCCGGTAAAAGACTTTTGTGAAAAATCCGTGTTCCCGTTGACAAAAAGGTAAGCTATTTGAAGTTGAATGATGCTTTTTGCATTCCTCACAATTACCATGATTCGAACATCCTGTTTTAGGACATGGGCAATTAAAACTAATTAACATCACCTCATATATTTTTAATTAAAGTATGGAAAGCACAGAGATATAATTCTAAGTTTAAATAAGAGCAAATAAAATACTAAATTTCAATATCAAATCTAGCTGATTTTTCAACTATTTGGTTGATAAATATTCTATCAAATCTGTTATTTTTTTGCGTTTTAATTAAAAATACTATTCTTTCTACAAGTAATTATTGTTATTTTATTCAATTCTTAGCATACAAGGAAATATATGAAGAGAATAGAGTTTTTCAAATTAACTTAAAATTATATGAGGTGAAAATTATTGGAAATAAATATAAACTCAATAAAAAAATACTCACAAAAGATTATTAAATCAATCCTATTTTTACTCTATATAAGTTTCATAGGTTCATTAATATTCGGGGGAATTATTCCAGGAATTATGACTTTAATTCCAGATGAAGCTAGTAAACCATGTTATTTAGGATATTACGCTCATTGTTCATTTACCCCTTACAGTACGTTGATTTTATTTGCAATGGCAATAATTGGAACAGTCTTGCTTCTAAAACTTATAAAATATGTTAGAAGGCAATACAATAAATTTAAAGAAGCAAAACCAACTTAATAGAACTGAAATTAAAAACCAAATGTAAGATTAATTCCTTTTTTTTTTTTGACAACAAATTAAACATTTATACAGAATGTTCACATTTATTTTTAAAAACTGGGAAAATGTACCCATCCTTTTTTAATTTAATAGAAAAAAATTCAGCTTTTTTATCAAAATATTTAAATATACAACTTTGATCTATTAGCATATCACCTATTATTAATAATTTAATAGCCGTGATATAACGTAATCAGCGCTTTTTTAACAATTTATTTTATTGTGAATAAACATGAATGAGCAGTATCGTGACCGATTTTTTAATAATAAATTCGATGAAAATCAATTACCTCAATCGAAATGTTGCACTAATCCATTTATTGAAGCTCGGGATGGGAATAAAGTTTGCTTAAATTGTGGTGTGATTTTTGAACGAACATTTGTTGGAAATGAAAGGAGAGCATATACTATCGAAGAAATTCAAAATCGTCGCAGAACAGAACCTAGATGGAGAGACTTTGGACCGAGGACAATGCTTCCGAACACTAAAACAGATAGTAAAGGCAAATCTATTGGCGCAAAAGAGCAAGCTCTCTTCTCTCGCCTTTCAAAAATTCAAAATTCATTAATCTCAAGTATAGAGCGTAATTTTTGGGAAGCAAAACCAAAATTAAAAATGTTAACTTCAAAACTTAACATACCAGAGTATATTTCCGAAACGGCGTGGAAAATATACAGTATAGTAGCTAAAAAGAAATTAACCATGGGGAGGTCAATCAATGGGTTTATTTCAGGTTCATTATATGCTGCTATCCGTGTTCATGATTTTCCACGATTATTAGATGAAATCTGCGAAGCTTCATTAACCCCTCGGAGAACAGTCCATAGAAGTTTGGCTATGATTATTCGTGAAGTACTTCCAGAACTTAATTTAAGGTATCAACCTATTACAGCTGAAAGTTTAGTATTTCGATTCGGTAATGAGTTAGATCTCCCAATTCAAATTCAGAAAAATGCTATCAATATGCTTAAAGATGCGTCAAGAAATGGGCTCAAACGGACAGGAAAGGATCCTAAAGGATTAGCAGCGGCTTGTATTTATATAGCTAGTAAGAATGGAGGCATCCGCAAGACCCAATCGCGTGTGGCGGAGGTTGCAAAGATTACAGAAGTGACTTTGCGAAGTCGAGCCAAGCAGATAAAAAGCAAACTTATTTAATTTATTTTTTATACTTTTTTGAAAAAAACTTACTCGTTTACTTCTTGCTCTTGAAGAAGAGTATATTTAATTCCAATTGCAGTTATTACTAATCCAGAGATTAGAAGAGCAATATTTACTGATATGAAGAAAACCCAAATAATTGCAGGCATAATTGGTGTTATATACATATCATAGAGTGCATTTTGAAAAGTAACGATAGTTATAGTTGAAGTAATTCTCGTCTTTCCTAAATTTACTAAATAGTTCATTTTTACGAAACCCGCCATTAAAACCACCATACCAATAACGACCAGAAACTTAGCTAATGGAATGCTTTCTATTTTAGTTTTCGAACCTACTCTAAACATAAAAAAGCCAATAATTCCATAACAAACCATAGAGCTTATCAAAAATAACCATAATAGCGTTCCTGAAAACGGAAATATTGAAGAGGAATAAACAAATTCGCTTAATAAGTAAGAGTTCCCATCAATAGTAAAGTATACAAAATTCATCAAAACAATAAAGACGATTTCGACCAAAGAAATAAGAATAAATATAGAACCAATGATTTTGAGAAATTTCAGCACTTTTTCATATATCATATTTAATACACTTAAATTCTTTAAAAAAGCAAGAAAATTTTTTATGCAATTAATCTTATTATTGTTTTTGAAATTAATAAAAATTTTTAATATTATTGTTTTTTACCCATATTTTAGTTAATCATAATTAAACAATTTGGATTGATTATTTATTGAAGAAAAAGAAGAATTTAGCACCAGAAATCTCTGAATGTTCACATAGAAACATCAAACAAGACAAAGGATTTGTTGTTTGTCAAGATTGCGGCCTAATAATGGACGGCAAAACTTTTGAAAATACAAGTTCTACAAGTGACTTCTTTACAGATTCACAAAGAGACTATGAAAGAAGAATAAGGATAAGCGATTCCAAAGCACTCCAAGATCCTGTGATTAAAGAAAAATATGAGAGAATTAAAACTCTTGAAAAATGGTTCCGTGATTATAAAAGTGAATTTACTGAGCAAAAGAAGACTATTGAATTATTAAAGAGCCATAGTATTGGATTGAACATAGATAACGTAATGTTTAAAGAAATTAAGGATAGATATCTAAAATATAATAAATACCACCGACATAATTACCAGAATATGATAATAATTTTTCTCGCAATCGTGTGGATGCAAATAAAGGATACTACTCACATTAGAATAGAGGAATTTATTAAAATCTCGAGAGAATTGGGACATAAGATAAACAAAAAGATGTTGAATAATGCAATGCTGAAAGTGAAAAGAACAGAAAATATGTTAAAAGAGAAAAAAACTATTGCAGATATTGAAAATGAGATAAAAAGTAGAATAAAGATTGTTTTTCAAAAAGATCTAAATAATATAACATACGAAGAAGTTCAGGAGTTCTTTTCTGAAAAGATCGAATATGAGAAAATTAAAATCGAAATGCTATTATTAGCCGATAAGATATTGAATAAAATTCCATACAGTCAAATTCAGAATCGTAATTATAAAGCATTTACAGCAGGTCTAATTTACTTTGTTGGTCAAACACTTGAGAATAGGAAAATTTTTACTCAAAGTATAGTAGAGAGAACGAGTAAATTTTCAAGTACTACTATTCGAAAGAAATACCACGTTTTAAAAGATTTGTTGGGAGACCCGCAAGAACTTGAATTGAAAGCTCAATGAGTATTTGCTAAATCAAATACATTTATACCTTAAAAACAATATTAAATAATATCAATATTAAACTTACAGCTTAAATAATTAAGATGTCATCAACAGAGTTAAGAAGTGAAATCAAATATTATAATCAACCTATTGAAAATCTAATCAACACTTTTAATACGGATATTGATCATGGATTAAAATCATCCGAATTGAATGAAAGATATTTAAAATTTGGCTATAATGAACTACCAAAGATAAAGAAATCAATTTGGAAGATATATTTAGCTCCAATTTTCAACTTCCTAATTCTTATTCTTATCATAACAGGTGTTATTATCGTAATTTTGGGTTCTGCTGAAGACACTATTATTACATTTACTGTTGTATTTTTGAATTCTGCGACAGTTGTAATTCAACAATTTCGTGCTCAGAAAGCTTTAGAATCCTTACGTCAAATCTCCGCACTAAAAGCGACAATAATTAGAGATGGAAACCAATTCGAAGTACCTAATAGAGAATTAGTTCCTGGAGATATTGTGGTATTAGAACAAGGAGATAAAATTCCAGCTGATGGGAGAATTATAAGTCACGTAAATCTTACTATTGACGAAGCTCCATTAACTGGAGAAAGTGAACCAGTAGAAAAAATATCTAATAATATCCAAGATAAAGAAGTTTCAATACAAAAACAATCTAATATGGTATTTATGGGAACATATATTTATACAGGAAGAGCAAAAGCATTAATTACAGGAACAGGTATTAATACAGAGATTGGGAAAATATCTGAAACTCTAAATGAAATGGGAAGTATTGAAGATATTCCACTTACAAGAAAATTAAACAGATTGGGGTATATTCTAGGAACAATTGTGGTAATAAATTTGATTATCTTAATTATTTATAAATTTACTTTATTATTGATTGAAGGAAATTTCATTCAATCAGAAATTAGTAGCGCTCTTGTTAGCTCTATTTTAAGGGCTACTAATGTCTTACCTATTAATCTTCCAATATTATCAACACTCGTTTTAATTACAGGTGTATTAAACATGGCTCAAAGTGGTGTAATCATTAAAAATCTCTCTTCAATAGAATCACTTGGTAGAGTTTCTGTAATTTGTTCAGATAAAACAGGTACTATTACCAAAAACGAAATGACAGTTGAAAAGCTCTGGATCAACGAGAATGAATATGATGTAACCGGTTCTGGCTATGATATTGAAGGAAAAATATATCAAAATGGTACTCCAATAAGCTTGAAAGAAAATCTTACATTTATTAAATTTATAGATTCAATGGTGTTAAATAATAATGCACAACTTGTATTTGAAGATGTTAAAATCCGATTAAGAGAAAAACGAGAAATGGCAGTAAGACGAGCTTTAGGTTCTCCAACTGAAGCTGCATTATTAGTGCTAGTTGAAAAAGCGGGATATATCCCCTATGATATTAAAAAGAAATATGAATTTATTACTGAATTTTCTTTTAGTTCTGAATTAAAACGAATGAGCTCAATATGCAAGTCCAATAGTAATGAAGGTGATATATTTGTATTTACTAAAGGAGCTCCTGAAAGAATTATTGATATTTCTTCAAGCATTGATATAAATGGAGTTATAAAACCTTTAGATTCAAATTTTAGAAAAGAAATTTTGAATAAAATAGGATTGAGTGCAAATCAAGGATATAGGACTCTTGCGTTATCTTATAAAATGCTTTCTGACTTTAATAACGCCAAAAGAGAAGACGTAGAAAAAGAATTAATTTTATTAGGATTTGTTTCAATTATGGATCCTCCAAGAAAAGGAGTTAAAGAGTCTATTGAACAATGTCAAAATGGAGGTATAAGCGTTAAAATGATTACAGGTGATCATCCGGCAACGGCAAAAACAATCGGTTCACAAATGGGAATTTATAAACAAGGAGATTTAGTTGTCGAAGGTTTTGAATTAAAAAATCCATCTATGTTAGATTTTGAAAAAATATCTGTTTTTGCTCGTGTAGAGCCCTCAGATAAGGAAATCATTGTTAAACATTATCAAGATAAAAAACAAGTAGTTGCTATGACAGGTGATGGAATAAATGATTCACTAGCTTTAAAGCTCGCCAATGCAGGTATAGCTATGGGGATTACAGGAACAGATGTTGCAAAAGAAACTGCTGATATGGTTATATCAGACGATAATTTTACTTCTATTGAAAAGGGTGTTAGAATCGGTCGTGGTCTTTTTTCGAAGATTAGAACTATTATTTATTTCTTCATTTGTTTGAATATTATGGAGGCTATTATTTTTTTTACATATGAATTTATACCCACATTTGAACTGTTTAGTTCAGAATGGCAACATATTTATATCTTTGGTATAGTGCATTCTCTTCCTTCATTAGCTTTAGTGATCGATAGACACCCTAAAGATATTATGCTTGAACCTCCTAGAGATGAACAACAGATATTAAATAGAAATATGTGGATAATGTTATTAATTCAGGCTTTTCTCATGGGTTTGGGATTAGTTTTAGTTTTACAGTTGACTATATGGCAGGTAATTCCCTTGAATGAATGGAATCTGAATCCTACTATTAGTTATATCAATCCTGCTAGTCCTTATACTGAACTTGTAGCTCAAAAAGCAAGAACCATGTTTATTACAACAATCTTCATTGTTGAAACTAATTTCATTTGGACATTTAGAAGACCAAATAAATCTCTCCTTAGAAGTTTCAAAGAAGAATTTAGCCTTTCTTTACTGGTTATATGTTTATTCACATTGTTATTGCATTTTCTCTTTATTACATTCTCATATCTCGTTAATCATTATGTAAATGATGTTTTCGGGTTAGATTTACAGATAAATTTCATGTTCCTTAGCGGAACTGATTGGATATTATGCATCTTATTTGCTTTACCTGGAATAATTGGCATTGAAATAATGAAATACCTTGCACGCGAGAGAAATATACAATTCTAATATTCCTTTTTGATAACAAATATTTAATTTTTTAAATTATGGTTATTATAGGTTATTTATTACATTGAAATTTCAACTTTAATTATTCTTAATTTATATTAAAAATTCAAGGAAGACTAATTATGGAATCTACAGAAAAAGCTTATTATAATATTGAACTAAGCGAAATCTATAAAGAATTTCAAGCTGATCCTGAGAAAGGGTTATCGGCAAAAGAAGCTGCGAAGAGATTAGATAAATATGGCTTAAATGAAATCCCAAAAGTTTCTAAAGGTTTTATTAAAATATACCTTGCACCATTATTTAATTGGCTGATCGTTATATATCTAATAGGTGCTGTAATATTAATTTTAGCATGGGCTTTCGCTGGAGAAGGAGATTTAGTAACTGTTGCATTGACATTATTCATTGTTCTTCTAAATTGCTTAGTAGCAATTGTTCAACAATATCGTGCAACTAAGAAGCTTAAAGCCTTACGTGAATTGACAGCTCCGACATCAACTATTATTAGGGATGGACAGAAATTAGAAGTACCAACCAAAGAAATAGTTGTAGGTGATCTATTAGTTTTAAGTCAAGGGGATAAAATTCCAGCAGATGCAAGAATCATAAAATCATTTAATCTTGTGGTAAATGAAGCATCCTTGACAGGTGAAAGTGAACCTGTAAGAAAAACTGAACTAGGAGATGCGTTAAAAAACAGAGATATTTCTATAGGAGAACGTAGTAATATGGTATTCTATGGTACTTTTATTTCTACAGGAACAGGGAAATCAATTATAGTAAAAACTGGGGGTAATACTGAAATTGGGAAGATTTCTCATGGTTTGGAAGAAGCTGGTACAAGTGAGATTCCAATTAGACAGAAGATGAATAATTTTGGAAAAATTTTAGGGATTATTGTTTTCATATTTTGGTTTATTACATTGCTAATTATTTGGGCTGCAAGAGGGAGACCCGAAATTGTGGAAAGTTTAAACTCTGCTCTTGATCTAATGCCTATCAACATACCGTTATTGGTTACTATTATTTTAATAACTGGAGTTCTTGCAATGGCACATCATGGCGTAATAATAAGAAACCTTGCTTCAGTCGACAGTCTAGGACGTGTCAGTGTTGTATGTTCAGATAAAACAGGTACACTAACAAAAAATCAAATGTCAATTCAACATGTCTGGACAAATGGTTCGATTTTTAGAGTAACAGGTAGTGGTTATACTCCTGATGGAGATCTAGTTCTTATGGATGATCCAAAAAATCACATATATGTTAAACATATTGATGAATACCCACACCTTAAATTACTTTTAACTTCTGGTTTTTTAAATAATAATTCTGCTTTAGTTAAAAATGAGATTGAAATAGGAGGAAAAACCCTCTATAATTGGAATGTAATTGGTTCTCCTACAGAAGGAGCACTTATGGTTTTATTCCAAAAAGGTATGGGTGATTACCTTCTTGAAGATTATGAATCCATTACAGAATATCCGTTTGATTCTTCTTTAAAACGAATGTCTAAAGTCTATAAAAGAGATCAAGTATATCTTTCCTTCACTAAAGGTGCAAGTGAAATTCTAATGCCTCTTTGTTCAAAAGTAATATATAATGATAGTGAAATTGAATTTACTGATGAGATTAAGAAGAAGATTTTAGAGATCGTTGATTTATATGCTAATCAAGGGTATAGAATTCTAAGTTTATGCTATAAAGAAATGAATCAGATCCCTCCAGAGGGAAATGAGGGTAGAGAAATCAGTGAATCAAATCTAACATATATCGGATTCGTGACAATTTTAGATCCTCCAAGAGAAGGCGTAAAAGAATCGGTAGAAGAATGTCATGAAGCAGGGGTTGATGTGGTAATGATCACAGGAGACTCTCCTGCTACTGCGAGAGCAATAGCTTCTCAAATTGCTATAATAACTGATGAGAGTGAGATTGCTGTAGAAGGAAAAGATGTCAAAAACATCGAAACATACGATGAATTTGCTCGAGTACGTGTTTTTGCTCGGGTATCTCCTGAACATAAAGAAGATATTGTAGAAAAATATCAAGAGCAAAAGAAAGTTGTTGCAATGACAGGGGATGGAGTAAATGACGCGCTAGCATTAAATATGGCTGATGCAGGAGTAGCTATGGGAATTACAGGAACTGATGTTGCAAAAGAAGCTTCAGATATGGTAATTTCTGATGATTCGTTTAATTCGATAGTGACAGGTATTCATGAAGGTAGAGGAATATTCGCAAGGATCCGGGCTGTTGTATTTTTTTATATTTGTATTAACATTTTTGAAGGTATTGTTCAATTTATATTGGCTATTATATTAGATTTACCTTATTTCTTAGATGAAGCTTTCTATTATCAATGGGTTTTTCTTTCATTAACTTTGCATATATTTCCTGGTTTGATTCTAACATTTGATACTACTTCAAAAGATGTAATGAAGCAAAAACCTAGGGATTCAGAAGAGATTCTCTCAAAAAATACATCTAAACTTTTATTAATATTTGGCGCTTTTCTGTCGTTAAGTATGATAATAGTATATTTCATAACAATTACTGGTTTTTATCCTGTTTTTCCTGAAAACTTAGTTCCAGAATATCTATATTATGATGATACTTTAATACCTCCGCATGTATATGATATCCCTGCAGTTATGTATGCAGAAGCCGCTCAACAATTAAATGTGATTAGAACTATCGGAAAAAGTTTAACAATGATGATGTGTGTTTTATATTTCTGTGAAACTTTTCTTGTATTCCAGATTCGAAGGCCTAATAAATCTTTGATAAAAAGTTTTATTGAAGATAGTAACAAATTTATGTATCTTTTAATTGGATTTTTATTCTTTCTATTTATTGCATTACTATATATTCCCGGAGTGCAAGTGTTCTTAGCCGAAGAATTAGGAATCAATTTTATGTTTATGCCTTTGACAGGATTAGATTGGTTAGTTTGCTTTTTGATTTCTCTGATTTGTATCGTTTCATTTGAAATAGTAAAGTGGATTACGCGTAGTAGAGGGATTGAATTTTAATTCTTATTTTTTCTCTTTTTGTTCCTAAATAATGAAAAAGCATAATTTTTTATTGTAAAGCGGATTTTCTTCTTTCATGTTAAAGGGAGAGCGAGTAATACTAGGTCCAGTTAAAAGGAAATATATCGAATCTTTCTTAAAATGGTTTAATGACTCAGAGATTAATCAATATCTTGTCATGTATCGTCCAATGACAAGGATGGAAGAAGAAGAATGGATGGAGAATTTAAAAGATAGAGAAGATACCATTCATTTAGCTATTACAATTCCTAATGAAGATGGATCAGAGAAGCTTATTGGCAACTGTGGTATTCATAAGATAGATTGGAAGAATAGATCAGCAGAAATTGGAATTGTGATTGGAGAAAAAGAGTATCAGAATAAGGGATATGGTACTGAAGCCATAGAATTATTATTAGAATATGCTTTTAACACTGTTAATTTAAATAGAATCGAACTAACGGTATATGAGTACAATGTTAGAGCATTTAAAGTTTACAGTAAAATAGGATTTATTGAAGAAGGACGAAAAAGACAATTTATGTGGTTGAGAGGAGCATATCATGATGCGATCGTTATGAGCATTTTAGCTGAAGAATGGAATGCTAAATCTAAGAAATAGACCTTCTAATATTAAATTATATTTTATATTGTTAAACTATTTTTTAGAGTAAATTAATTTTTAAAATATATTTAATTCAAATCATTATTATAGAACAAAATGAAATTAGGTGTAATTATTTGAACAAATCTATAGTATCGATTGTTAAATATGAAGAACCTTTAGAATCATTACGTAAGGCAATTCAGCTTTCAAATGGATTTGAACAATTACCATCAAAAGCGAAAGTGTTTATAAAGCCGAATATAGTCTATTGGAATCGACATTGTGATATTCCAAAATGGGGAGTTATTACAACTTCCCGTGTTATTGAAGATGTCATTATTCTACTCAAAGAAAGAGGAATAGATGATATTACCATAGGAGAAGGAATAGTATCAGAAGATCCTAAAGATACAGAAACTGCTATGGATGCTTTTGAGAAACTTGGTTACAATAGTCTAAGAGATAAATATGGAATTAAGGTGATTAATACATTTGAAAGACCTTTTGAAAAAATTGAGCTTACCGAAGGCTTAACAGCTAAAATGAATGCTGATATGCTCCATTCGGATTTTCTAATTGATATACCTGTTCTTAAAACTCATGCACAATGCGTAGTTAGTCTAGGAATTAAGAACTTAAAAGGGTTGATCAATATTGCCTCACGTAAGAAATTCCATAGTGCAGATCCGATTAAGAATCTTCATTACAATGTTGCTCAATTAGCAAACAAAGCACCTCCTTGCTTGGCGATTATTGATGGGATATATACTCTTGAACGTGGTCCTGCTATCGATGGAAAAGCTCATCGAGGTAATATCTTAGTCGCATCAACTGATATTTTTTCCGCTGATGTTGTTGGAGCTAACCTTTTGGATATTGATCCATCAGTAGTTCCACATCTTGTACAAGCAGCAAAAGATAGAAACCGTCCTTTAGATCTTTCTGATATTGAAATTGTTGGTGAAAAGATTGTAGATTTAGCTTCCCCTCATGAATGGGATTATATCTATTCCAATAATAACACCTTACCTCTTCCATATCAAAAAGCAGGAATCTCAGGTATTAAGTATCATAAATATGATGAGACCATGTGTACATACTGTTCAGGATTAAATGGAATCCTGTTAACAGCAATAAAGCAAGCATGGAAGGGAGAACCTTATGATGATGTAGAAGTTTTGACAGGAAAAGTTATGAAACCTACCCCTGGCATGAATAAAACTATTCTTGTAGGCCAATGTATATACAATGCAAATAAAGACGATCCTAATATCAAGGAGATGATTGCTATTAAAGGATGCCCCCCATCAGTTGAAGAAGTACAAAGTGCGTTAAAACAGGCAGATATAAAAGTACCATCATACATTTTTAAAAATATCGACAAAGCACCGCTACTTTTTATGGGGAGATATAAAGATAATCCTGAGTTTGAAGAATCCTTTTATCAAGTAAATTAATTTCATTTTTTAAAACAAAAAATATGTGAGGTTATATGGATATATCTGATATAAAAATAGGAACTGAAAGTAGTATTTTTGGACCAATAGGTAAGGGAATTGATCAAATAAAAAGGTTAGAAGAAATTGGTTATGATTCTGTGTGGATGGCAGATCATTTGATGGGGTGGACTCCAGAATCTATTTGGACTCCAGATCTTATAAAATCTGCTGCATTTCAAAAGGATCCTCATATTTTTCATGAAGTATATTCTATAATGGCGGTAGCAGCTTGGAATACAAGTAAAATATTATTAGGAACTAGTGTAACAGAGACGTTTAGAAGACATCCAGCGGTTTTAGCCCAAACTTTAATTACCCAAGACAACATCTCTAAAGGTAGAGTTATTTTAGGAATCGGAACCGGTGAGGGAGAGAATGTCATTCCATATGGAATTAAATGGGATAAACCTGTAAGTAGATTGGAAGAATCTATAAGGATTATAAAACTTTTATGGGAGAGTGACAAAAAAGTTGATTATGATGGAGAATTTTGGAAATTAAAAGACGCAGTACTAACAATAAAACCTTTTGAAAAAGATAAGTATCCACCTATATGGATTGCTGCTCACGGACCAAAAATGTTAGATCTAACAGGAAGGCTTGGTGATGGTTGGTTACCTGGATATTCAGATCCAAAAGCCTACAAATACCGTTTAGATCACATTCATAATGCAGCAAAAAAAGCTGGAAGAAATCCTGAGGAAATCACACCCGGTTTTTATTCATATATTGTTATCGATGAAGACCATAACAAATGTGATGAATTAATCGGAAGTCCATATCTTAAAAATATGTTGTTAACATTTCCAAACTCGGTTTTTCAAGAATATGGAATGGAGCATCCCTTGGGTAAAGAATTTTATGGATTACTTGATTATATCCCAACTCAATATGATCGGGAGACAATATTGGAAGCTATTAGTAAAATTCCACATAAAATGTGTAATGATAATATCTTACATGGTACACCTGATGAAATCATAGGAAAAATTGAAGATTATGCTAAAGTTGGCATGAAACATATTGTTCTTACAAACTTAACATTTATTAATGATATAACCAAAGTTAAAAGTTCTTATAAAAATATGCAAAAAGTACTTAATTATTTTAAAAATTAGATTTTTTCAATTCTTTTTATTTATTTGAATCCTTGGCAAAAAGAATCTACATTATTAGGTATTACATTGTGATTATATCCTCCTTCCAAAAGAGCATATCTTTTGCCCTCACATAATTTCTCTGAATACTTTTTCATTAATCTACCCAATTCGGTGTAGTCTTCTGGGTACAAAAGATGCCCCCAATCATCAATACCTTGGTCAAATCCAGCTGAGGCTACGAAAATGTCGATATCTTTCAAACCTTCCATAAATGATTTCACTTCTTTAATATAACCGGTTCTTCCGGAAGAATCAGGATTAAGAATTTTGACTCTGAAGCCATCATTTCTATTTGATAAAATATTTATGTTTCCATCACCAGTGTGTAAGTCAAAATCTAAAACAAATGCCGATTTTATTTTTCCTTCGGAATATAACTTTAAGAGACTTATACTTATATTGTTGAAATAACAGAATCCCCAACATGAATCCGCTGAAGCGTGATGACCAGGAGGTCTGATAACTGCAAATGTAGGATTTCCTTTATATCCCTCTTCTGCCGCCAAGATCGCTCCTCCTGCTGCTAATGAAGCTAATTCATATAATAAACTATCCTTTTTAATGTTTTGAACATGTCTATGTGTATGAGCTCTCATAATGTCTTCTTCTGTTGCGGGATTAGGTGTAATAATTTCATATTCTTTATTTTCTGAAATTTTTTTCATTATTCCTTCTAATCGTCCTGGAGAAGCAGCAGGATCCCACGCATATTCAGAATTATAATATTTTTCATGAAATACAATTTTCATAGTTTTATCATCCGCTTATAATTACACTTAAAAAAACATATGATGAATATTAATTTAATCAATATATTAGATTTACTGACTTTTTTAAATTATAAGAAAATGCTCGAAGAAAATGATATATATCGTGAGTTGCAGATACATTTAGATCAATTTCCAGTAGGATTTCCTGCTAC